>NZ_JAMJFM010000006.1:0-228048 GCF_023544705.1 Streptomyces sp. MCA2
CCGCCGGGGTGGGGGGTCCGGTGTGCTTCGCTTTACGTCCGGACACCCACCCGCTCCGGCCCGTCCCCTCCCGTTGGGGGTGGGAAAAGCCAGGTGGGGGTGAACGTGGGTGGTCCGGTGCACCTTGTGGTCACATCAAAACGCGTCGGTCATTACGGAGCGACCAGAGGGCCCCGGCGGCAATGTCCCTTGGCCCGCCCCCACTCACCTTCACTCATCCACTCACGGGAGGGGACGGGCCGGAGGGGTCGGTGTGTGGGACGTAAAGCGAAGCAGTCCCACACACCGGCCCCGGAGGTCCGTCACCGCACCCGACAACCACCGGCCCGCCGCAGGCGCAACGGCGAGACACCACCACGGCGGGAAAGCCAAACAGGTAGGCCGGAGGCCAAGGCGCAACGGCGAGCGCACCGCGCAGCGGGCGGTAAGTGGCGAACAACCACCACGGCGGGACAGCCAAAAACGTGGGAGGTCACGCGTCCAGCGTCACCGTGAAGGAGAAGCGGTCGCCGCGGTAGTGGATGCGGGCGACGTCGACCGGGCGGCCGTCCTCGTCGTAGGTGATGCCCGTGTAGTGCAGGATCGGGCTCAGCAGCGGAACCTGGAGCAGCCGGGCGGTCTCCGGGTCGGCCAGCCGGGCCTCGACGGTGTCGGTGATCCGGCTGATCCGTACGCCCACCGCGTCCCGCAGCACCTTCGTCATCGGGGAGCGCAGCAGATCCGCCGGATCGATCAGGGCGGCGACGTCGGGGCGTACGTAGTTGTGCGCGTGGTTGGTCGGCTCGCCGGTCTCCTCGTCGCTGCGCAGCCGGCGGAATCCGGTCACCTCGGCCAGGCCCGGGAAGTACTCGGACAGTTCGGACGGCACCGTGGTGGGGCCGTGCTCCAGCAGCTCGGTGGTCATCCCGGACTGCTGGGCCACGATCGCGTCCACCGAACCCAGCAGCCGTACCGGCGCACCGCGCTGGGCGCTCGGCTCGATGAAGGTGCCCCGGCGCCGGTGCCGGCTGATCAGGCCCTCCGCCTCCAGTTCCTTGAGGGCCTGGCGCATGGTCAGCACGCTCACGCCGTAGTGCGCGGCGAGCGCGTCCTCGGTGGGCAGCCGCAGCGGCGCCTCGGGGGAACGGCCGAGTATGGAGGCGCGCAGCGACTGCGAGACCTGGTACCACAGCGGCAGCTTGCGGTTCAGGGCGAGCGAGTCGGGAGCGAAGGTGGTCACGAGGCGATCCCCGGTGTCACGGGCGGAAGTGGCGCTGGAGACCCTGCCATACGTCGTCGTAACCGCGCTGGAGATGGCCGGCGTCCCGGGCCTGTTCGGTCAGCGTCAGCGGCCAGCGGGTCTCGAACATGAAGGCCAGCCCGTCGTCGATCTTCTGCGGTCGCAGCTCGGCGGCGCTCGCCCGGTCGAAGGTCTCCCGGTCGGGCCCGTGCGCCGACATCATGTTGTGCAGGGAGCCGCCGCCCGGTACAAAACCCTCGGCCTTGGCGTCGTAGGCGCCCTCGATCAGTCCCATGTACTCGGTCATCACATTGCGGTGGAAGTACGGCGGCCGGAAGGTGTCCTCGCCGACCAGCCAGCGGGGCGCGAAGGCCACGAAGTCCACGCCCGCCAGGCCCGGGGTGTCGGAGGGGGAGGTGAGGACGGTGAAGATCGACGGGTCGGGGTGGTCATAGCTGATCGAGCCGATGACGTTGAAGCGGCGCAGGTCATAGACGTACGGGACGTGGTTGCCGTGCCAGGCGACGACATCCAGCGGCGAGTGGTCGTAGGTGGCCGTCCAGAGGTTGCCGCAGAACTTGTTGACGACCTCGACGGGGCCCTCGACGTCCTCGTAGGCGGCGACCGGGGCGCGGAAGTCCCGGGGGTTGGCCAGGCCGTTGGCGCCGATCGGGCCGAGGTCGGGGAGCTGGAAGGGCCGTCCATAGTTCTCGCAGACATAGCCGCGGGCGGTGTCTTCCAGCAGCTCGACGCGGAAGCGGATGCCGCGCGGGATCAGCGCCACCTCGCCCGGTTCGGCGTGCAGCAGGCCGAGTTCGGTGCGCAGCAGCAGCCCGCCGCGCTCCGGCACGATCAGCAGCTCGCCGTCCGCGTTGCCGAACACCCGCCGGTCCATGGAGGTGTTGGCGCAGTAGAGGTGGACGGCGATGCCGGTGCGCTGGGTGGCGTCGCCGTTGCCGCCCAGCGTCCACAGCCCGTCCAGGAAGTCGGCCGGGCCCTCGGGTTCGGGCAGGGGGTTCCAGCGCAGCCGGTTGGGGTCGGGGACGCAGTCGGTGAACGGCGCCGAGCGGACCGCGCGCTGTGCGGCGCGGACGAACGGCGGATGCGCGGCCGACGGGCGGATGCGGTAGAGCCAGGAGCGGTGGTTGTGGTCGCGCGGTTCGGTGAACGCCGACCCGCTGAGCTGCTCGGCATACAGGCCGAGCGGGGCGCGCTGAGGGGAGTTGCGGCCCGCCGGCAGGGCGCCCGGTACGGCCTCCGAGCTGTGCTCGTTGCCGAAGCCGGTGGCGTACGCCAGCCCTTCGGCCGTCTTCCTCGCCTGCTCGCTGCCCGTGCCTGCCATCGCGTGCTCCCGCCGCTCAAGGAATCCTATGCAAGACCTTAGGATTGCCATGGGGGGCCGTCAACGGAGACTCCCGGCCACGTCGTCGGATCGCGCCGATGGCACCCCGCCCGTCCGGACGCCGGGCAGGATGGAGGGGTGCAGCAACCGACCCCCCGCCCCGCAGACCCGCAGACCCCCCTCCTCCGCGCGCCCGTCCAGCGGCGCAGCGCCCAGCGCCTGGCCAGAATCCTCGACGCCTGTGCCGAAGTTCTGGAGGAGACCGGGTACGAGGAGCTGACCACCCGCGCCGTGGCCCTGCGGGCCGGCGTCCCGATCGGCTCGGTCTACCGCTTCTTCCCCAACAAGCGCGCCATGGCCGAGGCTCTCGCCCGGCGCAATCTCGACGCCTACACGGACCGCATCACCGCCCGGCTCACCGCACCGGCCGACCAGCCCCTGCGGTGGCGCCGGGCGATGGATGTGGTGGTCGACGAATACCTCGCCATGAAGCGGACGGTGCCGGGCTTCGCCCTGGTGGAGTTCACCGTCCCGGCCCCGCGCGAATCCCGGCAGGCGAATTACGAGGTCGCCGACCGGCTGCGTGCCCTCTTCGCCGGACCGCTCGGCCTGGACATCGCCGACGAGCGGCTGCGCACCGCCTTCCTGGTCGGCGTCGAGACGGCCGATGCGCTGCTCCAGCTCGCCTTCCGCACGGATCCGGCCGGCGATCCCGCCATCGTCACGGAGACCAAGGAACTGCTCCGGGCCTATCTGGCGCGTTATCTGGACGGGCCGGGCGCGGGGGAGGGGTGAGCGCCGGGCGGACTCCGGCGGCGTGACGGGGCGGCCGTGAGCCGATTTCCGTCGGGAGGGCTGCCCTCATGCCAACCGGTCGGTATGGTCGGACGGTACGTACGCAGCCCCGCCGCCGGCACCGTCCCCGGGAGGGACCGATGACCCGTACCGCCCTGCGCATCTGCCCGCTCTGTGAGGCCACGTGCGGGCTCAGCGTCACCGTGGACGGCGACCGGGTGACCGCGGTCCGCGGCGACCGGGACGACATCTTCAGCAAGGGCTTCATCTGCCCCAAGGGCGCGTCCTTCGGTGAGCTGGACGCCGACCCCGACCGGATCACCCGCCCCCTGGTGCGCCGCAACGGAGCGCTGACGGAGGCCACTTGGGACGAGGCGTTCGCCGCCGTCCAGGCCGGGCTGCGCCCGCTCATCGAGGCACACGGCCCGGACGCCCCCGAACTCCCGGGTGCGCGCGAAGCGGCCGGGCCCCCCGTCGCCGTGGTCCTCGGCAACCCCAATGTGCACACCGTCGCCGGTGCCCTCTACCCGCCCGTCCTGCTCGCGGCCCTCGGCTCCCGCAGCGTCTTCACCGCCTCCACCGTCGACCAGATGCCCAAGCATGTCTCCAGCGGGCTGCTCTACGGCGATCCGCTGGCCATCCCCGTACCGGACCTGGACCGCACCGACCACCTCCTGGTCATCGGCGCCAACCCGCTGGACTCCAACGGGAGTCTGTGCACCGCACCCGACTTCCCGGGCCGGATCAGGGCGCTGCGCCGCCGCGGCGGGCGGCTGACCGTCATCGACCCGCGGCGCACCCGTACCGCGAAGCTGGCCGACGAGCATCTCGCGGTCCGGCCCGGCACCGACGCCCTGCTGCTCTTCGCGATGGTGCGGGTGCTCTTCGAGGAGGGCCTCGTCGACGTGGGGGAGCGGGCCGGGCACCTCACCGGGATCGACGAGGTCGAGCGGCTGGCGGCGGACTTCACACCCGAGGCGGTGGCACCGCTGTGCGAGGTGCCCGCGGAGCGGATCCGGCGGCTGGCCCGTGAGCTGGCGGCCGCCGAAACCGCCGCGGTGTACGGCCGGATCGGCTCCACCACCGTCGAGTTCGGCACCCTCACCAGCTGGCTCGTCGATGTACTCGCCCTCCTCACCGGCAACTTCGACCGGCCCGGCGGCATCATGTTCCCGCTCTCGGCGACCGGCGCCGCGCCCCGCCCGGCCGGCCTCGGCCGCGGCTTCGCCCTGGGCCGCTGGCACAGCCGGGTCTCCGGCCACCCCGAGGCCAAGTCCGAGCTTCCCATCGTCGCGCTGGCCGAGGAGATCGACACTCCTGGTGCGGGCCGCGTCCGGGCCGCCGTCGTGATCGCCGCCAACCCGGTCCTGTCCGTCCCGGACGGCGACCGCCTCGATGCCGCGCTCGCCTCACTGGACTTCATGGTGAGCGTCGACCCGTACCTCAACGAGACCTCGCGGCACGCCGATGTCGTGCTGCCGCCGCCCCCGCCGTCCCGCAGCCCGCACTTCGACTACGCCTTCAACGCCCTGGCCGTGCGCAACCAGGCCCGCTACACCCGGGCGGTGCTCCCGCTCGCCGACGGGCAGCCCGACGAGTGCGAGATCCATGCGCGGCTGATCCTCTGCCTGGGCGGCCAGGACGGCGCGGACCCGGGCCTGGTGGACGCAGGGGTGATCGGCGCGGCGCTCGGCAAGGCGGCCGGGGATCCGCACTCTCCCGTGTACGGACGCCAACCGGGCGCACTCGCACAGGAGTTGACCGGACGGACCGGAGCCGAACGCCGGCTCGACATGATGCTGCGGCTCGGGCCGTACGGCGAGGGCTTCGGCGCCGACCCCGAGGGGCTGACCCTCGACCGGCTGCTGGCGCACCCGCACGGCATCGACCTCGGCCCGCTCGCACCGCGGGTGCCCGGGGTCCTCAGGACCCGCAGCGGCGCCGTGGAACTGTGCCCCGGGCCGATCGCCGCCGAGGCGGACCGGCTGCGCGGCCGGCTCACCCGGCTCCCCGGCGGCATGCTGCTCGTCGGCCGCCGCCATCTGCGGTCCAACAACAGCTGGCTGCACAACGTCCCGGCGCTGACGGGCGGCAGCAACCGCTGCACGGTCCAGGTGCACCCCGACGACGCGGCGCGGCTGGAGCTCACCGACGGCGGGCCCGCGCGGCTGACGGGGGACGGCGGCGAGCTGGAGGTGCCGGTGGAGATCACCGAGGCCGTGCGCCCCGGTGTGGTGAGCCTGCCGCACGGCTGGGGCCATAACCGGCCCGGGACCCGGCTGGGAGTCGCCGCCGCCGACCCAGGCGTCAACGTCAACCAGCTCAACGCCGGGCGGCTGCTGGATCCGCTCTCGGGCACCGCGGTGCTCAACGGACTGCCGGTTGTGCTCACGCCCGTCCGATGAGATCCGTATTGACCTGGGGTTTTGCTCGTATTGCTCGCGCGTCAAGGCCTTGTTAACAAAAGTTTGCTGGACCTAACGTCACCTGAACTGCCACCCCCCGGCAGATGTTCAAGGGCGAACGTGAGGTACCCCTAATGCTGACAATCCTCGGATTTGTCATGATCGCCACCTTCCTGGTGCTGATCATGATGAAGAAGATGTCACCGATGGCCGCGCTGGTGCTCATCCCCGCGCTGTTCTGCATCCTGGTCGGACAGGGCGCGCACCTGGGCGACTACGTCCTCAAGGGCATCGGCGACCTGGCCCCCACGGCCGCGATGCTGATGTTCGCCATCATCTACTTCGGGGTGATGATCGACGTCGGGCTCTTCGACCCGATCGTCCGCGGCATCCTGAAGTTCTGCAAGGCCGACCCGGTGCGGGTGGTCGTCGGCACGGCGCTGCTCGCCGCGATCGTTTCGCTCGACGGCGACGGCTCCACCACCTTCATGATCACCGTCTCGGCGCTCTACCCGCTCTACAAGCGGCTGAAGATGAGCCTCGTGGTCATGACCGGTGTCGCCGCCACCGCCAACGGCGTGATGAACACCCTCCCCTGGGGCGGCCCGACCGCCCGCGCCGCCACCGCGCTCAAGCTCGACGCCGGCGACATCTTCGTCCCGATGATCCCCGCCCTCGCCGTCGGCCTGGTCGCGGTCTTCGCCCTCGCGTACGTCCTCGGCCGGCGGGAGCGCAAGCGGCTCGGCGTCCTGACCCTCGGCGACACCCGGGTGGTCACGGAGGCCGCGGACGAGGAGGAGACCGAGCTGGTCCTGGTCGGCGCGGGCGCCGGCGGCAAGGGGGGCGTCCCGGCCGGTACGCAGCCCGGCACCGGCGGCGCGGGCACCGGCTCCGACACGGACCCCGACGCGGCCACCGGCTCCGACCCGGCCACCGGCTCCGGCGACCACGCCGACGACGGCCTCCAGACCCTGGACCCGCAGCGCGCCACCCTGCGCCCCAAGCTCTACTGGTTCAACGCCGCGCTCACCCTCGCGCTGCTCACCCTGCTGATCCTTCAGGTCATGCCGATCCCGGTCCTCTTCCTGATCGGCGCGGCCCTCGCCCTCACCGTCAACTTCCCGCAGATGAAGGACCAGAAGGCCCGCGTCGCCGCCCATGCCGAGAACGTCCTCAACGTCTCCGGGATGGTCTTCGCCGCCGCCGTCTTCACCGGCGTGCTCACCGGCACCGGCATGGTCGAGCACATGGCGCGCTGGCTGGTCAGCGGCATCCCCGACGCGCTCGGCCCGCACATGGGCATCGTCACCGGCGTCCTCAGCATCCCGCTGACGTACTTCATGTCCAACGACGGCTTCTACTTCGGCATCGTGCCGATCCTCGCCGAGGCCGGCGCCGCCCACGGCGTGGCCCCCATCGAGATCGCCCGTGCCTCCCTCGTCGGCCAGGCCCTGCACATGTCCAGCCCGCTGGTCCCCGCCGTCTACGTCCTCGTCGGCATGGCCAAGGTCGAGTTCGGCGACCACACCAAATTCACCGTCAAGTGGGCCGCCCTGACCTCCCTGGTGGTCCTCTGCGCGGGACTGCTCTTCGGCATCATCTAGATGACCGCCACCCGCCCCGAAGGGCCCGGCGGGAGTTGGCTGCTGCGCCTGGTCCTCACCTTCTCCTTCGCCCAAGGAGCGGTGAGCATGGCCAGGCCGGCCGTCTCCTACCGGGCCCTCGCCCTCGGCGCCGACGAACGCGCCATCGGCGTGATCACCGCCGTCTACGCCCTGCTGCCGCTGCTCGTCGCCGTCCCGCTCGGCCGCCGTACCGACCACGGCCGCTGCGCGCCGCTGCTCGTCGTCGGGGTGGCACTGATCAGCGGAGGCTGTGCGCTCAGCGGGCTGGCCGCGTCGCTGCCCGTGATGGCCGCCTGGAGCGGGGTGATGGGACTGGGGCACCTGTGCTTCGTCATCGGTGCCCAGTCGATCGTCGCCCGCCGCAGCGCCCCCGAGGACCGCGACCGCAATTTCGGCCACTTCACCATCGGCGCCTCCCTGGGCCAGCTGATCGGCCCGGTCGCCGCCGGGCTCGTCATCTCCGAACACGACGGCCGGATGGCCCCGACGAGCGCCACCGCCCTGCTCGTCTCCGGCGCCGTCGCCGCCGTCTCCTACGCCTCGCTCTGGCGCCTCGAACAGCGCGCCCGCGCCGTGCCGCCGGACGCCGCGGGCCGTACGGCCGGGCCACCGGTCCCGGTACGCGCCATCCTGCGCACCCGCGGCGTCCCGGCCGGCATCTTCATGAGCCTGGCCGTGCTCTCCGCGACCGACATCCTCACCGCCTACCTCCCCGTCATCGGCGAGGACCGCGCCATCGCCCCCACTACCATCGGCCTGCTGCTCAGCCTGCGGGCCGCGGCCACCATCGCCTGCCGGCTGGTGATGACGCCGATGATCCGGTGGCTGGGACGCACCGCGCTGATGGCCGGCAGCTGCGCGCTGGCCGGGGTGGTGTGCGGCGGTCTGGTGCTGCCGGTGCCGGTGTGGGCGCTCGCCGCGATGCTGCTCGCCCTCGGCTTCTGTCTCGGCGTCGGCCAGCCGCTGTCGATGACGACGGTCGTCCAGGCCGCCCCCGACCGGGCCCGCAGCACGGCACTGGCGCTCCGCCTCACCGGCAACCGGCTCGGCCAGGTCGCCGCCCCCGCCGGCGCCGGACTGCTGGCCGGGGTGGCGGGCACCGCCGCGCCCTTCGCCCTGCTCGGCGTGCTGTTGCTGGCCTCGGGCGCGATGGCGGCCCGTACGGGGCAGGCGCGGGGCGGCCCGGATGTGCCGTCACGGGGCGCGCGGAGCGGACGGTCGTCGCGGTCCCTGGCAAGGCGGGATACCTCAGCATGAGCGACGGAAAGTGCATGCCGTCCGCCAAGGCGGGACGGTGAAGACACGCCCTAGGCTCGTGGCGACCGTCACCCCGGTGTGTGGCGGGATCCCTGGCGGCGCAAAACTACCGGCGCTAGTTTAGGAGGGATGACCAGCAGCCGGCCCGGGAGGACCACGACGTGAAGCAGCACGACGCGATGTACATCGACGGAAGCTGGCGGCCCGCCGAGGGCGGCGGCACGATCGAGGTCGTCAACCCGGCCGACGGGCAGGTCTTCGCCACCGTCCCGGCCGGCTCGGCGCAGGACGTGGACGCCGCGGTCCGCGCCGCCCGCGCGGCGCTGCCGGGCTGGGCCGCCACCCCGCCCCAGGAGCGCGCCGCCCGGCTGACCGCGCTGCGCGACCAACTCGTCGCGCGCGCCGAGGAGATCGCCGAGACCGTCACCGCCGAGCTCGGCTCGCCGCTGGCGTTCAGCAAGATGGTGCACGCCGGGGTGCCGGTCGCGGTCTGCGGCTCGTACGCCGAACTGGCCAGCACGTACTCCTTCGAGGAGAAGATCGGCAACTCCACCGTGCTGCACGAACCGGTCGGCGTGGTCGGCGCGATCACGCCCTGGAACTACCCCCTGCACCAGATCGTCGCCAAGGTCGCCCCGGCGCTCGCGGCCGGCTGCACGGTGGTGCTCAAACCCGCCGAGGACACCCCGCTGGTCGCCCAGCTGTTCGCCGAGTGCGCCGACGCGGCCGGCATACCCGCCGGTGTCTTCAACCTCGTCACCGGACTCGGCCCGGTCGCCGGGCATGCGCTGGCCGAGCACGAGGGGGTCGACCTGGTCTCCTTCACCGGCTCGACGGCCGTCGGCAAGCGGATCGGTGCCCTCGCGGGCGCCGCGGTCAAGCCGGTGGCGCTGGAGCTGGGCGGCAAGTCCGCCAATGTCATCCTGCCCGGGGCCGATCTGCCCAAGGCCGTCGCGGTCGGCGTCGCCAACGTGATGGCCAACTCCGGTCAGACGTGCAGCGCCTGGACCCGGATGCTGGTTCACAAGGACCACTACGCCGAGGCCGTCGAGCTGGCGACGGCGGCGGCCGCGAAGTACGTACCCGGCGAGAGGGTCGGCCCGCTGGTCAACGCCAAGCAGCGGGACCGGGTGCGCGGCTATATCGAGCAGGGCATCGCCGAGGGCGCGAAGGTCGTGGCGGGCGGCCCGGAGGCGCCCGCGGGGACGGGCTACTACGTCACACCGACCGTCTTCGCGGATGTCACCCCGGAGATGACCATCGCCCAGGAGGAGATCTTCGGCCCGGTCCTGTCGATCCTGAAGTACGAGGACGAGGACGATGCCGTCCGGATCGCCAACGACACCGTCTACGGCCTGGCCGGCGCGGTCTGGGCGGGCGACGAGGCCGAGGCGGTGGCCTTCGCCCGCCGCCTGCACACCGGGCAGGTCGACATCAACGGCGGCCGCTTCAACCCCCTTGCCCCGTTCGGCGGTTACAAGCAGTCCGGCGTCGGCCGCGAGCTGGGCCCGCACGGCCTGACCGAATATCTCCAGACCAAGTCGCTCCAGCTCTGACCCGGCCGCGCGGCGGGGGCGGCCGGTGCCACCCCCGCCGCGACGCGGTCCGATCACCTGAGCCCCTTCAGCCCCCTCAGCCCCCGAGCTCCCTCAGTCCCCTCACCCCCCTGTCCTCCGCACCGAGGAGATCTTGTGGTTCGCGCCGCAGTACTGCCCGCCGTCAACGCCCCGTTGCAGGTCACCGAGATCGACCTGCCCGAGCCCGGCCCCGGCCAGGTCCGTATCCGGCTCGCCGCCGCCGGTGTCTGCCACTCCGACCTGTCGCTGTCCAACGGCACCCTGCGCCAGCCCGCTCCGGCCGTCCTCGGGCACGAGGGCGCGGGCACGGTCACCGCGGTCGGCCCCGACGTGACCACGGTGGCCCCCGGTGACCAGGTCGTCCTCAACTGGGCGCCGTCCTGCGGCGACTGCCACTTCTGCGGGCTGGCCGAGCCGTGGCTGTGCGCCCATTCCGGTCTCGCCGCGAACGCCCCGTACGCGAAGCGGGCCGACGACGCCACGGAGCTCTACCCCGGCCTGGGCACCGCCGCGTTCGCCGAGGAGACCGTGGTGCCCGCGCGGGCCGCGCTGCCGCTGCCGGACGGGGTGCCGCTCACCGATGCGGCGCTGCTCGGCTGCGCGGTGCTCACCGGCTGGGGCGCCGTGCACCACAGCGCCCGGGTGCGTGCGGGGGAGTCCGTCGCGGTCTTCGGCGTCGGCGGGGTCGGCCTGGCCACGCTCCAGGCGGCGCGGATCGCGGGCGCCGGTCCGATCGTGGCCGTGGACGTCTCCCCGGAGAAGGAGGAGCTGGCCCGCGCGGCCGGCGCCACCGAGTTCGTGGTGGCGGGCGACGACACCGCCAAGCGGATCCGCAAGCTCACCGGGGGTGTGGGCGCCGATGTCGCCGTGGAGTGCGTGGGCCGCGCCGACACCATCCGTACGGCCTGGTCGGCGACCCGGCGCGGCGGCCGTACGACGGTCGTCGGCATCGGCGGCCAGGACCAGCAGGTCACCTTCTCCGCCCTGGAGCTCTTCTACTTCGGCCGGACCCTCTCCGGCTGCGTCTACGGCAACAGCGACCCCGCCCGCGACCTCCCCGTCATCGCCGGGCATGTCCGCTCCGGCGCGCTCGACCTCTCCACCCTGGTCACCGACCGGATCGGCCTCGACGGCATCCCGGCCGCCTTCGACGCCATGCTGGCGGGCAAGGGCGGACGGGCGCTGGTCGTCTTCTAGGCGCCGGACCCGCCGGACCCGTTGGCCCCGCCGGGCAGACCCTGCGCCCGGTGGGTCCGCTCCGCGATCCAGCCCGCCATGGCCCGTACGCCGATGCCGAGGGCGCGCTCGTCCGGGGCGAAGTCGGGGTAGTGCGGGTAGCTGGTGGTGACGGGCGCGCCGGGGGCACGGACGCCGAGGAAGGTGAACGTGCCGGGGACGCGGTCCAAGTAGAGGGCGAAGTCCTCGCCGCTGAAGGGCGGAAAGGCGGCATGGAGCGCGGTCACCGCGTCGCGGCCGAGTGTGCGGCGCAGGTGGTGGGCGAGCACCCGGCCGTCGCGTTCCGGGCAGACCATGGCCGGGAACGGCTCGGCGGGGAAGCGCACCCCGGCCCCCGCGCAGGACGTGGCCAGGCGACGGATGTCCGTGCGCACGTCCAGGTACCGCTCCGGAGGCCAGCAGCGGTAGGAGACACTCACCCCGGCGTCCTGCGCTCGGGCCCGTACGGCCACGAACCGGGCCAGCTGCCCGTTGGGCGTCAGGGCGTCGGCGACGATCCGCTCGAGGTCCGCGGGAGTCCGCGGCAGTGCCACCGTGGCGAGCGCGCCGATCTCGTCGGCCAGTCGTCGCGCGGCATCGGGCGCGTCCGGCCCGGAGACCGTCACCTCCGCCTTGTCCTGGCCCGGCATCCCGAAGCCCGGGGTCACGGCGAACCGGCCGACGGGGAACGGCCCGCAGTGCAGGGCGTGGATCTCCGCCACGCGGGTGCGCTCCAGCACGCCCGTGCCGATCAGTGCACGGGCCCCGGACAGGGTCTCCTCGGCAGGCTGGAAGAGGAACACCACCGTTCCGTCCAGTTGCCGCCGCAGCCGCGCCAGGACCTGCGCCACGCCGAGCGCCACGGCGGTGTGGATGTCGTGCCCGCAGTGGTGGGCCGCCGCCGACGATGTCCTCGGGCGGCACCGCGTCCATGTCCGCCCGGTACGCGACGGTCCGGCCCGGACGCGCCCCGCGCAGGATGCCGACGACGCCGTGGCCGCCCACCCCCGTGGTGACGGCCAGCCCGGCCGCCCGCAGCTCCCGGGCCACCACACCGGCGGTGCGCCGCTCCTGCCCCGGCGCCTCGGGGTGCCGGTGGATGTCCCGCCGCAGCGCGATCAGCCCCTGCTCCAGGCGCGCCACCTCGGCGTCCACGGCCCCTTGCCCCACCGGCCCTTGCCCCACCGCCCCCTGCCCCACCGGCCGTTCCCACCCGTCGGCGACGGCCCTCCCCGACGCTCCCCACACCACTCCCGCACCGGCTGCCGCCGTGCCGGCCAGTAACGTACGGCGCGAGAGAGCACGCTCCACAGGACGATCCACTGTTCCCCCTTGATGATCCTTCGTCGGTCTCCCGGAACGCCTGACGGGCAGTCGGCTTTCGGCACTGCGTCTCCAGGCCGTCGCCGCCGGGTGAGCGGAAAACCCGGATACGACACGATCGCCGCAGGCGGATGCCGTTGCCCATCCGGCGGGCCACCCCCTTGGAGGTGGGGATATCCCCAGCGCGGCCGGCAGCAGCCATCCCGCCCTGCCACACCGGCTCCGGGCGCCCCGGCCCCGTGAGCTCGGCTCCGGGCGCTCCGGCCCTGCGCGCCCCGGCCCCGCGCGCTCCGGCCCCGTGCACCCCGGCCCCGCGCCCCGGTCGCCGAAAACTCGTGCCGCGCGGTCCGTTGACGGCGTACCGGCCGGTCGGTACGGTCACCCGACATCACGGCGCCGCCCCCCTTCCTTCCCGCACCCCCTCGGAGCGTGCACGCATGGACACGGCCCCCTCCGCGCCACACGACCACCCCGGTACCCCGCCCTCCTCCCGCAACCGCCGCAAGGTCGCCACCGCCGCGGCCCTCGCCTCCGCCGTCGAGTGGTACGACTACTTCGTCTTCGGCATCGCCGCCGCGCTCGTCCTCGGCCCCGTCTTCTTCCCCTCGGGCAGCGAGGCCGCCGGTGTGCTCGCTTCCTTCGCGACCTTCGCGGTGGGTTTCCTGGCCCGGCCCGTCGGCGGTGTGATCGCCGGTCAGCTCGGGGACCGGCGCGGCCGCAAACCCATGCTGGTGCTCGCCCTGACCGTGATGGGGCTGGCCACCACCGCCATCGGGCTGCTGCCCTCCTACGACGCCATCGGGCTGGCCGCCCCGGTCCTGCTGGTCCTCCTGCGGCTGCTCCAGGGCCTCGCGGTCGGCGCGCAGTGGGGCGGCGCGATGCTGATGGCCACCGAATACGCCCCCGAGGGCAAACGCGGGCTCTACGGCTCGCTCGTACAACTCGGCGTCCCGATCGGCGTGATGACCGCCAACTCCGTCTTCCTGCTGGCGGGTGCGCTCACCGACGAGCGGTCCTTCGGCGCCTGGGGCTGGCGGCTCCCGTTCCTCGTCGGCGTGCTCGTGCTGCTGCTCGCCCGCTATATCCACACCCATGTCGAGGAGACCCCCGAATTCCGGGCCGCGGAGGAGAAGCTGGCGGCGGCGGAGCAGGCCGTCGAGGCGCGCCGTTCACCCCTGCGCACGATCCTGCGGCACCACCTCGGCACGGTCCTGCTGGCCGGCGGCTCGTTCGCGGTGAACACCGCCACCTTCTACATCCTGATCACCGGGGTCCTGGACTACGCCACCCGCGAGCTGGAGATGCGGCGCACCTCCGTGCTGGCCGTCTCGCTCCTGGTCAGCCTCACCCAACTCGTCCTGATCCCGGCCGCCGCCGCGCTGTCCGACCGGATCGGCCGGCTGCGGGTCTATGCCGCGGGCGCCGTCGGGCTGCTGCTCTGGGCGGTGCCGATGTTCCTGCTCATCGATACCGCGTCGCTGGTGTGGCTGGGCGTCGGCACCTTCGTCGGCAGCTGTTTCCTCAGCATCATGTACGGCCCGCAGGCGGCGCTGTTCGCCGAGCTGTTCACCGCCGAGATGCGCTACACGGGCGCCTCGCTCGGCTATCAGATCAGCGCGATCCTGGGCGGCGGACTCGCGCCGTTCCTGATGGTGCTGCTGCTGGAGGCGACCGGCACGTCGATGGCCGTGTCCGGATACATCATGGTGCTGTCCGTCATCGCGCTGGTGTCCATCTGGCTGCTCACCCGCCGCGCCGCGGCACCCGAGCCGCACGGCCGACCCTAGGAATGTTGACCACGAGCGTTGTTGGCACTCGGTGGGCCTGATCAATGGCGAAGACCCCCCGTGTGGTGGAGGTCTCCACGCTTCACCACACGGAGGTCTTCGCGTCTCACCACAGTGCCCGGCCGACCGTGCCCATGGCCGTGACGCCGGGCGCCCCCATCGCGTCGTCGGCTCCGATAGGCGCGGACGGGTACCGCGACCTGTATCGGTAACTCGCCCGTATCTACGCGATCATTTGCCGAAAGCCCGCATCGGCCGTGCTGGCATTCCGAGTGGGCCCTCGTGTCACTTTCACCAGAACCGTGGTGTGGCACGCCGCTCGGGCTGGGCACCAACTCCAGGTGGAACCGGTCGAGCAGGTCATCGGGTGACTCCCAGATTCGTACTCCGGACCCGAGCTTCACCGGCGAGACCGCCACAGGCACGGTGTCGACGAGGTCGGCGTCAAGGAACGGCTGGATGGTGGTATCCCCGCCGCCGAGTCGGGCGGTCCTGAAGCTGAGAACTGGCTGTTGTGCTGCCGGTGCGGTGAAGCGCCAGGCGCAATGCAGCCAGATACTGGAGAACGAACACGCTGTCCCAGTCGACCCAGTAGTTCCGGTTGTCGATCCTGGTCGATTGGGTCATATCCAGCCTTCTTCGGCTTGCGAGATGACCGGACACGTCGCGCTGACCCGACGCCACTGAAGGTATATTTCTGCGACGTCAACTACATGTGCGAAATCGAGGTGCGTGAAACGATGAGGTGTCTCGCAAGGTTGAGTGTCGCGGTATTATCCACGGTCATGGTCTTATGTCTTGGGTCCGGCTAATGCAGCCTCAAGATCAACCGCCGGGGAAAGTGCTTCGCTGGCTCGCAGTGTCGACGTAGCCAGTGCGCTCGAAAGTCCGGTCAACGCTGAACAAGCAGGCGTAAAGAGAGGGGGAGAAGCTCCCCGCGCCCAAGGTCAGCTGCACCGTTAATCTCACTCAGGCTCGGTATACCTGGTACAGGAGTAACCAAAGGCCGGGCGAGCTGACGAAGGTCGACTGGACCCGGGCGGGAGGTTCTGGGCAATGCAACTTCTCGATGTCGAGCATATCGTTTGAGTATTGGGCGACGGACCCGCAAGGCAAGAACCACACGCTGGCCAAGGGGGACTGTAAACAGTGCAAGACCGTCAAGGCTGTCAACACCCCCTTCACGTGGACACAGGGTGCCGCAGACGGTCAGAATTGCGCCGGTATGTTCTTCAGTGACGGGCTCGAAGATTCCCGGCCGCGTTACCGTCGGCGCATTGGGTGAGTGCGTTAATATGCCCAAAGGGGTAGAGCTGCCGGAGTTGGATGCTCGCGCCATCCCGGATTTGCGTGCGTATCACTTTCCGGGGGGGGGGGCAGCAAGGTCGACTCCACCAAGGGTCTGTTCAATGCAGACCTGACGAACAGTGGCCTGGCGCGGGTCTTCGATGTGGGTCTCCGAGTTGCGGCGCCATTCACCGAAAACGCAAACTTCTACTACGAAAAGACATTTAATTGTGCGGGTGTGGGGAGGTCGTCAGCGAATAGTAGTGGCGGTCCCGCCACTCGGATCACGCTAGTGATCAGTAAATATTGCGACGTTATCACGATGTACCCTGTGTAGAGAATGTGAGTTGCTTTGGGTTTGGGTATTCGCGTAAAAGACGTGAGATGTGACGAGATCGGGTTCGTTGCGGACAGTCCAGATGATTCCTTTAGGCGTATGTGCAACGATGCGCCGTGGGAAAGCCTGCGTCGTGGAGTGGCGCAGTTCGGGCACACTGTATTCAACAGTATTCAGCTGCGACGGCTGGTCGAAGAGCTGGAGTCGCTTCCGGAGTCGGCAGCCACGCCAGTAATTCATGAGGTTCTTGATGCGGCGCGTCTGGCTATTCGTCGCAGCGGATACCTGCACTTCATCGGCGACTAGTGCGCCTCCTGTCTGGATTTGTTGCTTGCGCCGGAGTTCGGCGCAAGCAACATTTTTCTACGCCGCGGCCCGTACGCAGGGGCCGCGCACCCGCCGCCCCGTATCCCGCCCCACCCCGCCGTCAGCCGCCCTGCGGCGGTACGAGTTCCGGGTGCTGGAGTGCCAGGCCGTCCACCAGCGCCCGCAGCCCGGTCTCGAAGGCGCCCTCGTCCACCTGGCGCTGATGCTCCGCCAGCAGGTGGGCCTGGCCCAGGTGCGGATAGTCGGCGGGGTCGTAGGCGCTCGGGTCGTCGACGAAGCCGCGGGCGAACGAGCCCAGCGCGGAGCCGGCCACGAAGTAACGGACCATCGCACAGACCCTGGTGGCCTGGGCGGGCGGCCAGCCCGCCTCCACCATGCCGCCGAACGCCGCGTCGGCCATCTTCAGTCCGGCGGGACGGCGGCCGGGGCCCTGGGCGAGGAACGGCACGATATGCGGATGTGCGGCGAGCGCCGCACGGTAGGAGCGGGCCCAGTCGAGCAGCCCGGCGCGCCAGTCCGCGCCCGCCTCGAAGGCCGACACATCGACCTTGGCGATGACCGTGTCGGCCACCGCGTCGAGGATCTCGTCCTTGGTCGTGAAGTGGTTGTAGAGGGACGGCCCGCTCACGCCCAGCTCCGCCGCCAGACGGCGGGTGGAGAGCGCCGGCAGCCCTTCGGTGTCGATGAGCGCCAGCGCCGTGGTGACGATGCGCTCGCGGCTCAGAAGGGGCTTGCGGGGTCGGGCCATGACGCACATAGTAGAGGCTTCCCGCCAAAAACTAGCAGTGCTAATTAACTCTGCTCGTCCACAAGGGGCCCGAGATGAACCTGGAGCTCAGCGCGGAGCAGACCGCGGTGCGGCAGCTCGCCGAGGACTTCGCCGACCGTGAGATCACCCCGCACGCCACCGCCTGGGACCGTGCGGAACAGGTCGACCGCGGCATCGTGAAGAAGCTCGGCGAGCTCGGCTTCCTCGGGCTCACCGTCCCCGAGGAGTACGGCGGCTCCGGCGGCGACCACCTCTCCTACGTCCTGGTCACCGAGGAGCTGGGCCGCGCCGACTCCTCGGTGCGCGGCATCGTCTCGGTCTCCCTGGGGCTGGTGGCCAAGACCCTCGCCGCATGGGGCGACGAGGACCAGAAGCGGGCGTGGCTGCCGCGGCTCACCTCCGGCGAGGCGGTCGGCTGCTTCGGCCTGACCGAGCCGGGCACCGGGTCGGATGCGGCCAGTCTCGCCACCCGGGCGGTACGCGACGGGGACGAGTACGTCATCGACGGCGCCAAGATGTTCATCACCAACGGTACCTGGGCCGATGTCGTACTGCTCTTCGCCCGCACCGGCGGCGCCCCCGGGCACCAGGGCATCAGCGCCTTCCTGCTGCCCGCCGACAGCCCCGGTCTGGAGCGCCGCGAGATCCACGGCAAGCTGGGCCTGCGCGGCCAGGCCACCGCGGAGCTGGTCCTTCAGGGCGTACGGGTCCCGGCCACCGCCATGCTCGGCCCCGAGGGCAAGGGGTTCTCGGTCGCGATGTCCGCGCTGGCCAAGGGCCGGATGTCGGTGGCGGCCGGCTGTGTGGGCATCGCCCAGGCCGCCCTGGACGCCGCACTCGGCTACGCGGGCGAGCGCGAGCAGTTCGGCAAGCCCCTCGCCCGGCACCAGCTGGTGCAGGAGCTGATCAGCGATATCGCCGTGGACGTGGATGCCGCACGGCTGCTGACCTGGCGGGTCGCCGATCTGATCGACCGCGGCGAGCCGTTCGCCACCGCCGCGTCCAAGGCCAAGCTGTTCGCCTCCGAGGCCGCGGTGCGCGCCGCCAACAACGCCCTCCAGATCTTCGGCGGCTACGGCTATATCGACGAGTACCCGGTCGGCAAGCTGCTGCGGGACGCACGGGTGATGACGCTGTACGAGGGCACCAGTCAGATACAGAAGCTGGTCATCGGTCGTGCGCTGACGGGGGTCTCCGCCTTCTGACCGGTCCGTCCACGGATGTCCCGGCCGCCCGCCGCCGACCCCTAAGCGCTTGCTCAGCAGCGCGATATGGTGTTCGATCCGTCAGAGGAGGGTCCCTGGCGGATCGAGGAGCGGGGTAGGCGATGGGTGCGGCGGCGGAGCGGGCCGAAGAGGAGAACGAGGAGTGGGCCGGGGTGACCCCGGACGCCGCGCGACGTCTGGTCAGCGCCGCCGTCGAGGCGTTCGCCGAGCGTGGCTATCACGCCACCACCACCCGTGACATCGCCGGCCGGGCCGGTATGAGCCCGGCCGCCCTCTATATCCACTACAAGACCAAGGAAGAGCTGCTCTACCGCATCAGCGGCATCGGCCACGAAAAGGCGCTGCGCATCATGGGTGCCGCGGCCGAGGCCGAGGGCAGCGCCACCGAGCGCCTCCGCGACGCCGTACGGACCTTCGCCCGCTGGCACGCGGAGCACCACACCACCGCCCGGGTCATCCAGTACGAACTCCAGGCGCTGGGCCCGGAGCACTACACCGAGATCACCGGCCTGCGCCGCCGGACCGACCGCTTGCTGCGGCAGATCATCCAGGACGGCGCGGACAGCGGGGAGTTCCGGGCCGACGACGTGCCGGGCACCACCCTCGCGGTGCTGTCGCTGTGCGTGGACGTCGCCCGCTGGTTCACCGCGGACGGCCCGCGCACCCCCGACGAGGTCGGCACCCTCTATGCCGACCTCGTGCTGCGCATGGTGGGTGCGCCGGCGGACCGGACCCCCGAGGGGCAGGCCGGCTAGGGCCTGCCGCCTGGATCAGGTTCTAGAGGTAGAAGCGGCTGACCGTCTCCGCGACGCAGACCGGCTTGTCGCCGCCCTCGCGCTCGATCGTCACGACCGTGGCGAGCTGGACGCCGCCGGTCACCTCGGTCACCTCGGCGATCCTGGCCGTGGCGCGCAGCCGCGAGCCGACCGGGACGGTGGCGGGGAAGCGCACCTTGTTGGCGCCGTAGTTGATGCCCATCTTCACGTTGTCGACCCGCATCAGCTGCGGTACGAGGGCGGGCAGCAGCGACAGCGTCAGATAGCCGTGCGCGATGGTGGTGCCGAAGGGGCCGGCCGCGGCCTTCTCCTGGTCCACATGGATCCATTGGTGGTCGCCGGTGGCCTCCGCGAACAGGTCGATCCGCTTCTGGTCGATCTCCAGCCAGTCGCTGGTGCCCAGCTCCTCACCGACTGCGTCCCGCAGTTCGTCGAGCGATCCGAACACTCGGGGCTGTGCCATCTTGTCCGCCTCCTCGGGATCCATCCGCCGCCGCTGTGCACCGGCCGATGCTTACTAAGCGCTTGCTCAGCATGCTGAGTGCGGGCAGCCGCTGTCAACGCCTGGGCAACGGCAGGTGGGGCCGTCTCCCGGCCCGGGGCCGGGGCCGGGACTGCCCTTAGGGTTGAACCGTGCCCCAGCTTCCGTACAAGGTTCATGAACTCACCGTCGGCCAGCTCTCCGCGCGCAGCGGTGCCGCGGTCTCCGCGCTGCACTTCTACGAGTCCAAGGGACTGATCAGCAGCACCCGGACGGCGGGCAACCAGCGTCGCTACACCCGTGACGCACTGCGCCGGGTCGCGTTCGTGCGGGCGGCACAGCGGGTCGGGATCCCGCTCGCGGTGATCCGTGACGCACTGGCGGAGCTGCCCGACGAGCGCACCCCCAACCGCGCCGACTGGGCCCGGCTCTCCGAGGTCTGGCGCACCGAGCTGGACGAGCGGATCAGCCAACTCGTCGAACTGCGCGACCGGTTGACCGACTGCATCGGCTGCGGCTGCCTCTCGCTGGAGAAGTGCGCGCTGTCCAATCCGTACGACAACCTCGGCGAGCAGGGTCCTGGCGCACGGCGGCTGCGGGTCGACCGGAGGGTCACGGACCCGGAGGGGGCCCAGGAGCGCGCCGGCGGCGACCGGCGGCACCCGGCGGACCGGCACGGCGAGCAGGACGCGCAGGGGTGCTGCCCGGACGGGCCGTGAGCGCGGGTGCGCCCGCCCCGTGACGGGCGGGCGCACGTACTCCGGCGTCCGTCACCACATGGGCGGAGTGCGGCCCGCCCACGGACGGGCCTGCTCCAGCTGCGCCGACAGCGCGATCAAGGTGGCCTCGTCGCCGTACCGCCCGGCCAGCATCACGCCGATCGGCAGCCCCTCGGCGTTCCACTGGAGCGGGACGCTCACCGCGGGCTGGCCGGTGGCGTTGTAGAGCGCGGTGAACGGCGTGAAGGCGCCGATGGCGGAGAACTCGGCCTGGGGATCGGCGTCGTTGCGCAGCCCGCCGACCGGCACCGGAGGCGCGGCCACCGTCGGCGTGAGGATCACGTCGTAGCCGGTCTCCGGCGGCATCAGGCCGTCCGCGAGGGACTGGGCGAGGACCCGGAAGGCGTACAGGGAGCGCGCGAAGTCCGTACCGGAGACCTCGGCGCCGCGGGCGCGCAGATAGCGGGTGAGCGGCATCAGCAGCTCCTCGCCCTCCTGCGGCAGCGGGCGGTTCGCGGCGAGCACCGACCAGACGCGGGTGAAGGCGTGGAGGATGCCCTCGTCGGCGGGCAGGGACAGCTCCTCCACCTGGTGGCCGAGTCCGGTCAGCAGTGCGGCGGTGTCGGTGGTGGCGGTGCGGCAGTCGGGGTGGACCTCGACACCGGGGACGGGCGCCTCGGTCAGGCAGGCGATCCGCAGCCGTCCGGGGTCGCGGCGGGCATGGGCGGCGAAGGTCTCGCCGGGCGGCAGCGACGGCGCCGCGTACGGATCTCCGGGCATCGCGCCGGCCAGCACGTCCAGCAAGGTGGCCGCGTCGGCGACGGTACGGGCCAGCGGCCCCGAGGTGGCCAGGCCCGTGACGTCATGGAGCAGCGGCCCGCCGCTGACCCGGCCGCGGCTGGGCTTGATGCCGAACAGCCCGCAGACGGAGGCCGGGATACGGATCGAGCCGCCGCCGTCGCTGGCGTGCGCGACCGGCGCCAGACCGCCTGCCACGGCCGCGGCCGCCCCGCCGCTGGAGCCGCCCGCCGAGCGCTCCAGGTCCCACGGGGTGCGGGCGGGCGGTGCGAGGCCGTTCTCGGTGTAGCAGGGCAGCCCGAATTCGGGGGTGTTGGTCTTGCCGAGCAGGATCGTGCCGCCCGCCCGCAGCTTCTGGACGACATGGTCGTCGACGGTCGGCACATGCTCGGCCAGCGCCCGCGAACCCATCGTGCAGCGCACCCCTGCGACCTGGTTGAGGTCCTTCACCGGGACGGGTATCCCGTGCAGCGGCGGGAGTTCGCGGCCCTCGCGGCGGGCCGCGGTGGCCTCGCTCTCGGCGTCCGAGGCCTGCTTGCGGGCGATCTCGGGGGTACGGGTGAGGAAGGCGCCGAGTGAGTCGTCGAGCCGCTCGATCCGCGTCAGGTAGTGCTCGGTGAGTTCCACGGGGGAGAGCTCACCCGACCGGATCCCCTCGGCCTGTTCGATCGCGGTCAGATCGTGCAGTTCGGCCATGGACGTCCACCCTCTCCTACGGGTGCCCGTACGGCCCTGTGCCGTACGGGCAGGAGGGCCGACGCCGGCCGGGCGCGATGCCCGGGCGGGGGTCAGCCCGTGAACAGTTGTTTCAGTTTGAGGGTCAGCTCGTAAAGGCCGTATATGAACGGGATGCCCACCCAGAGCCAGACGAGGGCGAACAGGAGGGCGCGGCGGGCGGTCACTGCTCGGCTCCCTTCGGGGCGGCGGGCTCGGCTGCCAACTGGTCCGTCTTTTCCGGTGGTTGGTGGTGCCGTGGGTGCACGGGGCGGACCAGTTCGTTGGCGACGAAGCCGACGACGAGCAGGCCGATCATGATGAAGAACGAGGTGGTGTAGAGGTCCGGGCCGCTGCGGCCGGCGGACTTCTGCCCGTCGGCGATGGCGTTGACGATCAGCGGGCCGAGCACGCCGGCCGTGGACCAGGCCGTCAGCAGCCGCCCGTGGATCGCGCCGACCTGGTAACTGCCGAACAGATCCTTCAAATACGCCGGGATGGTGGCGAATCCGCCGCCGTAGAACGACAGGATCACCACCGCGCAGGCGATGAACAGCGGCTTGGAGGAGTCGCCGGCCAGCGCGATCAGCAGATACATCAGGGCGCCGGCGCCGAGGTAGAGACGGTAGATGTTCTTGCGGCCCACCAGGTCGGAGGTGGAGGACCAGACGATCCGGCCGAGCATATTGGCCAGGGAGAGCATGCCGACGAATCCGGCCGCCGCCGGGGCGCTCACCGGTGCCGCGGTGTGCGCGAAGAAGTCGGAGATCATCGGGGCGGCCTTCTCCAGGATGCCGATGCCCGCCGTGACATTCATGCAGAGGATGACCCACAGACACCAGAACTGCGGGGTGCGCAGCGCGCTGCGGGCCGAGACCTGTGCGGTGGTCACGAGCGGGCGGGCCATGGACGCGCCCGCGGGCGGTCCGGCGGGCGGCCGCCAGTCGTCGGCGGGGACCCGTACCAGCACGACCCCGAGGGTCATGAAGACGGCATAGACCAGGCCCATGATCAGGAAGGTCCGGGCGATCCCGGAGGCGTCCGCGCCGAGGGAGTCCAGGAGTTGGGTGGACCAGGGGGAGGCGATCAGCGCGCCGCCGCCGAAGCCCATGATGGCGATGCCGGTGGCCATCCCGGGACGGTCGGGGAACCACTTGATGAGGGTGGAGACCGGGGAGATGTAGCCGATGCCCAGGCCGATGCCGCCGATGAAGCCGTAACCGAGCACCACCAGCCAATACTGGCCGGTGGCCGCGCCGAGGGCCGCGACCAGGAAGCCGGTGGAGAAGCAGACCGCGGAGACGCACATCGCCCAGCGCGGGCCGTTGCGTTCGACGAGCGTGCCGCCGAACGCGGCGGACAGGCCCAGCATCACGATGGCGAGCTGGAAGGGGAGCGCGGAGGCCGTCCCGGACAGCTGGAGGGAGGACTCCAGGGGCGGTTTGAACACACTCCAGGCGTAGGCCTGTCCGATGGCGAGATGGATGGACAGGGCGGCGGGCGGGACGAGCCAGCGGCTCCACCCCGGCGGGGCGACGATGCGGGAGCGGGCGAGCGCGATCATGCGGCGGAACGTACCTCTCCGGTCACCCGCCGGGAAGGCCGCGCACCAAAGTCGTTGCAGTGGCCACCAGTTGGGCGTTGCCGGTGGCCGGCCGGCCGTCGGGCAGCAGGAGCGTGTCCTCGATGCCGATCCGGGTGGCCAGGCCCAGCGCGCCGGCCAGTCGCAGCACGGGCCAGGCCCCGCCGTCCTCCCCGTGCAGCAGCACCGGGCGGCCGGGCGCGGCGCCGGCCACGGCGGTCAGCAGCTCGCGTGCGGTGGCCGGCGCCGACCCGGCGTCGGTGTCGGTCACTTCGGCCAGCACCCGCAGCACCCGCGGCGCGAGCGGTGAGCGGGCGAACGACTCCGCGCCGTCCGTGCCCGACCAGATGTCGGCCTCGACGCCGATGCCACGCTCCAGCAGGGCCGCGGCGACGGCCTCGGCGCCCTGCTCGTGCCAGTTCACCGAGGCGTGGTCGGGCAGCACCGTCCAGGAGCGGATCCGCTCCGCCCGGCGGGCGGGATCCGGCTCGCTCCAGGCGCCGGTCGTCACCCCCACCGGGACATCCACCACCGCCCGGACGGCCTCCAGGACGGCGGCCACCACGCGCGGCGCGAGGGAATCCTGGCCGCACGGGGTCTTGGGATGGACATGGACCTCGTCGGCACCGGCCGCCACCGCCTGCCGCGCGGCCTCGGCGAGGGCGGCCGGTGACATCGGCACCGCCGCGGAATCGGCCGCCGTCCGGGCGCCGTTGAGACAGACCTGAAGCATGTCCCGATGATGACAGCAGGGTCTGACAGCTCCCCTGACGTCGGCCGTTCCGGGTGTACGGCGGCGCGCGGCCGCCGTCCGGGGTCAGGCCGCCGCGAACGCCCCCGCCCCGTGCGCCCGGCCCGCGGCGGTCAGCACCTCGGGCGTCAGCACGGAGACCGGGGCCAGCACCCCGCACTGCAAGCAGGCCGGTCCGGGTGCCGGGGCGTCCACCGGCTCCGGGAGCCAGGTGAAGCGGGTGCCGCCGCACACGGGGCAGTCGCGGCGCGGCCGCCCCGTCTCCATCGCCACGATCATGCGGCGCAGCACCACCGCGAGGCGGGCCGCCGGGTGCCGTTGCGGTGACTCGCACGGCACGATGTCACAGCCGCCCCAGGTCCGCCGGTGCCATTCGTCGATGGCGCCGGGCTGCCGGATGCCGTCGTGCTTCTCCTTCCGGCGCCGGGCGGCGAACTCCTCCTCGTACGCGAGCCAGAGCGCACGGGCCTCTTCCAGCTCGGCCAGCGCGGCTACCAGCCGCTCGGGATCGGGATCGCGGTCCTGGGTCGCGATACCGGCCCGGGTGCACAGGTGGTGCCAGGTCGCCCGGTGCCCGTAAGGGGCGAAGCGTTCAAGGCACTTGCGCAGGGCGGTGCGTCGCTGAGCCGCGACGAGTCGTGGATTGCGGACCTGTTCTGCGAGGGCTCTGAAACCGGCCATTTCATCCCACCTCCGTGGGGAGGATCCGACTGAACGGGGATGGGACGTAGTCGATCACCAACTGGATCCATCGAACTTTCTTGCGGTTTTTTCGGGGGTGATGTTCCGAGTGTCCTGGCGTCGTCGAAAGATTCTCCCCGGAAGAAGGAAAGTTGACTGTTGTTCATCTTCCGGCCGGGGATAACCGCCGGTAACGTCCCGCCCACCCTCCCCCGGGCTCGTAACAAGCAGGGGACCCCCATCGAGGAGCAGGAATGCGACGACGTACCGGAAGGCTCAGGACCGCCGCCGCGGCAGCCCTGTTCGCCCTGGGTGCCACGCTCTTGGCACCGCCCCCCACCGCGGCCGCCGTGCCGAAGGACGCCAACGACTACTGCCAGGGCCAGTGCGGCGACATCCTGCCGCCCGGCGCCACCGGCAACGCCACCCTGATGGAGATCCTCGGCAACAAGCTGTTCGGCACCCACCCCGAGCACTCCACCGACCAACTCGGCCCGTACGGCGCGCTGGCGAGCGGATACCAGTCGCTGACCGACGACACCCTCAACCGGTTCTTCAACGACGCCTCCTTCGGCGTCCCCCAGGACCAGGTCGGCAAGGTCACCGCGCCCCGCGACGACGTGACCATCACCCGGGACAAGAAGACCGGCGTGCCGCACATCAAGGGCACCACCCGCTACGGCACCGAGTACGGCGCCGGCTACGCCGCGGGCCAGGACCGGCTGTGGCTGATGGACCTCTTCCGCCACATCGGCCGCGGCGAACTGACCTCCTTCGCCGGCGGCGCGCTCGCCAACCAGGGCCTGGAGCAGCAGTTCTGGCCGCAGGCGCCGTACACCGAAGCCGATCTCCAGGCCCAGGTCGACCGCATCCGGGACACCAACGGCGAGCGCGGCAAGCTGGCCATGCAAGACGCCCAGGCCTATGTCGACGGCATCAACGCCTACCGCGAACAGTCCAAGAACGGCCGGTACTTCCCCGGTGAGTACGTCCTCACCGGCCATGTCGACGCGATCACCAACGCCGGTGAGATCCAGCCCTTCAAGCTCACCGACCTGATAGCCCTGGCCTCCGTCGTCGGCGGTCTCTTCGGCAACGGCGGGGGCGGCGAGGTCCCCTCGGCCCTCGCGCTGCTCTCCGCCCAGCAGAAGTACGGCGTCGAGAAGGGCACCGAGGTCTGGGAGTCCTTCCGGGAGCGCAACGACCCCGAGGCCGCCAAGACGCTGCACGACGGCAGCAGCTTCCCGTACGCAGTCAAGCCGGCCAAGGCCAAGGGCACCGCGCTGCCCGACCGCGGCTCGGTCACGTCCGAGCCGCTGGTCTTCGACCGCACCGGCGCGGCCACCGTCAAGAGCGGAACGCCGCCGAGGGATCCGGTCAAGGCGCCCAGGAAGTACAAGAAGCTGGAAGGCCTCTTCAAGGACGGGGTGCTGCCCAAGGGCAGCCTCGACCCCACCCAGCACCGCGGGATGTCCAACGCCCTGCTGGTCTCCGGCAAGCACTCCGCGAGCGGCCACCCCGTCGCCGTCTTCGGCCCGCAGACCGGCTACTTCGCGCCCCAGCTGCTGATGCTCCAGGAGATCCAGGGACCCGGCATCAGCGCCCGCGGCGCCTCCTTCGCGGGCGTCGGGATGTACGTCCAGCTCGGCCGCGGCCAGGACTACGCCTGGAGCGCCACCTCCGCCGGCCAGGACATCACCGACACCTACGCCGTCGAGCTGTGCAACGCGGACGGCTCCGCGCCCACCAAGGACTCCACCTCCTACCGCTACCGCGGCGCCTGCGTCCCCATGGAGAAGCTGGAGCGCACCAACTCCTGGAAGCCCACCGTCGCCGACCCGACGGCGGCCGGCTCCTACCGGATGCAGGTCTTCCGGACGAAGTACGGGACCGTCACCCATCGCGCCACCATGGACGGCAAACCCGTCGCCTACACCGCGCAGCGCTCCACCTACCGCCACGAGGCCGACTCGATCATCGGCTTCCAGATGTTCAACGACCCGTCCTACGTACGCGACGCCAAGACGTTCCAGCAGGCCGCCGAGCACATCGGCTACGCCTTCAACTGGTTCTACGCCGACTCCCGTGACATCGCGTACTACAACAGCGGCCTCAACCCGGTCCGCAACCCCGATGTCGATCCGTCCCTGCCCGTCAAGGCGGAGGACGCCTACGAGTGGAAGGGCTACGACCCGGCCACCAACACCACCGACTACACCCCGCCCGCCCAGCATCCGCAGTCCGTCGGCCAGGACTACTACATCTCGTGGAACAACAAGCAGGCCCAGGACTACGACTCGGCAGGCTTCGGCAACGGTTCGGTGCACCGCGGCAATCTCCTGGACGACCGGGTGCGGGCACTGACCAAGGACGGCGGGGTGACCCGGGCGTCGCTGACCCGCGCCATGTCCGAGGCCGCCGTCACCGACCTGCGCGGCGAGGACGTACTGCCCGAACTCCTGCGCGTCCTCACCAGCAAGCCCGTCACCGACCCCGAGCTGAAGACCGCGGTCCAGCAGCTGGAGGCCTGGCGCAAGGACGGCGCCCAGCGCAAGGAGACCGCGGCGGGCTCGCACACCTACACCCACCCCGACGCGGTACGCCTCATGGACGCCTGGTGGCCGCTGATGACCGAGGCCGTCTTCAAGCCGGGCCTCGGCGGCGACCTCTACGACGCACTGCGTGCCAACCTCGCCGTCGACGAATCACCGTCGGCCGGCCACGGGCCGACCGGGGGGCACGCCGGATCGGCGTTCCAGTACGGCTGGTGGAGCTACGCGGACAAGGATCTGCGTGCGGTGCTCGGCGACAAGGTGGCGGGCCCGCTCGCGCGGCCGTACTGCGGCAACGGTGACCTGTCCGCCTGCCGCGACACCCTGCTGGCCACGCTCCAGCAGGCGAGCGGCAAGACCGCCGAGCAGGTCTACCCCGGCGACGACAGCTGCAAGGCCGGCGACCAGTGGTGCGCGGACGCGATCATCCACCGCACGGTGGGCGGCCTGACCCACGACACCATCAGCTGGCAGAACCGGCCGACCTATCAGCAGGTCGTGGAGTTCCCGGCACACCGGTAGACGGCAGGCGGCATGCGAAGGCCCCGGGGCGGGTGACCCCGGGGCCTTCGTGCGTGCACGCCGGGTGCCCCGTCGCTCCAACTCCCGTGCCGGGTGCCGCGGCTGCCCTCGGGGCGGGATTCCACTGGGGGTATGCTGAAGGGTTCTGAACTCCAGGGGATGGGAAAGCGGGGCATGGCCTTGTTCGGTCCGCAGCAGTACCCGACGGAGCTGCTGGATACCACCATGGACCAGTTGCGCACGCTGATCGTCGTTCACGAGGCGGGTACCGCGCTGGGCGCCGCGCGCCGGCTGGGCCGCGAACAGTCCAGTGTGCAAAAGCAGCTGGACACCATGAACCGCACCTTCTCCGCGCTGTGCGGCGAGGAACTGGTCCTCAAGCAGGGGCGGGGGAGGGACGCCCTGTTCACCGCGACCGGCGAGGCACTGGTCGAGCTGGCCCGGCGCACGCTGGGGGAGTGGTCGGACGGGGTGCACGACGCCCGCCGCCGGCTCGGCCGGACCCTGTCCGTCGGCACCACCCGCTATACGCTCGGCTTCCTGCTGGACGCGGTGGAACGCGTCACCGAGGACTATGAGCGCGACGATGTCGACCTGAAGGTCACCCACGTCCGCACCGGCGACCTCTTCACCAAACTGCGCTCCAAGGAACTCGATCTGGTCTGCGGCAGCGTCGTCGTCACCGAGGCCGACGAAGCGGAACTGCTGGCTCCGTACGAGGTCATGGAGTGGCGGCGCAGCGGGCTCTCGCTGCTGACGAACCTGCCGCCGGAACGGCTCCCCGGTACCTCCTTCGGCGCCCGCGACCTGCCCCGGCTGCCGCTGGTCGTCTCCGCGCGCGGTCTGATCGGCCGCTTTTTGACCTCGTGGTACGGCCCCGAATACCGGCAGAAGCTGTCCATCGCGGCCGAGATCGAGGCCGCGCACTACGGCTTCGAACTGCTGCGGTCGGGCGTGGTCAGCGGGGCGATGCTGGTCACCCGGGGCATCGGGGAGGCGGCCGCGGACGGCCGCCTCCCGGAAGCCGGCGGACTGCGCACCTTGGAGATCGTCGGGGAGGTGGGGCCCAGGACCGAGGTGCTGGTCGGCGTCTTCACCCGCCGCGGCGAGCGGGACTCCTACGCCCCCGGCCACCCCCTCAACCTCCTGTGGGACGCACTGTCCGGGGAGAGCGGGAGATGGTGGCTGAGCTCATGAGTGCGGGGCGGCACCGGCACCTCAGACCAGTTCCCGCTCCCGGGTCTCCGGCAGCGCCAGTACGCACAGCAGCGAGACGACCGCCATCGCGCTGACGTACCAGCCCACCGACGCCGAGCCGTACGCCGACTGGAGCCGGGTGGCGACCAGCGGAGCGACCGCGCCGCCCAGGACGCCGCCCAGGTTGTAGGCCAGCGAGGCGCCCGAGTAGCGCACCGTCGCGCTGAACAGCTCCGGCAGATAGGCGCCCATCGGGCCGTACACCACGCCCATGCAGAACAGCGCGCCACCGATGCCGACGGCGATCAGCACCGGCTGTCCGGTGTCCAGCAGCGGGAACAGCACCAGCCCCCACACCACCGCAAGGGCGCTCCCGGCAAGGATCAGCTTGCGGCGTCCTGCGCCGTCGGAGCGGGTGGCGGCGAGCCAGGTACCGGCCGCCAGGAAGAGGCAGGCGACCAGGGAGAGCCCCAGCATGGTGTTGCGGGAGATGCCGAGAGTGCCGGTGGCGTAGGAGAGGCAGTAGGTCGTCGCGGTGTAGAAGAGGCCATACGCGACGATCATCCCGCCCGCGCCCAGCAGCAGTTCGCGCGGATGCCGGCGCAGCACATCGGCGGTGGGCACCTTGCTCGCCTCCTGGGCGTCCAGCACCTTCGCGAAGACCGGCGTCTCACTGATCTTCAGCCGTACGAACAGTCCGACGCCGACCAGCAGGAACGACAGCAGGAACGGCACCCGCCAGCCCCACGAGCGGAACGCCGCGTCGTCGAGCACGGACGACAGCAGCCAGAACACCCCGGTCGCCGCGAAGAACCCGACGGACGGACCGAGTTGCGGGAAGGCCGCATACAGCCCACGGCGCTTGCGCGGCGCATGCTCGACGGCGAGCAGCGCGGCCCCGCCCCACTCCCCGCCCAGGCCGATGCCCTGGAGAAAGCGCAGCGCGATCAGCAGCAGCGGCGCCCAGACACCCCATGTGCCGTAGCCCGGCAGCAGCCCGACGCACGCCGTCGAGAGCCCCATCAGAAGCAGCGAGGCGACCAGGACGGACTTACGGCCCACCCGGTCGCCGAAGTGGCCGAAAATCACCGAGCCGAGCGGCCGCGCGGCGAACGCCACCGCATAGGTGGAGAAGGACGCGAGGGTGGCGTTGACCGGGTTGAGCGTCGGGAAGAACGCCTGGTTGAGGACGAGCGCGGCGGCGGTTCCGTAGATATAGAAGTCGTAGAACTCGATGGCCGTCCCGATGAACGAAGCCACTGCCACCCGGCGCAAACTCTCCCCGCCGGCGGCCTCCTGATCCTCCTTCGACAGAGAGTTTCCTGTTGTCTGTGCTGTTGTCTGCGCTGATGTCGCGTCGCTGCTCACGAGCGCACTTTCCGACTCGGTGCAGGGGGCAGTCAATAGGTGAAATGGCCTGTCTCGGCTCTTGAGACCGAGACAGGCCACGACCGCAACCCGCCCGCGCTCTCACCGATAACGCAGATACCGCAGCCGTAGCGCACGGAAGCCGGCGAGCTTCTCCTGCCAGGCGGCGATGATCTCGTCCGGGCCCGCGCCCGCGTCGATCATCTTCCGTACGGTGGCGGAGCCGGTCAGCCGGTCGATGCCGTTGTCCGGCCGCCAGGCGAAGCCGCTCCAGACCCGCTTCGCGGTCACCAGGAGGGCGATGCCGGTGCGTACCGGGTCGAACGTCCCGGGGTCGTGGACGTGCAGTTGGACGCCGCCGATCGTCTTGCCCTGGAACTTGGAGAAGGTGGGGGCGAAGTAGGCCTCCCTGAAGTGGACGCCGGGCAGGTCCAGTTCGGTGGCGGCCGCGGCCCAGCGCCGGTCGATGCCGTCCGCGCCCAGCAGCTCGAAGGGGCGGGTGGTGCCGCGCCCCTCGGAGAGGTTGGTGCCCTCGAAGAGGCAGGTGCCGGAGTAGACGAGGGCGGTGTCGGGTGTGGGCATGTTGGGGCTCGGCGGCACCCACGGCAGGCCGGTCGTCCCGAAGAAGTCGCCGCGCCGCCAGCCGGTCATCCTGACGGTCTCCAGCTCCACGGGGCGCCCGGCGGCCTGCGGCACGAACTCGCCGTTGAACAGCAGGGCCAGCTCCGTCACCGTCATGCCGTGCGCCTGCGCGATCGGCTCCCGGCCGACGAAGGAGGCGTACGCCTTGTCGAGCACCGGGCCGGTGGCCGAGCGGCCGGTGACCGGATTGGGCCGGTCCAGGACGACGAAGCGCTTGCCGGCGAGCACCGCGGCCACCATGCAGTCGTACAGCGTCCAGATATAGGTGTAGAAGCGGGCGCCCACGTCCTGGATGTCGAAGACGACGGTGTCCACACCGGAGGCGGTGAAGATGCCGGCGAGATCCTTGCCGCTCTTGTTGTACGTGTCGTAGACCGGCAGTCCGGTGGCCGGATCGTCGTAGCGGCCCTCGGAGCCGCCGGCCTGTGCGGTGCCGCGGAAGCCGTGCTCGGGGCCGAAGACGGCGGTCAGCCGCACCCTCGCGTCGGCGTGCATCACATCCACGATGTGCCGCAGGTCCTGGGTGACGCCGGTGGGATTGGTGACGATGCCGACCTTGTGGCCGTCCAGGAGGCGGTAGCCGTCGGCGGACAGCCGGTCGAAGCCGGTGTGCACCCGCCGTCCGCCGCCGTGCGCCGGGTCCGCCGCACGGGCCGGGCCCGCGCCCGTGGCCAGCGCCGCACCGGCCGCTCCGGTCGCCGCCAGCCGCCCGAGCAGAACGCGTCTCGACAGAGCCATCCGCACACCTCCGTGATCAGAGAATCGACCGGGTACGTGTCGTGTGCACGCTAACGCGCTCCGGGGCGTGGGGGAACGGACCCGGCCGTACGGCCGCGGACTCTTCCGCCGGGACATACCGACCGGTTAGTCTGCCTGTCAGCCGCATCGATGCGACCGAGGGAGACCCAGCGTGGAAGCCGTACGGGACAAGACCGTTGTCGTGACCGGGGCGGGCGGGGGGATCGGCGCCGCGCTGGCCCGCCGGTTCGCCGCCGAGGGCGCCCGGGTCGTGGTCAACGATCTGGACGGGGCCAAGGCGGCGAAGACCGCCGAGGAGATCGGGGCGGTCGCGGTCGCCGGGGACGCCTCCGCCATCGTCCCGGCGGCGCGCGAGGCGCTCGGCGGCGGTATCGACATCTTCTGCGCCAACGCCGGGGTCGGTACCGGCGGCGGACCCGAGGCGTCCGAGGAGGACTGGACGCTGGCCTGGGACGTCAACGTCATGGCGCACGTGCGGGCCGCACGCGCGCTGGTGCCGGAGTGGCTGGAGCGCGGCAGCGGGCGCTTCATCTCCACGGTCTCCGCCGCCGGCCTGCTCACCATGGTCGCCGCCGCCCCCTACAGCGTCACCAAGCACGGCGCCTACGCCTTCGCCGAGTGGCTCTCGCTGACCTACCGGCACCGCGGCATCGACGTCCACGCCATCTGCCCCCAGGGCGTCCGCACCGACATGCTGGCCGCCACCGGGGCCGCCGGGGACCTCGTCCTCACCCCCACGGCCGTCGAGCCCGAGGACGTCGCCGAGGCGCTCTTCGCGGCGATGGCCGAGGGCCGCTTCCTGGTCCTGCCGCACCCGGAGGTCGCGGACTACTACACCGCGCGCGCCGCGGACCCGGACCGCTGGCTCAGCGGGATGAACCACCTCCAGCGGAAGTTGGAGCAGGCCGAGGGCGGCCGTTCCTAGCGCGGACCACGCCCTCAGCAGGGCCGGGTGGCGGGCCGGCCGGACCCCGCCCGCCACCCCGCGTCACCCAGGTGTTTCCCCCGCAGGGATGATCAGGCGATCAGGAAGAAAGGGCCGCACCCCGATGACCTCCTACCAGGACATGCCGTGGCTGGCACAGCTCACCGACGCCCAGCGCGCCCCTGTCCAGCCGCCCCCCTCGATGCTGCACGCCTTCCGGGCCGTGGTGGGCCGCGTCCCGGACCGCACGGCGCTCGCCTACTTCGACGGCCGGCTGTCCTACGCCGAGACCGATGCCCTCTCCGACGGCATCGCCGCCCACCTCGTCGAGCGCGGCTTCCGGCGCGGCGACCGGGCCGCGGTCATGCTCCAGAACACCCCGCACTTCGTGCTCGCCCTGCTCGGCGTGTGGAAGGCCGGCGGTGTGGTGGTGCCGGTCAACCCCATGTACAAGTCCGCCGAGATGCGGCACATCCTGGACGACGCCGAGGTCACCGCCGTCATCTGCGCCGACCGCACCTGGGACGGCTTTCTGCGCGCCACCGCCGCCGAGGCGCCGTCCGTACGGATGGCGCTCACCGCCTGGGAACGGGACCTCCAGACCCGCGACGACCGGCGGGTGCTGCGCGGTGAGCGGCTCGGCCCGCAGGAGGGCGCCGACGACCTGCTGACCGTCGCCCGTTCCGGCGGCCGGATCCGCGTGGCGCCCGACGACCCGGAGCTCACCGCCGACGACCTCGCGCTGATCAGCTACACCTCTGGCACCAGCGGCACCCCCAAGGGCGCCACCAACACCCACGGCAACATCACCTACAACGCCGAACGCCAGCGCACCGGCCTGGGACTGCCCGAGGGCGCCACCTACTTCGCGCTCGCGCCGCTCTTCCACATCACCGGCATGGTCTGCGAACTGGCGGCCTGCGTCGCCAACTCCGGCACCCTCGCGCTCGCCTACCGCTTCGACGCGGGCGTCGTCCTGGACGCCTTCCTGGAGCACCGCCCCGCCTATACGGTCGGTCCCTCCACCGCCTATATGGCGCTGATGGCGCACCCCGAGGTCACCCGCGATCACTTCGCGTCCTTCCGGACCATGTCCTCCGGTGGCGCGCCGCTGCCGCCGGCCCTGGTCGAGAAGTTCCGTACGGACTTCGGCCCGTACCTCCACAACGGCTACGGCCTGACCGAGTGCACCGCCCCCTGCGCCAGCGTCCCGCCCGGAAGGGAAGCACCGGTCGACAAGGTCTCCGGCACGCTCGCCGTGGGTGTCCCCGGCCCCGACACCGTTGTCCGGATCATCGACGAGACGGGCCGGGACCTGCCGTTCGGCGAACAGGGCGAGATAACGGTCCGCGGCCCCCAGGTCGTCCCCGGCTACTGGCGCCGCCCCGACGCCACCGCCGAGGCCATCCCGGACGGCGAGCTGCACACCGGCGACATCGGCTTCATGGACGCGGGCGGCTGGCTGTATGTCGTCGACCGCAAGAAGGACATGATCAACGCCTCCGGCTTCAAGGTCTGGCCACGCGAGGTCGAGGACGTCCTCTACAGCCACCCGGCGGTGCGCGAGGCGGCGGTCGTCGGGGTGCCCGACGCCTACCGCGGCGAGTCGGTCAAGGCCTATGTCAGCCTGCGCCCCGGCACCGCTCCGGACCCCGCCGAGCTGGCCGCCTACTGCAAGGAACGGCTCGCGGCGTACAAATATCCCCGTGCGGTGGAGATCCTGGCCGAGCTTCCGAAGACCACGAGTGGCAAGATCCTCCGACGGGAGCTGCGCCACCGCGCATGACTAAGCACGAAGGACAGGTGAGGGCGATGGCCGGCACGAAGGACGGCAACGGCAACGGTGGTGCGAAGCCGGTGGCCCAGCGGCTGCTGGCCACCGCCACCAGGCTCTTCGCGGAGCAGGGCTACGACCGCACCTCCGTCCAGGAGATCGTCGATGCGGCGGGCGTCACCAAGGGCGCCCTCTACCACTACTTCGGCTCCAAGGAGGATCTGCTCCACGAGGTCTACGGCCGGGTGCTGCGCCTCCAGCAGGAGCGGCTCGACCACTTCGCCGGCGCCGACGCGCCGGTGCAGGAGCGACTGCGCGACGCCGCCGCCGATGTCGTCGTCACCACCATCGAGAACCTCGACGACACCAAGATCTTCTTCCGCTCGATGCACCACCTCAGTCCGGAGAAGGACAAGCAGGTACGCGCCGAGCGGCGCCGCTACCACGAAAGGTTCCGCGCCCTGGTCCAGGAGGGCCAGCGCGCCGGTGTGTTCGCCGCCGACATCCCCGCCGACCTGGTCGTGGACTACCACTTCGGCTCCGTGCACCACCTGGGGACGTGGTACCGCGAGGACGGGCCGCTCAGCCCGCAGGAGGTCGCGGACCATCTCGCGGATCTGCTGCTGCGCGCCCTGCGGCCGTAGGCCCACAGCGGACGCCGGACGCCGGACGCCGGATGCCGGATGCTGCGGGCGGAAGACCTTCCGCCCGCAGCATCCGGCATCCGGCATCGGTGTCTTCTTGGCCACACCTCCCGCGGGGGAAGCGGCCGCGCGCGCTCACCGTACGTATCGGTAAGGCCACGTCGAGGTGAGCCCGGACGCCTCGCGCGGCGCCTCGGGCGGCTCTGGCCACATCTCTCGGAATTTGTTGGATTGCGCGCAAGAGCAGTGGGCATGCGCCCCGGGGTGATGACACTCAAGGGGCGGCTGTGGCTCGGGGGTGTCCTCATCCGCCATCCGTAACTTACGGTATCGATAGTTCTGCTATCACAACCGATGTGGGTGGCCTAGTGGCTGAAGTGACGCTGTTTCTCCGGGAGTACGCACGGACGCGCGGAGAGGTGGGCGCGATCGTTCCGAGCAGTCCCCGGCTCGGCAGGGCCCTGACCCGCTATCTCGTCCCCAGCCCCGGCCGCTCCCGCGCGGTCCTGGAGGTGGGGCCGGGCACCGGAGCGGTGACCCGCCACATCGCCGACGCGCTCGGCCAGGAGGACACCCTCGACCTCGTCGAGGCCAACCCGCGCTTCGTCGACATCCTGCACGGCGCCTACGGCGGCGACCCGCGGCTCCAGTTCCTCACCGGCATGGTGCAGGAGCACGAACTCGGCACCTACGACACCATCGTCTGCGGCCTGCCGTTCGCGAACTTCGACGCCCCGACGACGACGGACATCTTCGACCGGCTGCTCGGCGCCCTGCGCCCCGGCGGCACCCTCTCCTTCTTCGGCTATGTCGGCGGCGCGACGGTACGCCGCACCTTCACCGGGGGAACGGCGCGCGTCCACGCCGTCAACGGGCAGCTCGCGCTGCGCCGCATATTGGACCGGCACACCTTCCGTACGGAACTGGTGCTGGGCAACCTGCCGCCGGCCCGGGTGCATCACCTCGTACCGGCCGGCGACCCCGTTCACCCCGGGTGAGGCTGCGCCTCCGGCCGCCGGGAGACGTCCTCCTGGGCGATACGCCGTAGCCCGGCCATCGCCGCGTCGCCGAGCACGGTCCCGAGCACCGCGCCCTCGATCTTGGCGTCGATGCTCGGGACCCCGTCGAATGCGGCCAGCTCGGCGGCGGCAAGGGTCCCCGCCGCGTCCGCGTATCCGTCGAGCAGACCGAGCAACTCGCTCCGGCCGAGCTCGTGATAGGCCACCACGACCTGCACCAGCGTCTGCCACCCCGGATTCTCGGGCCGCACCGTCCAGCCGTGCCGCCGCACCAGCTCCCCGACCTCCCGGTCGGCGCGCTCCCACGTCTCGTCGGTGCCCCGCTCGGCCGCCACCCGGCTGACCGCCGACTGCGCGGTGCCGAGCATGCCGTGCACGGTGCTGCCCGGAGCATCGATCCCCGCCAGCACCTCGCCGGCAGCCGCGATGGACAGCCCGCCCACTTCGGTCAGCGCACGGATCAGCTTCAGTCGCCGGATGTGCGACTCCGCATAATGAACCTGGTTCGGACCGGTGCGCTCACCCGCGGGCAACATGCCTTCGCGCGTGTAGTACTTGATCGTCGGAACCGGCACACCGGTCCGCCGCGCCAGTTCTCCGATACGCATCCCCCGAGGATAGCGGCGCGCCCACCCCGGCAGGAGGCCGCTCCGACCGCTGGACGGCCGCCCGGCGACCGCGGCGGGCGGCCGTCCGCGGACCGTCGTTCCGGGTCCGGCCGCCGTACCGGGAAGGCCCTACAGGTGGCGCTTCAACTCCCGGCGCGCCAGGGACCGTTGGTGCACCTCGTCCGGTCCGTCCGCCAGCTGGAGCGTGCGGGCCCCGGCCCACAGCTCCGCCAGGGGGAAGTCCTGGCTGACGCCGCCCGCGCCGTGCAGCTGGACCGCCTTGTCGAGGATGCCCACGACCGTGCGCGGGGTGGCGATCTTGATGGACTGGATCTCGGTGTGAGCGCCCTTGTTGCCGACGGTGTCCATCAGCCAGGCGGTCTTGAGCACCAGCAGCCGCAGCTGTTCCACCGCCACCCGGGCGTCCGCGATCCACTCCTGCACCACGCCCTGCTGGGCCAGCGGCTTGCCGAAGGCCGTACGGGTCACCGCGCGGCGGCACATCAGCTCGATGGCGCGCTCGGCCATGCCGATCAGCCGCATGCAGTGGTGGATCCGGCCGGGGCCGAGCCGGGCCTGCGCGATACCGAAGCCGCCGCCCTCCTCGCCGATCAGGTTGGCCGCCGGCACCCGGACATCGTGGAAGAGCACCTCGGCGTGGCCGCCGTGCCAGTGGTCCTCGTAGCCGTACACCTGCATGGCGCGCTTGACCTCCAGGCCGGGGGTGTCGCGCGGTACCAGGATCATCGACTGCTGGCGGCGGAGGTCCGTGCCGTCCGGGTCGGTCTTGCCCATCACGATGAAGATCTGGCACCGGGGGTTCATCGCCCCGGAGATGTACCACTTGCGCCCGTTGATGACGTAGTCGTCGCCATCCCGTGCGATATGCGTCTCGATGTTGGTGGCGTCCGACGAGGCCACCTCCGGCTCGGTCATCGCGAACGCGGACCGGATCTCACCGGCCAGCAGCGGCTCCAGCCACTGCTTCTTCTGCGCCTCGTTGCCGAACTGCGTCAGCACCTCCATGTTGCCGGTGTCCGGCGCCGCGCAGTTCAGCGCGGTGGGCGCCAACTGGGGGCTGCGTCCGGTGATTTCGGCCAACGGCGCGTACTGGAGGTTGGTCAGCCCGGCGCCGTGCTCCGCGTCGGGGAGGAAGAGGTTCCACAGGCCCTGCCGGCGGGCCTCGGCTTTGAGCTCCCCGACGACGGCCGGGGTGTCCCACGGCGAGGCGAGCGAGGCCCGCTGCTCATGGGCGGTCTGCTCGGCCGGGTAGACGTGCTCGTCCATGAACGTCAGGAGCTTCTCGCGGAGCTCCTCCGTGCGGGCGTCGAATGCGAAGTCCATGGGTGTCTCAGCCTTCCTTGAGGGTGGTGAGTCCGTGGCCGATGAATACGGGGACGAGCTCGCCGATTTGGTCGAACCCGGCGCCGACGGTCTGGCCGAGCGTGAAGCGGTAGTGGATGCCTTCGAGGATCACGGCGAGCTTGAACCAGGCGAACGCCGTGTACCAGGCGATGGCGGAGGTGTCCCGGCCGGAGCGGGCGGCATAGCGCTCGATCAGCTCGGCCGGCGAGGGGTGGCCGGGGGCGCCACTGGTGGTGCTGACCGGCGACTCGGGCAGGCCGAGGTCCGAGCTGTACATCACCAGCAGGCCGAGGTCGGTCAGCGGATCGCCGAGCGTGGACATCTCCCAGTCCAGTACGGCCTTGATCGTGTCGTCGGCGCCGACCAGGACGTTGTCGAGGCGGTAGTCGCCGTGCACGACGGTCGGTGCGGGCGAAGCGGGCAGCGCCCGGCCCAGCGCCTCGTGCAGCTCGTCGATCCCCGCCAGATCGCGGTTCTTGGAGGCGCTCAACTGCTTTCCCCAGCGCCGCAGTTGACGCTCCAGGAAGCCCTCGGGGCGGCCGAAGTCGCCGAGTCCGACCGCTTCCGGGTCCACCGCGTGCAGGTCCACGAGCGTATCGACCAGGGAGAGCACCACGGAGCGGGTGCGCTCGGGCCCGAGCGGGGCCAGCTGGCCGGCCGTGCGGTACGGCACGCCCTCGACCAGCTCCATCACATAGAAGGGCGCGCCGATGACCGACTCGTCCTCGCACAGCAGCAGCGTCTCGGGCACCGGCACCGGTGTGGTGTGCAGGGCACTGATGACGCGGTGCTCGCGCCGCATGTCGTGCGCGGTGGCCAGCACATGGCCGAGCGGCGGCCGGCGGACGACCCAGGACGCGGCGCCGTCGCTGACGCGGTAGGTGAGGTTGGACCGCCCGCCCTCGATCAGCCGGGCCCGCAGCGGGCCGCCGGCCAGCCCCGGCCGCTCCCGGTCCAGATGCTCGCGCAATCGCTCCAGGTCGAGGCCGGGAGGTTCCGCGTCCTCCCGGCCGGGGGCCTGCGGGGGAGGGGTGCCCTTGCTCATCGTGCTCCTCCGTACGGAGTGGACGGTCCATCGGTCGCAGCACGATCATGCCGACTAGTCGGTATGGAGTCCAGTGCCGGGACGTGGGGCGTCGGTCACGCGGGGGTTTTCCGCCAGGCCGGCTCCGGCACGAGGGGCCGGGCTCAGGCGTGACAAGCCATCGGCACCCCGCCGTTCATCACCGTCATATCGCCGAATCCGGCCACGAGGTCGAGCGGGGCACCGGGGGCCACGCCCGCCAGCTCCGCGTACGCCCGATGCAGATTCGCCACCAGCCGCTCGCTCTCGGCCAGCTCGGCGAACGGCCCCAGGTCCGCCTCCCGGGCCACCTCCAGCGGCGTACGGCCGGCCGCCCGCCCCTCCTGCGCCAGCCGGCCGACGAACCGCAGATAGCGCTCGATGCCGTCGTACACCTCGGGGCCGGTCACCGGGCCGTGGCCCGGGACGACGGTGACCGCGTCGAGGGTGCGCATCAGCTCCAGCGCCCGCAGCGATCCGGTCAGCGACCCCATGAAGACGAACGGTGTGCCGCCGTGGAAGACCAGATCGCCGGCGAAGACGATGCGCTGCCGGGGCAGCCAGACGAGGGTGTCGCCGGTGGTGTGCGCCACGCCCGGATGGATCAGCCGCACCTCGATGTCGCCGACGTGCAGCGCCAGCTCGTCGGTGTAGGTGATCTCCGGCGCCGTCAGACGGATGTCGCCGTAGTCCACCTGCGGCCACACCGCATGCAGCTGCTGCCCGGCGGCCAGCAGCTCACGGCGGCAGGAGGCGTGCCCGATGACCGTCGCCTCGGGTGCGAAGACGCCGTTGCCGTAGGTGTGGTCGCCGTGGTGGTGGGTGTTCACCACCATCCGGGGGGCCGGCGCGCCGCTCTCGGCGATCCGGCGGCGCAGCAGACGTGCCCGGCGCTCGGTGGCGGCGGTGTCCACGACCAGGGTGGCGTTGCCGTCGGTGACGAAGCCCGCGTTGTTCAGGCACCAGCCGCCATCCGGCTGGATGAAGGCATGGACGCCGGCGGCGAGTTCGGTGAGGTAGGGCTCGGGGAGGGTGGGGCGCTCGGCGGCTGCCGAGGTGTCCGTGGGCGAGGCGTCCACCCGGGAGGCGTCCGTGGGCGTCGCGGCGCCGGGTGGTGGCGCGGCGTCCGGGCCGGTGGCGCCGGGCCCGGAGGTCCGTGCCGCCGTCTGCGCCGCCGAGGCCTGGGCCGGCGTGTTCCGTGCTGCCGAGTCGCGCATGCGGGTCGTGTCCCCTCGTCCGATGGTCCCTCATTCCGCCGCGGCCGAGGCGGGGATGGGGCCCGCTCCGGGAACGCGAGGGTCACGCCACGGTATCTCCGCCGCCGGTCACCGGTGACGCCGCGCCCCGGCTCAGGGCCCCGGCCGCACCAGGAGCACCGCGCCGCACAGCGCCAGCGCGAGGGTGCAGCCGACCAGCAGCAGTGCGGTCCGCGGCGGCAGACCCGGCGGACGGCCGGTGCCCAACGCCTGCATCCGGTGGTGCGAGAGCGCCACGAACGCGATCCACAGCAGCCCCATCAGCACCGCCAGAACCACCTCCACCGGCCCCGGGGCCGCGCTCCCAAGCAGCTGACGCACGGCCAGCACCGCCATCGCCGTGGCCGACAGGGTCGTACGCCGCCACGCCATCCGCGTCCGCTCCGGCTGTAGCCCGGGGTCCCGGTCGGGAGCCGGCCGCGGCGGCCCCGCGTCCGGCCGCGCTCCGTCCGCCATCGGCTAGTTCGTCCAGCCCAGCAGGACCAGCACGACCACTGCCACCGCCAGAAGGCCGACGCCCAGCGCCAGCGCCGTGGGGAAGCGGGTGACCGGCAGATCCCCGCCGCGCCGCATCGCGCGTTCGCAGCGCACCCAGTGATTGACCGCCCGCAGCGCACACAGCGCGCCGCCCACCAGCAGGACGACGGTGAAGGTCACCCGCAGCCCCTGATGCAGCCGGGGCAGGAACTGGTCCACCGCGAACCCGCCGCCGATCAGCGCCAGCCCGGTGCGCAGCCAGGCGAGAAAGGTGCGCTCATTGGCGAGCGAGAACCGGTAGTCGGGGGTCGTGCCCTCCTCGCGGATCCGCGCGGGCGAGAACCACAGCCGTAGGGCCGCGCCGGCCGACCGCAGCGCCTCAGTGAGGATCATGGCCGAAACCCTATCGGCCGGCCCGACCCGTGACCGGGACCCATCAGAGCTCCCCCGCCTCCCGGCGGGCGAGCAGCTGCCGGTACGCGGCGAGTCCGTCCGGCGTCCACGGCCACTCGTCGATCCGCCGGGCCAGCTCCTCCTCCGTCAGGAACGCGGACCAGTCGATCTCCGACTCCTGCGGGGCGACCGGCAGGGTGCAGCGCACCTGGTAGACCGCGGACCACCAGGTGTGCTCGGCGGTCTCGTAGAGGAACTTGAACAGCGGTTCCGGCGGTGCCAGCCCCTGCACGCCCAGCTCCTCCTCCGCCTCGCGCAGCGCCGCCTGGTCATAGGTCTCGCCGGTGCCCACGACCCCACCGACGAACATGTCGTAGTACGAGGGGAAGACGAGCTTCTGCGGGGTGCGGCGGTGGACGAAGATCCGGTCCCGGTCGTCCCGGGCAAGGACGAAGGCGCAGCGGGTGCGCATCCTGCGGGCATATGCCTCGCCGCGCGGAGCCTGCCCCACGACCTGATCGTTCTCATCGACGACATCGAGGATTTCGTCCGCATTGAGCGGTTGCTGATCCGTCATGGGCCCATGCAACCACCCGGGCCCGGGCGGGCACCCACCGGGAAGGGGCACCCACCGGGAAGGTGGGGCCATCGGGAAGATGTGGCCACCGGGGGAAGGGCGCGGCCGGGCCGGGCGGCCCGCTCAGTGCGGCTGGAGCTCCCGTACGTTCTGCGTCCGGCCGGACCCCGGCGGCATCGCCGGATGGCTGCCGATCAGCACGATGCCCGCGACGACGGCGATGATCCCGATCACCTCCCACGCCAGCGCCCCGGCCGTCACCTGGAGCTGGTCGCCGAGGAAACCCACCCCGCAGGCGATACCGGCCAGCGGCTGGGCGGCGGTCAGCGCGGGCAGCGAGAGCCGCAGCGGCGCCGACTCGAAGGCGCTCTGCACGAACACCAGCGCCAGCACACCGAGCACGACGATGGCGTACGGCTGCCAGCTGGTGAGCAGGGCCGACCAGCCGCCCTGGCTGAAATGCTCCCCGCTGATCCGGGTCAGCGCGTCCTGGAGCCCGTAGATCAGCCCCGCCGCGATGCCCAGCAGCGCGGCCTCCAGGCTCACATGCACCCGCTCCCGCTTGGCGACCGCCGCCAGCAGCAACGCGGTGCCCAGCACCATGCCCATGATCAGCCACTGCCACAGATGATCGGGGCTGCGCTCCCCGCCCTGGGGACGCCCGGCCACGATGAAGGCCGTCACCCCGCCCGCCAGCAGCCACAGTCCGGCCCAGCCGCTGCGGCCGAGCCGCTGCCGGGTCAGCCGCCGCGACAGGGCCATCGCGAACAGCAGATTGGTCGCCAGCAGTGGCTCCACGAGAGTGATGTCGCCCATGCCCAGCGCCACCGCGCCGAGCGCCATCCCGACCACCATCAGACCGATACCGGCCAGCCACAGCGGCATCCGCACCAGGTCCAGCAGCAGCCGTACGGACAGGAAGTCCTTCATCGGAGCGCGCTGCGCCGCGGCCTGCTGGAACACGAAACCGAGTCCGAGACAGCACGCCGCTCCCAGGGCGAGCAGTATCACCGTCACGTCACACCTCGTATCGCGCGGGGTGGGGGGATTGCGCCTGAGGATAGTCATCCGGCAGCGGGCGTGGGGTGGCCCTCGTCACCCACCATTCTCCCGCGCGCCCCGGTGTACCGCCCGGTAACGACATGGTTGACGCGGCAGTCGGGTGCGCTGAGGATCGTTCCACCACGGCGGCCGGGGCGCCCGGTGTGCCCCGTTGAGGAGAAGCTGACATGGCGTACGACGCTGATGTGATCGTGATCGGAGCGGGGCTCGCGGGCCTGGCGGCCACCGCGGAGCTGGTGGACGCCGGACGGAAGGTGATCCTCCTCGATCAGGAGCCGGAACAGTCCCTCGGCGGGCAGGCCCACTGGTCCTTCGGCGGCCTCTTCCTGGTGAATTCTCCCGAGCAGCGCCGGCTGCGGATCCGCGACAGCCACGAGCTGGCCTGGCAGGACTGGCTGGGCACGGCCGGTTTTGACCGGCCGGAGGACCACTGGCCGCGCAAATGGGCGGAGGCCTACGTCGACTTCGCGGCCGGCGAGAAGCGCTCCTGGCTGCACCGGCAGGGCGTCCGGCTCTTCCCCGTCGTCGGCTGGGCCGAGCGCGGCGGCTATGACGCGACGGGGCACGGCAACTCCGTGCCCCGCTTCCACATCACCTGGGGCACCGGGCCCGGTCTGGTCGCCCCGTTCGAGCGCCGGGTGCGGGCCGGGGCCGCCCGGGGCCTGGTCGAGCTGCGCTTCCGTCACCGGGTGACCGGGCTCTCGCGCACCGCGGGCAGCGTGGACACCGTCAGCGGCGAGATCCTGGAGCCCTCGGACGCCGAGCGCGGCAGTGCCAGCAGCCGTGAGGTGGCGGGCGCCTTCGAGCTCAAGGCCCAGGCGGTGATCGTCACCTCGGGCGGGATCGGCGGCAATCACGCACTGGTACGCGCCAACTGGCCCGAGCGGCTCGGCAAGCCCCCGCGGCGGATGCTGTCCGGGGTCCCCGCGCATGTGGACGGCAAGATGCTGGGCATCGCCGAGGCGGCCGGCGGCCGGATCATCAACCGGGACCGGATGTGGCACTACACGGAGGGCATCGACAACTGGAACCCCATCTGGCCGCTGCACGGCATCCGGATCCTGTCCGGACCGTCCCCGCTGTGGCTGGACGCCCGCGGCAAGCGGCTGCCGGTCCCGCTGTTCCCCGGCTTCGACACCCTCGGCACGCTGGAACACATCATGCGGACCGGGCATGACCACACCTGGTTCGTGCTCACCCAGAAGATCATCGAGAAGGAGTTCACCCTCTCCGGCTCGGAGCAGAACCCCGATCTGACCGGCAAGAGCATCCGCGGGGTGCTGGGCCGGGCCAGGGCCGGCGCGCCGGGCCCGGTGCAGGCGTTCATGGACCACGGCGCGGACTTCATCGTCGAGCGTTCGCTGACCGATCTGGTGCGGCGGATGAACGAGGTGACCCAGGAGACGCTGATATCGGAGGAGGCGCTGCGCGGCGAGATCGTGGCGCGGGACCGGGAGATCGCGCACTCCTTCACCAAGGACCTCCAGGTGACCGCGATGCGCGGGGCCCGGAAATACCTCGGCGACCGTCTGATCCGCACCGCCGCCCCGCACCGGCTGCTCGACCCCAAGGCCGGCCCGCTGGTCGCCGTACGGCTGAACATCCTCACCCGCAAGACGCTCGGCGGTCTGGAGACCGACCTCTCCTCGCGGGTGCTGACCGAGGGCGGCGAGCCGCTGCCCGGTGTGTATGCGGCGGGCGAGGCGGCCGGGTTCGGCGGTGGCGGGGTGCACGGCTATCGCTCGCTGGAGGGCACCTTCCTCGGCGGCTGCCTGTTCTCCGGACGGATGGCGGGGCGGGCGGCGGCGCGGTCGGTGTCCTGACGCTGGCCGGGCGGGGCGGCGGCGAGGCCGGTGTCCTGACACTGGCCGAGGCGGGCGGATCCGGCCATTCCCTTTCTCTTCTTGACGCGGAGCTCTGCGTACCGCTTTGCTGTGGGTGATGACTGGTGCGGACCAAGCCATCACCCTCTGTAGAGGCGTGCGCGGATCCGACCCCCTCCCACCGAGGACGACTCGGTGCGGTGAGACGGCCGGTGCGGCGCGCCATGGAGCCCCTGACCCGTGATTTCGATTTCTCCTGCGCCACCGCCGCCGTCCCTCGGACGCACCCGCTGCCCGGGTGCCCCGGTGCTCGCCCCGGCCCTGGACGACACCCAACTGGCCATCGCCGCCGAGGCGTTGGCGCTCGGCCAATGGGCCAGGGTGCGCACCCTGCTCGCCGCGACCGGCGAGGACTGGGATCTGCGCGGCCACCGATTAACCGTCCTGGCCACCGGACCCGGCAGCGCCGCCTGGGCCGGCGACTGGCAGCTCGCCGAACCGGACAGCGGCGACGCGGCCACCCTCCTCGCCCTCGCCACCGTCCATCTCGCCCTGCGCGGCGAGAGCAGTGCCGAGGCCGCCGCCAAGGCCTGTGCCACCGCCGCCCGGATGCTGCCCGACGACCCCACCCCCTGGCTCGGCGCGCTGATCCTCGCCCGCCGCACCGGCACCCCGGACGCCCGGGAACACGCCTTCCACCAGGTACGCGCCCGCCACCGCGACCACCACCACGCACACCACCTCATGACGGCCTCCCTGGCCGAACAGTGGCCCGGTGCCACCGACGACCCGCGGCACCCGGCCCACGCCTTCGCGGCCCGCGCCGCGGCACGCGCCCCCGCCGACTCCCCGCTCGCGCTCCTCCCCGTCGTGGCGCACACCGAGCGCTACCGCGTCCTGGCCGCCGCGGGACTGGCACCCCCCGACCCCGCGGACTGGGGCCCCTGGTCCACCCGGCGCGCCCGGCAGGTCCTCCAGGGCGCCGTCGACTGGTGGCTGGAATGGGAGGGCGAGGAGCATCCGCGCCGGAAGATCGATCTCAACTTCCTGGCCCATGCCACGTTCCACCAAGGGAGGATGGCCGAGGCTGCCGCACTCTTCGGGCGCATCGGCCCGTACCCCACGCGCGCACCGTGGTCGTACCCGGGCCGCGACGCCGAAGGCGCCTTCCGGGCCGCACGGGCCACGGCCCTGCGCCGGGCCGGGGACGCCGCCCCGTGACCCCGCGGCGCTGATGACGAAAGTCTGACGCCGGGGCCCGGACGCTGGCCCCGGGGCCCGCCGGGTGCTCGAATCGAAGCGTGACCAAGGACGTGAATCCTGCCCGCACGGCGGGCGGCGGCGAGGACGGGCGGGGCACCCCCGTGGGCCGTCGTGTGGTGCTCGGCATGCTCGCCGCGGGGGCCGCCGGCGTCGCCGCGGCCCCCTTCCTCCAGAGCGCCTACGACGACACCCTCGGTGCCGCCGCGCAGAAGGATCCCACCGGCCTGTCCGGTCTGCTCCCGGGCGGCGGCGGCTTCCGCTACTACTCGGTGACCGGCTCCGTACCGGAGAAGACCGCACGCACCTACCGCCTCACCATCGACGGCCTGGTCCGTCACCGCACCAGCTACCGCCTCGCGGACCTGCGGCAGCTGCCGCAGACCCGGCTCGTCCGCGATGTCCAGTGCGTCACCGGCTGGCGGGTGCCCGGCACCCCCTTCGAGGGCGTACGCCTCGCCGAGCTCCTCGACGCCGCGGGTGTCCGCCCCGAGGCCAAGGCCGTCCGCTTCACCTGCTTCGACGGCGCCTACAGCGAGTCCCTCACCCTGGAACAGGCCCGCCGCGACGACGTCCTGGTCGCCCTGCGGATGCAGGACAAACCGCTCAGCCATGCACACGGCGGTCCGGTGCGCCTCTACGCCGCGCCCATGTACTTCTACAAGTCGGCGAAGTGGCTCTCCGGGATCACCGTCACCGACCATGTGCAGCCCGGATACTGGGAGAACCGCGGATATGACATCGACGCCTGGGTCGGCCGGTCGAACGGACGCGACGATGCCCCGACCACCTGAGAGCCCGTCCGGGCCCGCCACCGCGCGCCCCCGCCTCCGGCGCTTCACTGCCACCGAACACCAGGTGCACCGCGCCACCGCCACCTTGATGGCCGTCTGTGTCCTCACCGCGGGCTGCCTCTATCTGCCCTTCCTCGCCGAACTGGTCGGCCGCCGCGCCCTGGTGGCCACCGTGCACGAGTGGTCCGGCATCCTGCTGCCCGTCCCCCTGCTGCTGGGCCTCGGCTCCCGCGCCCTGCGCGCCGACCTCACCCGCCTCAACCGTTACGGCCCGCACGACCGCCAGTGGCTGCGCGCCGCACTGCGCCGCCGAGGGGGCCGCCGGGCCGGAAAGTTCAACGCCGGACAGAAGCTCTACGCGGCCTGGATCGCCGGCGCCGTCCTCGTGATGCTCGGCACCGGCCTGCTGATGTGGTCCACCCTGCCCCAGGCGCTCGGCCTCACCCGGGCAGGGGGGACCCTGGTGCCCGTGGTCTGGCGCACCGGCGCGACCTTCGTCCACGACTGGCTCGCGCTCGCCGTGGTCATCGTGATCGCCGGCCATGTCTGGAAGGCGTTCGGCGATCCCGAGTCCCGCCGCGGCCTGCGCACCGGCTCCGTCGACGCCCAATGGGCCCGGCGCGAGCATCCGTTGTGGGCGGACGGGGCGGACGGGGCGGACGGGGCGGACGCCGTGGACGGGGTGCATGGCGGGGACGACGGCGACGAGGACGGACGTGGGGGCGAGGGCAAGGAGGTTGCCTGAAGGCGGTCCGGGTACGGCAGTTGCCGCGTCCGGGAGCTGTTTCACGGGACACTCGGCCGCAGATCTGCCGCCACGCCGCATACTCTCGGGGAATGGACCGCTACGAGGGCACGGCACACCTGGAGTGGTGGGCCAACCGCTCCACTTGTCCGGCACGCATACCCGTCAGGATCGTCCCGGCGGCCGGCAACGGCACCTGGAACGCCACCGCGTCGCCCCCTCTTGACCGCGACGCGAAGGAAGACCTCCAGCTGCTCATCGACGCCGGACCGCACTTCACCCTCCGCTTCGACGACGACGCGGCCACGGAGGTGGAGGTGGCGCACTCCGGAGACGTCAGCCAACTCCTTCTGCGTAGTGGCGCCACATCGGGCACCGGCGCCACATCAGACACCGGCGCATGACCGGGCGGAGCCCCGGGCTGCTGCGCCGCCATCGTGACTTCCGGCTGTTGTGGTGCGGCGAGACGGCGGGGAAGTTCGGGACGGCGGTCAGCAATGTGGCGATGCCCCTGGTGGCGGTGTCCACCCTCCATGCCCCCACCTTCGCGGTCGGGCTGCTCAGTGCCTGTACCTGGCTGCCCTGGCTGCTCATCGGCCTCCCGGTGGGCGTCTGGGTGGACCGGCTGCGCCGCCGCCCCCTGATGCTGGGCGCCGCCGGACTCTCGCTGGTGCTGTTCGCCGCCGTACCTGTCCTCGCCCGGTACGGCGGGCTCAGCCTCGGCCTGCTGATCACCGTGGCCCTGCTGACCGGTGCGGCAGCGGTGGTCTTCCAGACCGCCTACAGCGCCTACCTCCCCGCCCTGCTCGCACCGGCCGACCAGCCCGAGGGCAACGCCAAGCTGCACGGCAGCGCCTCCGCGGCGCAGATCGCGGGACAGGGGGCCGGCGGCCTCATCGCCCAACTGGCGGGCGCGGTCAACGGGTTGTTCGCCCACGCGGCCACCTTCCTCATCGCCCTGCTGTGCCTGCTCGGCATCCGGCACCGCGAACCGCGCCCGGCTCCCCGGGACGCGCCGCGGGCACTGACCGCGGAGGTCGCCGAGGGACTGCGCCTGGTGGCCGGCGACAAGTGGTTCCGTACGCTGACGCTCTTCGGCGCGGCCTCCAACCTCGCGCTCATGGGCTACCAGTCGATGGCGGCGGTCTTCCTGGTCCGCGAGGTCGGTCTGTCCCCCGGCACGGTCGGCGGGGTGCTGGCGCTGGCCAGTACGGGCGGAATCGCGGGCGCTTTCCTGGCACGACGGGCCGCCGACCGGTTCGGCACGGCCCGTGCCATGCTGCTGTGCGAACTGGGCCTGCCCGGAGCCGCGTTGCTCATCCCGCTCGCGGCCCACGGCGCCGGGGCACTGCTCTATGTCGCGGGCAGCTTCGGTGTCTCCGCCGGGGCGGTGGCCGGAAACATCCTCAAGGCGAGCTTTCAGCAGCGCTACTGCCCGCCGGCCCTGCTCGGCCGGGTGATCGCCAGCAGCTCCTTCGTCAACTACGGCACGCTGCCCCTGGGCGCGCTGCTCGGCGGTGCCCTCGGCTCCACCCTCGGCCTCCGCCCGGCAATGTGGATCATGACCGCCGGTGTGCCGCTCGCCGCCCTGATCCTGCTCTTCTCGCCGGTGGGGTCCGTCCGCGACCTGCCGACGCGCCCTGCGGGGGAGGAGCAGCGGGAGCCCGGCGAGGGCGGCCCGGATCCCGAGCGGCGTGACGGCCCGGACTCCGAGCAGGGCGACGGGCCGGGCCCCGGTACGGAGGAGGGGCGCGACGGCGCGCCGGCACGGCGCTGAGGCACCCCGGGCGCCCGTACACTCAAGTCGGTGGCTCCGCCTGCGGGTCTGTTCGTTCAGGCCGGCGGCGGCTCCGCCCGCGGGTCCGTACGTTCAGGCCGGCGGCGGCTCCGCCTGAGAGCCGGTCCGCCGCTCCGGCCGTGGCTCCGTCTGCCGCTCCGCCGGCGGGCCCGTCCGCTGCTCGGTCTGCGGCTCCACCTGCTGTTCCGCCGACGGCAGTTCGACCTCGAAGCGGCAGCCGGAGGCGGTGTTGCGTACCGTCGCGCGGCCCTCATGGGCCTCCACGATGCCGCGGACGATCGCCAGGCCCAGCCCGGCGCCGCCCTTGCCGTCCGCGCGCGGGGTGCGTGCCGCACCGCCGCGCCAGCCGGTGTCGAAGACCCGTGCGAGATCCTCCGGCGGGATGCCGCCGCATCCGTCCTCGACCGCGAGCACCACCCGGCCCGCCTCGTGCCGGGCGCTGACCGCGACCGTGCCGTCGGACGGTGTCGCACGGATCGCGTTGACCAGCAGATTGCCCAGTACGCGGGTGATCTGCTGGGCGTCCACCCGCACCGGCAGCGGTACCACCCCGCCGTCCACCAGCCGCACTCCGCTCACCCGCGCCAGCGGCCTGGCGCCCGCGAGCGCATCGTCCACCAGGTCGTACACCGACACCCGTGACAGCGTCAGGGCCAGCGCCCCGGCCTGGATACGGGACAGTTCGAAGAGGTCGTCGACCATCGCGGCCAGCCGGTCCACCTCGATCCGCATCCGGGCGTGGTAGCGCGCGGTGTCCTCGGCGACCCCGTCCTCCAGCGCCTCGGCCATCGCCCGCAGCCCGGCGAGCGGGGTGCGCAGATCGTGCGAGATCCCGGCGATCAGATCGCGGCGGGAGGCATCCAGCGCCCGCTCCCGCTCCCGTGCCGCGGCGAGCCGTCCGCTGGTCTCCTCCAACGCCCGGGACAGTGCGGCCAGTTCGGCGGTGGGCGGCTCGGCGGGCGCCACGAAGCCGCCCTCGCTGCCGACCGTACGGGCCGAGCGCGCCAGCTCCCGGCTGCCCGCCGCGATCCGCCGCCCGAAGAGCAGCGCGGCCGCCAGCGACACCACCCCGGAGACGGCCACCACGGCCATCACCACGCCCAGGTCGTGCCCGGACAGGAACATCGCCTGGGCGACCGCCACGGTCCCCGCCGCCATCGCGGCCACCGCCAGCGCCGCCACCGCGAACAGCGACAGGGCGACCGAGCGCCGCCGCAGGGCCCGTACCGCGGGCGCGGCGAGCAGTCCCGCCAGCGCCGCACCGAGCGCCGCCAGCGCCACGATGACCAGGAAGTCCGTCATGGCCGAAGCTCACCTCCCGGCAGGGGCCCGGCGTCCGGCGGCTCCTCGTCGCCCAGGGGGTCGAAGCGGTAGCCCGCGCCCCAGACCGTCGTCACCAGCCGTGGCGCGGCCGGATCCTCCTCGATCTTCTCGCGCAGCCGCCGCACATGCACGGTCACCGTGGACAGATCGCCGAATTCCCAGCCCCAGACCCGGTGCAGCAACTCCTCCCGGGAGAAGACCTGTCCGGGGTGGCGCATCAGAAAGACCAGCAGGTCGAACTCGCGGGCGGTGAGGGAGAGTTCCCGTCCGCCCCGGTCGGCGCGCCGGCCGCCGGGGTCGGCGCTGAGCTCCCCGGCCCGCAGTACGGAGGAGGGCGCGGCGGCCGGCGGCGCGGCCTCCGCCCGGCGCAGCACCGAGCCGATCCGCAGCACCAGCTCCCGCGGGCTGAACGGCTTGGTCACATAGTCGTCCGCGCCCAGCTCCAGGCCGAGGATGCGGTCCGCCTCCTCGCCGCGGGCCGTCAGCATCACCACCGGGACCGCGGGGCCGTTGCCGGCGCGGCGCAGCCGGCGGCACACCTCCAGGCCGTCGATGCCCGGCAGCATCAGATCGAGCACGACGAGATGCGGACGGAACTCCGCGGCCCGGTCGAGGGCGGCGAAGCCGTCGGCGGCGTGCTGGGTGGTGTAGCCGGCGCGGGAGAGATAGCCGGTGACGACCTCGGCGACGGTCGGATCGTCCTCGACGACCAGGACGCGGCGCGGCGGCCCGTTGAGCGGGGCGGGCGGGGGCGCGGATGGCGGTGTGGCGTGGTGCACGGGATCAGCGTGCCATTCCGGGGAGGGAGGTCATGGTCCCAGCCAACACCAGGACGCGCGGTGGCGGGCGGCCCGGTCCGCTGTCGTAAGAATCCGGTAACCGGGGGCGGTGTCCTTCGGAGGTGACGACGGGGGGCCTGGCCGGACCGGACCCGGCCGGGGTGCGGCAGGGGCGGGCGGGGGCGCGGCCGGGGCGTGGTGCCTCAGCTCTCCAGCCCCTCCCGTACCCGCCGCGACACCGTGATCGCGTACAGGTCGAGCACGCCCGGGGGTTCGGCGAGGCCGGGGCCTCCGGCGCGGATCCAGGCGGCGATGTCCGCCAGCGCCTCGTCGTCGTTGACCAGCCCCAGCCAGACGGGACGCCCGCCGGCCGCCCGGCCCGCGGGCGACGGCTGGACCACGACCACATTCGCCTGGTCACAGACGTCCAGACACTCCGAGGCCCGCACCGGGGCCGCGCCGTCGAGCGCCGCGCGCAACTTCGGTATCTGCCCGGCGTGGTCGACGCCCGGGATCTTGGCCGCATCACCGCAGCAGCAGCCGCGGCATACGGTGACCCGGCACGGGGTCGCGGTGGCTGCCCGTTTGGCAGGCTTGTCGATCATCCGGTTCATGCTACGGGGACCGAATGCGGGCACGACGCCGGGAGGGGAGCCGGGTGCGAGGCCGGGGAGGGCAGCCGCGCACGCCGAGGGAGGGCGAGCCGGGGCACGACGCCGGGCGGGCGGATCCGGATCTGCGGGAGATCCCCGTGAGAGGTGCGGGAGAGCGACCCGGCATACGGGGGTAGGAACCGCGGCCCGCGGGATAGACATCCGGCATGCCCATGACCGAGTCCCCCTCCCACTCCTCCCACCCCGGTTCCGCGGCGAAGAGCGCGATACCCGGCCCGGCCGGTCTGCCCGTGGTCGGCTCGATGCTCGACCTCCGGCGCGACTCCCTCGGCACGTTCCTGAACGCCCGGCGTGCGCACGGCGATGTGGTCCGTCTGGAGGCCGGCCCGCCCGGTCTGCGCAGTGTGTTCCACGCCGTCTTCGCGCCCGAGGGCGTGCAGCAGATCCTCGCCTCCCAGGCCACCAACTTCCGTAAGGACCACCCGCTCTACGAGGAGGTCCGGCAGGCCTTCGGCAACGGCCTGCTCACCAGCCAGGACACCGACTACCTCAGGCAGCGGCGGCTGGTGCAGCCGCTGTTCACCAAGCGCCGCGTCGACAGTTATGCGGCGGCCGTGACGACCGAGGCCGACACCCTCGTCGACCGCTGGCGGACCGCGGACGCGCACACCGTCGACCTGATCCCCGAAATGAACCGGCTGGCGCTGCGCACCGTCGCCCGGATCCTGTTCGGCCTCGACGCGGGGGCGGCGGAGGACGCCTTCCACCGGTGCGCCCCGGTCATCAACGCCTATGTCGTGCGGCGTGCCTATGTGCCCGTGAAGGTCCCGCGGGACTGGCCCACCCCCGGCAACCGGCGCGCCCGCGCCGCCACCGACGAGCTGAACGCGCTGTGCGACCGCATCATCGCGGACCGGCGGGCGGCAGGCAGCACGGCGGGAGAGGCGGCGGACGAGGGCGACGACCTGCTCTCCCTGCTGGCCGCGGCCGGCAACGACGAGGACGGTTCGCTCGACGCGACCGAGGTCCGCGAACAGGTCCTGATCTTCCTGCTGGCGGGGCACGAGACCACCGCGACCTCCCTGGCCTTCACCCTCCACCTCCTCGCCCGGCACCCCGAGGAGCAGACGAGGGTCCGCGAGGAGATCGACCGGGTGCTGGGGGACCGCACGCCCACGGCCGCGGATCTGGACCGTCTGCCGTATCTGACGCAGGCGCTCAAGGAGTCGATGCGCCTGTATCCGGCGGCACCGGTCGTCAGCCGGCGGGCCGTGGAGGCCACGGAGATCGGCGGATTCCGTATCCCGGCCGGCGCCGATGTGGTCGTCGCGCCCTGGGTCACCCACCGCAACCCGGATCTGTGGGAGGACCCGGAACGCTTCGATCCGCAGCGCTTCGCACCCGAGCGGGAGGCCGGGCGGCACCGCTACGCGTGGTTCCCGTTCGGCGGCGGTCCGCGGGCCTGCATCGGGCAGCACTTCTCGATGCTGGAGTCCGTACTGGCGCTGGCCATGGTGCTCCGTGCATACGAACTCGACGCCGTGGACCAGGAGGTGCCGGTCGCCGCCGGCATCACCCTCCAGGCGACCGGCCCGGCCCGCGTCCGCCTGCGCCCGCGCGACGGGGCGGGGGAGTAGGAACCGGGGGCGCCGCACCCACCGCACGGCCGAAAACGCAAACGCAACGAAAATAGCGTTTGCGTTTCGGCGGCGTCCCCCGTATCGTCGTTCTCGGTCCCATTGCCGCCGATCGGAGAAGGCCGTTGCTCGTCTGAGGTCCTGAGACACCGCGCCCGCGACGGTGATTCGTTCTGCGCTTCCGGTATCCGGAGCGGCGAATCATGCCTCGCGCGGCCCGTCCGTGACCTCGGCGTACGTACGGCGTACCCGACGCACCCCGCGTTCCGGCGACGCGGTGTCTCCCAGCGCATTCCCCGCACTCCCACCGCGCCCAGGAGACCCCTTGTCAAAGTCACCCACCTCCGCATCCTCCGCGGCCATCGTCTGCACCGGCCTCGGCTTCACCTGGCCCGACGGCAGCCCCGTCCTGGAGGACTTCCCGCTGACCGTCGGCCCCGGCCGTACGGGCCTCATCGGTCTCAACGGGGCCGGAAAGTCCACCCTGTTGAAGCTCATCGCGGGCGAACTGACCCCGACGGCGGGAAGCATCAAGGTCGCCGGCGAGGTCGGCTACCTCCCCCAGCACGCCCCGCTCGACACCGAGCTGCGGGTGGACGAGGCGCTCGGCATCGCCGCGGCGCGCGCCGCCCTGCACGCCATCGAGGGCGGCGACGCGCGCGAGGAGCACTTCACCGTCATCGGCGACGACTGGGACGTCGAGGAGCGCGCCCGCGCCACCCTCGACCAGCTCGGACTGCCCGGCCTCGCGCTCGACCGCACCATCGGCGAGGTGTCCGGGGGCGAGTCCGTTCTGCTGCGGCTGGCGGCCCTGCTGCTGCGCCGGCCGGACGTCCTGCTGCTCGACGAGCCCACCAACAACCTCGACCGGGCGGCCCGGCAGCGGCTGTACACCGCGGTCTCCGGCTGGAGCGGCGTTCTCGTCGTGGTCAGCCACGACCGTGAACTCCTCGAACTCGTCGACCGGATCGCCGACCTACGCGACGGAGAGATCCACTGGTGCGGCGGCAACTTCAGCGCCTACGAACACGCCCTGGCCGTCGAACAGGAGGCGGCCGAGCGGATGGTGCGGGCCGCCGAGGCCGACGTACAGCGCCAGAAGCGCGAACTGGCGGACGCACACACCAAGTTGGCCCGCCGGGTCCGCTACGGCAACAAGATGAACGCCACCAAGCGCGAGCCGAAGATCGTCATGAACGAGCGCAAGAGGGAGGCCCAGGTATCGGCGGGAAAGCACCGCATCATGCACACCGAACGCCTCAAGGAGGCCAGGGAGCGCCTCGACGAGGCGGTCGAAGCGGTCCGGGACGACGACGAGATCCGCATCGACCTGCCGCACACCGCCGTACCGCCGGGCCGGACCGTCCTCACCCTGCACGCCCTTCGGGCCCGCTACGGCGCCCGTGCCGACCTGGAGGTGCGCGGCCCCGAACGGATCGCGCTGACCGGCCGCAACGGCTCCGGCAAGACCACCCTGCTGCGGACCGTCGCCGGTGAGATCCCACCGCAGGACGGCACGGCGCGGACCCATGTCCCCTACCGCTTCCTGCCGCAGCGGCTGGAGGTGCTCGACCCCGCGCTGACCGTGGTCGAGAACGTCGCCCGCTTCGCCCCGGACGCCACCAACAACCGCATCCGGGCCCGGCTCGCCCGCTTCCTGTTCAAGGGCGCCCGAGCCGACCAGCAGGCCGGCACGCTCTCCGGCGGTGAACGCTTCCGCGCCTCGCTCGCCGCGCTGATGCTGGCCGAGCCGGCCCCGCAGCTGCTGATGCTCGACGAACCGACGAACAACCTCGACATCGCGTCGGTCCGCCGGCTCGTCACGGCCCTGGAGTCCTACGAGGGCGCGCTCCTCGTCGTCAGCCACGACCTGGCATTCCTCCGGGACATCGGCATCACCCGGTGGATGGCGCTGGAGGACGGTGAACTGACCGACATCGCACCGCTGTAGACCGGTGGGGCGGGGGACACGCCCCCGCCCCACCACCGGCAGCGGTTCAGCCCTGCGGAGCGCCGGACTGCCGCACCCGGGCACCCGCGCCGTACAGCTCCAGCGTCTCCCCGCACTGCGAGTGCAGCGGCACCGGCAGCTCATGGGGAGCGAACCACGCGAGCGCATCGAACTTGTGCGGCTCGCCGATCTTCACCTCGTCCGGCTCCACCCGTACGGCGAAGACCACCGCGACCCAGTGCGAGTCGACCGGATCGCCGCGCAGCACATTGCGCACCCCGATCTGCTCGATACCGAGCGGGCGCACGCCGTACTCCTCGTGCACCTCCCGTGCCACGGCGGTCTCGAAGGACTCACCGAACTCCAGCGCCCCCGCACCGCAGTCCCAGGTCCCCGGCTCGTCCCTGGCCCCCGCACTCCGCCGCGCCAACAGCACCCGCCCCGCGCCGTCATGGCACACGAAGACACAGGACACCTTGGGCCCCCTGGCTGTCATCTCCCTCACCCCTCTCAGAAGTGCCGCAGCAACTCACCGAACGCCGACAGTCGCAGTACCTTCTTGTCGTCGGGGTCGAGCTCGCTGTGCTCCAGGACCCAGGTGTGGTCGTGCGGGATGAACACCGCGTTCAGGCCGGCCGAACGGGCCGGCAGGATGTCCGACTTGGGGGAGTTCCCGATCATCCATGCCGAGGCCGGCACCAGGTCGTAGGCGCGGGTGAGGTCCTCGTAGGTGGCGGTGTTCTTCTCCGCCACGATGTGGACGCCCCGGAAGTACCGGGCCAGCCCGGAGGCCGTCACCTTCCGCTGCTGCTCCTCGGTGTCGCCCTTGGTCAGCAGCAGCAGATCGTGCCGCCGGGCCAGCTCGGCCAGGGTCTCGGCCACCCCGGGCATCAGCTCCACCGTGCCCCCGTCGAAGGCCGCCGCCCACCCGGAGATCCGCGCCGACTCCTCGGCCGTCGCGGCCCGCCCCCGCAGCCGCGCCACGCACTCCCCGAGGCTGTGCAGAAACACCTTGCTGCCGTACCCGAGGGTCACCGCGTTCGCCGCTTCGATCCCGTCGAGCACGGCCCGCACCCCGGACCGGTCATCTCCCGGCGGGGTCATCCACTCCAGGAACTCGTCGATGACCCGCTCGAAGACCACGTTGTTCTCCCACAACGTGTCATCCGCATCGAAGATCAGCATCCGCCGGCCAGCCCCTCTCGCACTCCGTCGACCCGCGCACCCTACGCAGGCCGGGCGGCCGTCCGCGACGGGAATTTCCGCGGGGGAGGGGAGCCGGGGAGCGGTGGTCGGACCGGCCCTCACCACCACCGCAGGTACGACAGCAGCCGCAGGATCTCCAAGTAGAGCCACACCAGGGTCATCGTCAGCCCGAAGGCCACGTACCAGGCCCAGCGGTGCGAGGCGCCGGACCGCAGAAAGCGGTCGGCGGCCTCGAACTCCAGCAGCAGGAAGTAGGACGCGGCGGCGATCGCCACCACGCTCACGGCGATCGCCAGGCCGCCGCCGTCCCGCAGGCCGAGGTCCGCGCCGAACACCCACGACGCCACCAGATCCGCCAGGAACAGCACCAGCAGCCCGCACGCCGTACCGACCGCCCAGCGGGTCGCCTTCGCGCTGACCCGCACCACCCGTGTGTGATACGCCGCCAGCATGCCGGCGAAGATGCAGCCGGTACCGATGACGGCCCGGGTGCCGACGCCCGGGTACAGCGTGTCGAAGAACTGCGTCGCCTCGCCGAGCACCACCCCTTGAGCCGTCGCGTAGAGGAGGGCCAGTGCGGCGCTGGGCCGGGGCTTCAGGGCCAGGAAGATCCCGAGGCCCAGTCCGGCCAGGAGCGCGGGCAGGGCGAGGAACCCGAGCTCCAGATAGACGGTGAGGAAGGCGCTCGCCGTGAGGACGCCGAAGACGGCCAGGGTCTTGATGACGATGTCGTCGAGGGTGATCGGACGGTCCGTGGCCGCGGCCCTGACCGCACCGCCGCTCGGGCTCGGGCCGGCCGGCGCCACCGCACCGTCCAGCGTCAGCAGGTTACGGATCGCAGGGTTGCTCGTCGTGGGCACCGGCCCTCCCGGCGGATCGGATGTCACACAGTGGGTGGCGAGGGGTGTGCACGACGGCGTGCGCGCGCCGCCGCAACGGCGCCGCGCCGGTGCTCAACTCCTCGTGGTGACAGCATAGTTGCGGAGGGTGTCAATCCGCCCCTGACCGGCTCACTCCACCTCCACGACCCGCCGTGTGCGGGGCACGCTCTCCCGCAGCGCACGGGTCACCTCCGGCGTCGCGGCGAAAGTGGTGTCCCCGCCGGGCGGCGCCGCGTACGGCAGCGACGTGCCCAGATGATCGCGCCATGGCGCGGGCACGGCGACCGGCTGGCGGATCCCGGTCAGCACCACGCACTGCACCGCCTCGGCGCCGTGGTGCTGCAACGCGGACCGCAGCCGGCCCGGCAGGCCCAGGCGTTGCGGCACCGCCGTGCGGAGCAGCCGCTCGCCCAGGCTGTCGCCCTGCGTCGAGAGGTCACTGCCGCGCAGCCGGCGGACCGTGTCGCGCAGGGCGGGGTAGTGCTCCGGCAGCACCCCACGGCAGCGCAGCACGACCAGGGGGTGCGACGCCCCCTCCACCTCGCAGGCGATGTCGAACGACATCCGCCGCTTCAGGAAGCCGTAGCGGACCTCGTTGATCACCTCCAGATGCTCGTCCGGCTTCGGCCTGCCCGTCTCCGGGGGCGGCTGGCTGTGCAGGCCCTCGAACTGCTCGGCGACCGTCACGGAGCCGGTGAACAGCCGCCGCATGCCCACGGCCACCGCATGGTGCTCGTACAGCTCCAGCCAGGCGGGCAGCCGGCTGACGCTGGTGAGATCGGGCGCCAGCCGCGCGGCCTCCTCGGCGTGTTCCAGCGCGTCCCCGCGCAACTGCTCGCTGAGCAGGCCGATCCGCCGGCGCAGCTCGATCAGCGCCAGTGCGTCGAACTGCGCCGAACCGTCCGCGTCCGGCCGCCCGCCGACGCCTTCCAGTACGCCCGCGAGGATCTGGGTCGGCGCGGCGTCGGCGGACCATCCGCGCCGCCGGGCGAGCTCGGTGAGCCGGTCCAGTGCGGACGGGGTCAGCCAGGCCCGCCCCTCGACGAAACCGCCCCAGTCGCGGGACTCCAGACCGTGCCGGGCGGCGAGCCGCGGCAGCCGGGCCAGCAGCGCCAGCAGCAGCAACTCGGCGTCGTCGATGCCGTCCTGGTGCTGCCCCGTCTCGCGCAGCGCCTGGGCGAGCTGATGCGCGTCGAAGAGGGTGGCGAACACATCGGACTCCGGGCACCGGAGGATCTTCGCGAGCAGCGGCTGGGCGGTGGGGCCGACCAGCAGATGCAGATGCCGTCCGGTGAACACGGCCGGCAGCTCCGGTGGCGTGAAGGCGGCCCGGATACGGGCGGCCAGCTCCGCCAGCCGGCTCTCGGCCTCGCTGAACCGGCCGATCCGGTGCAGCAGATCATGCGCGGCGAAGTTCCCCAGCGCCTCCTCGGCCGCCGCCATCGCGCGCTCCGAGGTCCGCACCATCCACACGACATACAGCTCGTTGTCCATGCCTCATCTCCCCGCCACCCGGCCGTAGCGCGGGGGTTCCTGCCCGGAGAGCACCTCGAAGAGCTCCTCGGCCTCACCCCGCGATCCCCCGACGTACGGCCCCACAAGAATCTCCTCCAGCGCCCGGCCCAGCTTGGCCAGCGCCGTATCGACGGCCTCCTGCTCCTCGGCGAGCTCCTCACCGGCCTCGTCCAGCTGACGGGCCAGCCGGGCGTTCTCCACCGCACGACGGAAGAGCCACACCGCGTACTCCCGCTCGGCGCTCACCTTGTGCAGCGGGTCCCCCTTGCAGCCGGCCCGGGCCCGCGGCAGGCCCTGGAACAGCCGCCGGATGCCCTTGTCCAGACCGGCCTCCGGCAGGGCCTCCAGCCAGGCCCGGGTGAACTCCTCGTCGGTGCTGCCCGCTTCGTCCAGGGCCCGCAGCGCCGCATCGGGAAGTCCGGGCATCTGGTGGCCGAGCAGACCGGGGATCTCGCGCGGCTCCAGCCGCGCGGCGCGGCACTCCACGATCGCCCGCAGCAGCCAGACCCTGGTCTGCCACTGCGGCTCGGTACGGATCCCGTCCAGGCACTCCAGAGCGGTCAGGAACGCCTCCGAACGCATCGCCATCAGCGCCCGGTCCATCCCTTCGCCGAGCGAGGTGTGGCGTTCCGCGGTCCGCAGCGCGGTCTCGATCTCGTCCGCCTCGGTGGCGGCGGGCCCGGTCGGCTGGAGGGCCTCGATCATCCGGCGGGCGATACCGTGCGGCTGCGCCCGCAGCGCGTCGAGGAACCGGCCGCTGAACTCCTCCTCGGCGCCGGGCTCCTCGGCCAGCCGGGCGAGGCCGTCCCAGAGCGCCTGCGCGGTGGGCCCGGCGGCGTCGGACGGGGCGGGCTCGGCGTGGTCGGTGGCGTCCCGCACCACCAGCACGCCGCGCTCGGCATCGGCGAGCACCGCGGACCGGGCGGTGTCCACCAGGGTGTACGGGTGGCTGAACAACAGCGCCGCGTCCTCCGCGGTCGGCGGCAGATAGCGGCTGATCAGCACCGTGTGCGGGGTGAAGACATCCGACTCCGCGATGCCGTACCGGCGCAGTGCGCACCGCCACTCGAACCACAGCATCGGCGCGGCCTCCTTGCACCAGGCGCGGAAGGCCCGTTCGGTGGCCGGGCTCTCGTCCGGCGCGACGCCCCGTAAGGCGGCATCGAGGAACCGTCCGGCGGCCACCTGCCGCGCCGGCGCATGCGGCCGGTGCACCGCCGTCTCCAACTGCTCGACCAGCTCGGCCATCCGCCGGGCCCACTTCTCCCGCATGGAGATCAGCTGCGGGACATTGACCTCGTAGTACTGCTCGGTCTCCCGCTCCTCGGGCTCGGTCAGCCGGATCGTCCGGCCGGTCGGCTCGTCGAACCGCTCCACCAGCAGCACCGTCGCCGGCCACAGCGCCCGCCGCTCCGCCGCGTTCGCCCGGTTGAAGGCCGCCAGATCGGCCGTCAGCTGCCTGATCTCCGCCTCCAGCTGGTCCAGGCGCAGCCGTGCGTCCATGGTCAGCCGCTGGGAGAGCACCCGCTGATGGGCCTGCTCGACGCCCAGATAGGCGTCCGTGGTGAACAGGTCCGGGCTGAACTCCAGCCCCACGGTGGCCCCGTGCCCCTTGACCGTACGGAGATACGGCTGAAGCGACACCAGCGCGTCGTCCGGCGCGCGCGGCGCCCGCAGGAACGCCCGGTCCGTCTCGCCCGCCGCCCGGTCCGCGAGCGCCCGCAACCCCTGGGCGTACGTCACCAGATCCGCATACGCGATATCCGCGACCTCCACCAGGCTGGTCTCGTGCGCCAGCGACCGCAGCAGCCCGACGAAGTCACGCAGCGCCCCGCGGGCCGTCGACGACGCGCCGTCCGCCACCGTCACCGACCGCGCACCGAAGGCCGACGGAAGGTCGAGCGAGGGCTGTTTGCCGGACAGCCCGGCCGTCACCCGGATCAGCCCGACGCCGATATGGTCCCCGACGAAGTCACCGCTGTCCGGGTCGCTCAGGCCGTTGACCCGCAGACAAGTCGTGAGCGCCGCCTGCACCACCTGCTGCCGGATCTCGGGAATGCCCTCGCCGACCACCAGCACTTCCACGGGGCCCTGTTCGTCCCCCGCCACCCACGCCCGCAGCAGCGACGAGGGCAGCGCGGCGCGCACCTGCGGCGCGAGCGCCGCCTTCGGCCCCCACGCCGGTGGCGCGGGAAACAGCGGCCCGCACTCCGCGGACTCCCGGGCCCGCCGGGCACACCGTGCGACCGGGCCGTCGTCGGCCCCGAGGTCGCCGCCGGGGACCTGTAGCCCCAGCGCGCGGGCGTGCAGCACCAGCGCGAGATCGTCCTCGGTGTCCCCGAACAGCAGCTCGTCCGGGCACATCCGGAGCCAGTACTGCCACAGCCGTCTCACCAGACGCTTCGGCACGGCCGGCCGGCTGTCCCGGAACTGCCGGCCGACCCGCTCGGCCTCCTTGGTGGTCCAGGTGTACGGCAACCGCTTCAGCAGCTCATCGACGTCGTCCCCCCGCATGGATCTCCTCTCGTCGTCACCTGTCGCCGGCACACCGGAATCCGACGTTCCCGCGGCACTCGACCGGTGACCGTGGCGACAGTTCCTCCCGCAGCCGCGCCGCGGGAGTGTCGTACGCCCCGCCGCGCAGCACCGGTGCACCCGTGTCGTCCACGCAGATGTCCCAGACGTTACCGAGCAGATCGCCGATGTTGTACGGGTTCGGTGGGAATTCCCCGACCGGGGCCAACGCCGCATGACTGCCACGGAAGTTGACCCGGCCCGCGGCGATGTCCTCACGCCACCACTCCCCGGCCCGCCCGGCCCGTGCCGCCAGCGCCCACTCCGTCACGGTCGGCAGCCGCAGCGCGGCCCCCAGCCGGCGGCCCGCCCAGGCCGTGTAGGCACGGGCGGCGGGAAAGCTCACCGCCACCACGGGATGGCCGCCGCGCCCCACCGGAAAGTCCAGGCCGTGCCAGCCGCGCAGATAGTTGTCGTCCACGTGCGTGCCCGCCGCCCGCGCGGCCTCCGGGCGCCAGTGCGCGTTGTCCGGATCGACGAGGAACGCACGGAACTGGGCGTGCGTCACCGGATACCGGCCCAGCCGCACCGTCGTGGTCTCCGTCAGCGCCACCGTTGCCAGCTCCGGCCATGAAGGCGCTTCCTCGTCCGGCAGCTCCACCGGGGGCAACGGTGCCGTACGGCATGCCGGGGCCCCGGCACGCCGCTCGGCCGCCCGCGGCGCCGCGGCCTCCGGCGGACCGCCCCCGCCGGAGCACGGAGCGTCCGTGCCCGCCCCCGCCTCCCCGGCACGATTACGGAACAGACAGATCTGCCCGGCGGAGTTGCGGTTGCTCTGCTGGGGCAGCGGCCGGGACTTCGCGACCAGCGCCGCGGTCAGCTCCTCGAAGAGCGCCGACATGCTCAGCAGCGCAGGCCGCCCCGGCACCCCCGTGTCCAGCAGACGGATCAGCTCACCGGTGAACGCGGTATAGGTCTCTCCGGGCGGGGCCAGCGCCTGACGTGTCGCCGCGGTGGCGGTCAGCACGAAGGCGCCCTCGACGGCGACCCCGGGCACGAGGTCCCCGCCGTGCATGAGACCGCCCAGCGCCAGGCCGCTCCAGCAGCAGTCCAGCACGACCACCTTGCGCCGGGCCGAGGGGCGCCCGCCCGCCGGGGAGAGCAGGATCGAGCGCAGCTCCTCGTAACGCAGCGCCGTGTGCGGCCGGTCCGGGTGCGACCCGGGCAGCGCGAGGTGGAGCTCCCCTGACTGCGGGTGGACCAGGCCATGGCCCGCGTAATACAGCACCATGGTGTCGGTCGCCTCGGCGGCGGCGTCGAACACCGTGTCCAGAACCGTCTGCCGGGACGGCTGCCGCAGTACGCTGCACCGCTCGTCCGCCAGCCCCCAGACCGCCGGATCACCCAGCAACTCCCGCAGCCGGCCGATGTTGTTCGCCACCGCGGGGATGTCGTCCAGCTCCGTATACGCATCCGTACCGATCAGAACGGCACGGGAACGGGACGGGTCGGACAGCGCTCCCGCCAACGCACTAGCCCTGCCGGCCCGGCCGGTCCGCCGGCGCCGCGCCGCCCTCACCGCGCCCGGCCTCCGGGGCGCCGCCCGCGCCACTCCCCGCCTCCGGGGCGCCGCCCTCGCCGAGCGCCCGCAGCACCCGCGCGACGGCCTCGGGATCCCCGCCGTCGACCGTCACCCTGACCCCCGCGCGTTCGATGTGGACGCGCTCGGCGCGCGGCCGGGTGCTGCGCCAGCTCGCCACCGCCACCACCAGCGAGGCCAGCTGCACCCCACTGTCGAACACCGCCTCGACGGCCTCCAGGACCGGCCCCATGGGCCCGGGCGCCTCGGCCCGCCGCACCGGCGACAGCCCGGCTCCCGCGAGCACCTCGGGATCACCGCTCAGCCACGTGTACAGCGACTGCGCCGCCTCACCGGTCTCCGTATCCTGCTCGACCCCGATCCGTACGCGCACCGCCGCCCCCGCCGCCGTCCGTGAACCCGTCCGAGCGGCCAGCATAAGTGGCCCCCCACACCCAGGGGGTGTCTTTGGGATCAGGCCTTACGAGCCCGCCCTGACCCGAAAGACACCCCCAGGCCCCACGATCACGCCATCGGGCCCCGGTCCCACCCCGCCAGCCGCCGCCCGCTCTCGAACCGCCGGGTCCGTCCGTCCACCGGATCGGTGAACTCCAGTACCTTCGCGAGCAGTTGGAGCGGCGCGGTGAAGTCGTCGGGGGCCGGGTCCCCGACGACCGGATAGACCGGATCGTTGAGGATCGGCAGCCCGAGGCCGTTCATATGAACCCGCAGCTGGTGGGTGCGGCCGGTGGCGGGCAGCAGCCGGTAGCGCCCGAGCCCGCCCCGCCGTTCGGCCAGCTCGATCCGGCTCTCCGCGTTCGGCGCCCCGGCCTCCTCGCGCGCGGCCATCACCCCGCGCTCCTTCACGATCCGGCTGCGCACGGTCACCGGCAGCGCCACCTTCCCGTCGTACGGCGCCACCGCCTCGTACTCCTTGCGCACCTGCCGGCCACCGAACAGACCCTGGTACGCGCCCCGGTCCCCGGGCCGTACGACGAACAGCGCCAGCCCCGCCGTCAGCCGGTCGAGCCGGTGCGCGGGCTGAAGCGCGGGCAGCGACAGATCGCGCCGCAGCCGGGCCAGCGCGGTCTCGGTGATGTGCCGCCCGCGCGGAGTCGTGGCGAGGAAGTGCGGTTTGTCGGCGATCACGATCCGCTCGTCACGATGGACGATCCGCACCTCGAACGGCACCGGCACCTCCGGCGCGAAGTCCCGGTGGAACCAGACATACCGCCCCGGCTCGTACGGCTCACCCCCGCTCAGCGCCCCGCCCGTCCCGACGAACCGCCCGGCACCCAGCATCGCGTCCACCCGCTGCGCCCCGATCGCCCCCTGGAACCGGTCCACCAGATGATCCCGGACCGTCCCCCACGCCCCGTCCGGATCGGCGGGCAGCCGCACCCGTACGGGATCGATCCCGTCACGCTGGGGCAGCGGTGCGGGAGGAAGGGGGGATCTGCGTCTCACCCGGCAAGAAAACCCCAGCTCGGCCGCGCCGCGCAATGCGCGGGCCGGGCCGCGGCACCCGGCCCGCGCGCACGAGAGAGCGTGGAGTGATCACCGACACAGCTGAGGTCCGGCACCCCGGCTGCCGCACACCGCCCGCGACAGGAAACGCAAAAGGTGCCGGCTGAAGCTCAGCCGGCACCTTTTGCGGTGATGGTGTCCGAGGGGGGACTTGAACCCCCACGCCCGATAAAGGGCACTAGCACCTCAAGCTAGCGCGTCTGCCATTCCGCCACCCGGACAAGGTGTCTGCCGGTAGGGCCTGGGCCGTTCCGACGTGGAAAACAATAGCAAACCTTCGCGGGTGGTCGATCACCCGCACATTCGGCCGGATGCGGGGCTGTGACCAGGGCGTGTCGGGAGTATTGCGGCCTTGGGCACAGCGGGTGCCGGGTGGAGGATGGCGAGGGACCCCGCCGCGGGCCGTGCTCCCCCGGGGTGCACGACGCGGCCGTGAAGCCAGAGGAGGCACTGTGAGTCAGCTCCGCGAGCGAACCATGGAGAGGTGGGTGCCCTGCGAATGCGGGGCCGGGCGAAGCGAGGTTTCGGCATGAGTGAGTCACAGTCGGCCCGTACGGTCACCGGCGAGGACGAGGTCGTCGACCTGTGCCGGGATCTGATCAGGATGGACACCAGCAACTACGGCGATCACTCCGGCCCGGGAGAACGGGCCGCCGCCGAGTACGTCGCGGAGAAGCTCGCCGAGGTCGGACTCGAGCCGCAGATCTTCGAGTCCCACAAGGGCCGCGCCTCGACCGTCGCCCGCATCGAGGGCGAGGACCGCTCGCGGCCCGGACTGCTGATCCACGGGCACACCGACGTCGTGCCGGCCAACGCCGACGACTGGACCCACCACCCCTTCTCCGGTGAGATCGCCGACGGCTGCCTCTGGGGCCGGGGCGCGGTCGACATGAAGGACATGGACGCGATGACGCTGGCCGTCGTCCGCGACCGGCTGCGCAGCGGCCGCAAGCCGCCGCGCGACATCGTGCTGGCGTTCCTCGCGGACGAGGAGGCGGGCGGCACGTACGGCGCGCGCTACCTCGTCGACCACCACCCGCACCTCTTCGAGGGCGTCACGGAGGCGATCAGCGAGGTCGGCGGCTTCTCCTTCACCGTCAACGAGCAGGTGCGGCTCTACCTCATCGAGACGGCCCAGAAGGGCATGCACTGGATGAAGCTGACCGTGGACGGCAACGCCGGACACGGTTCGATGATCCACAAGGACAACGCCATCACCGAACTGTCCGAGGCGGTCGGGCGGTTGGGCCGGCACGAGTTCCCGGTACGGGTGACCAAGACGCTGCGGTCCTTCCTCGACCAGCTCGGGGACGCGCTGGGCACCGAGCTCGACCCGGAGGACATGGACGCCACGCTGGCCAAGCTCGGCGGTATCGCCAAGCTGATCGGCGCCTCGCTCAAGAACACCGCCAACCCCACGCAGCTGGGCGCCGGCTACAAGGTCAACGTCATCCCGGGGCAGGCCACCGCGCATGTCGACGGCCGTTTCCTGCCGGGCCACGAGGAGGAGTTCCTGGCCGACCTGGACCGGATCCTGGGCCCCCGCGTCAAGCGCGAGGACGTCCACGCGGACAAGGCGCTGGAGACCACCTTCGACGGTGCGCTGGTCGACGCGATGCAGTCGGCGCTACAGGCCGAGGACCCGATCGCACGCGCCGTGCCGTACATGCTCTCCGCCGGCACGGATGCCAAGTCCTTCGACGACCTCGGGATCCGCGGATTCGGGTTCGCCCCGCTGAAGTTGCCGCCGGAGCTGGACTTCGCAGGGATGTTCCATGGTGTGGACGAGCGGGTGCCGGTGGACGGACTGAAGTTCGGGGTGCGGGTGCTCGATCGGTTCATCGACCAGAGCTGAATTCGGCGCGGATTTCCTGCCTTTCGCGCCGCCTTCGCTGAAAAGAGTGAACGGGCCGATGTGTTCGTAGCTTCAACAGCATTTTCTTCGTTGCAGTGAGTGCGGTCCGCGGCTGGGATCGTATTGCCTACAAGGAGGAATAATGATCAAGAAGATCGTCGCCGCTGCGGCAGTTGCCGGTGGTGTCGTGCTCGCCGGTGCGGGCCTGGCCGTTGCCGACTCGGGTGCCCAGGGCGCGTCCCTGAACTCCGCTGGTGTGGTTTCCGGTAACACCATCCAGGTGCCGGTCCACGTTCCGGTGAACGCCTGTGGCAACACGGTCTCCGTGATCGGGCTGCTGAACCCCGCGTTCGGTGCGGGCTGCGTCAACAAGTGACCTTCCGGCGTCCTTTGGCGTTGTATTTGCATCCGTAAGGGTCTGACTCAGCTCGGCTCCGGAAGGCGTGCCATGCATTCCGGAGCCGCTGGGTATTCGGCGGGCGGGTGGATCTTTCCACGCCACTTGTCCGTATTCCTGTAAGGCACTAGGCAGGGGAACAACCTATGAGACAGGTCGCACGAAAGGGCCTGATCACCATGGCGGCCGCCAGTGGCGTACTCGCCCTGGCCGCCGGCTATGCACAGGCCGACGCGGGAGCCGCCGGAGGCGCGGCAAACTCGCCCGGCGTGGGATCCGGCAACAATGTTCAGGTACCGGTTCACGTTCCGGTGAACGCCTGCGGCAACACCGTCAATGTGGTGGGGCTGCTGAACCCGGCGTTCGGCAACCGCTGCGCCAACGTCGGCGGCGGCGGGCACCAGGCCGGTCACCACCACCAGGGCGGGCACACGGGTGCCGGCGCCGCCGGCAGCACCTCGCACTCTCCGGGTGTCGTGTCGGGCAACAATGTCCAGGCTCCGGTCGACGTACCGGTGAATGCCTGCGGCAACAATGTCTCGGGAGGCGGGCTGCTGAACCCGGCCTTCGGCAACCACTGCGCCAACGGGTCGTCGCACACCCCGGCCAGGCCGCACCACCCGGGGAAGCCGCATCACCCGGGCAAGCCCCACCACCCGGGGAAGCCGCACCACCCGAGCACGCCGCACCAGCCCGGCAAGCCCCACCAGCCGGGCAACCCGAGCCAGCAGACCCCGCACAAGCCGGGTACGAAGCCGCAGACCGGGGGGCACAGCCAGCAGGTGACGCCCGCCAAGCCCGTCGGGCATCTCGCACAGACCGGTGCGGGGTCGATCGGCTATGCGGTCCCGGCCAGCGCCGGAATGCTGCTCGGGGGCGCCCTGCTCTACCGCAAGGCGCGCGCCGCACGCCGGTGATCAGCAGCAGTTAGCGCACTGGCGCTCCATGGAGCGGGCCCTGCCGAGAGCGGGGCCCGCTCTGCCGTGTTCAGACGCGGGTGGCGCTCACCAGGTGGCGCGGAGCTGGCGGATGATCCGGCGGCGCAGCCGCACCTTGCGGCTGCCGTCCGGGTTCAGGCGCAGTCGGTCCAACTCCCAGTGTCCGTACTCGGCATGGTCGGTCAGCAGGCGTGTGGCGGCCTTCCGGGAGACCCCCCGGGGCACATACACATCGCAGAATTCGTATTCCGGCATCGCATCTATTGTGCGGGACCGGCCCCGGTACGGATAGCGTCTGCACTATGTCTGATGCTGCGCAGCCTTCCGCTGCCGAGGTACGTGCCGCCGCCGAGGCGGTCAAAGCCGCGCTGGACCGTCACCTCGACGCGGTCGAACGCCGCTCGGGGCAGGATGACCCGGCCGTCTACGCCGCGTTCGACGAGCTCGCCGCGGCGGCTGAGGTCTACGACGAGTTGCTGTACGACACCTACGACGAGGTCACCCCCTTCGAGATCCCCGGGAACGACGCGCTGCCCGCCTACGCGGGCCCGGAGGAACCGAGCGCGCTGAGCGTGCTGATCCGGCGCGATTACACCGTCGCCGAACCGCAGCGGCTGCTGCACCAGGCCCAGCGCATCGCCGATCTTGATCCGGACGCCGCCGACGAGGCGGCGGGCAGCGCGGCCGATGCCGCCGCCGTCGTCGGCACCAGCGTGCATGCCGCGCTCGGTGTGCTCTTCGGGGAGTTCGAACCGGACGAGATCGCCTCCCGGCACAAGGAATTCGGCCTGGAGGAGGGCGACTCCACCCTGTGGGTGGCGGCCGCCGACGACCCGGCCGAGCCGGGGGAGTGGCTGTCCGCGCCGTTCGACCAGGCAGACCCGCAGCGGGTGGTGTGCCGCTTCGACGTCAGCGCGGTCTTCGACGAGGAGCTGGGCGACGACGACATGCTGGAGCCGCTCGACCACGAGCGGTGAGGGCGCCCCGGGGTGTGCTCCTGCCCCGCCGTCGCCGCACCCTGATCGCGTACGCCGCTGTCCCGGCCCGTCAGCAGAAACCTGCCGACGGCCGGGGCAGCGGCCTTTTGCTGTGTGAGCGGGGGAGCGGGTGGGGCGGGCTCAGCCGGCCGCCGAGGGCTCCTCGGCGCTCTGCACGCTCTGCTGGAGCAGGGTGCGCAGCCGGGTGGTGCGCTCCTTGACGGGCACCTCGGCGACCGCACGGGGCAGCGCCTGGTCGGCGCCCTGCACGACCGACAGATGCTGCTCGCCACGGCTGAAGGCCGTGTAGACCCAGGCGCGGGTCAGACCGCCGGCGGCGTCCCCGGGAAGTACGACCACCGCGGCGGGCCAGCGCGCCCCGGCCGCCTGATGCGCGGTGAGCGCCCAGCCGTGGCGTACGGCTCCCGCGGCGACCTGCTCGCGAGGCACCACGGTCGCGGAGCCGTCGCAGTCGAGATGGAGTCCGGCCGCGTCCGCGCCGGTGACCGTGCCGGGGACCGTGCGGCCGGGTGCCGGGGCGTAGGCCACGCGGTCGCCGGGGTCGAAGCCGCCGAACCGGCCGGGGCCGGGGTTGAGCCGCTCCTTGAGGGCGGCGTTGAGCGCGCGGGTGCCGGCCGCGCCGCCGTGGCCGACCGTGATGACCTGCGTCCGGTCCGCGGGGACACCGAGCGCCCGGGGCACGGAGTCGGCGACCAGCTGGACGGTGCGGTGCACCGCCTCGCCGGGATCCCGCACCGGGACGATCACCACTTCCTTGCCGGGCGCCTCGACCTGGCTCAGCTCACCGATGCCGATGCCCGACACCAGCTCGCCGATCGGGCCGAAGTCCGGGGTACGCGAGGTGATCTGAGGGCAGAAGCGGGCCGCGAGCAGATCGGCGAACAGCCGGCCCGGACCGGCGGACCACAGGACGGCCGGGTCGCCGCTGAGCACCAGGCGGGTCCCGTCGGTCAGTGACTCGACGAGCAGCGCGGCGGTCTCCAGATCCAGTTGCGGGGCGTCCAGCACGACCAGCAGATCGAGCGCGAGCGCCCCGTCCGCGTCCCGGCCCGGTCCCTGCTGCCCGGACAGCAGGCCGGAGACGGTCACCGCGGCCGTGCCGGGATCCGTGGAGCCGGCGGCAGCGGCGTCCGGTGCGCTCGCGGTGAGGTACGCGGCCAGGCGCCGGCGGCCGTTCTCGGTGTGCGTGGCGCCGAACGCCCGCAGTCCCAGCGAGCGGGCCACGGCGATCAGCGCGGCGGGTTCGGCGCGGGCCGCCTCGGCGCCGGTGTGTGCCACCAGACCGCTGTGTGCGACGGCGCGGATGAGCTCCGCGGCCGACGGTGACGGGGCGGCGGCCGCCGCGGCCTCCCAGGCGGCGGCGGAGGGGCGGACGGGCCGGTGCGGGGTGTCCTCGGCGTCGGCGAGGGCATCGGCGGTTCCGGCCTCGGAGGCGGGGGCGGCGGCGCTCTCGGCGGACGGGTCGCCGTCGGCGGCTGCCGGCTGCGCACCGTCCGATCCGTCGCCGGGCTCCTCGGCCTCCGCCGCCGTGTCCTGCTCCGGCTCCGCCACCGCTTCGAAGGTGTTCAGCAGCCGGGCCAGCCCGTCCGCGACGCTCTCCTCGGCCATCGCGAACCGGTCCAGGCCGAGCAGGATCCGGACCGGCTGCTCCTCCTCGTCGTCACCCGCGGCGGGACGGGCGCGGCCCGGCTCCTCGATCGCGTCCTGGAAGACCAGCACGGCGCCGTCCGCGATGGCGGTCTGGAGGGCCTCGTCGGGGTCGGGCACTGAGCGCTGGGCGAGCGCCGCACGCAGCGCCGCGGCCTCCAGGGCGGAGTGCCCGGCCACGGCGGCCTGCTCCAGCAGCCAGCCGACCAGCGCCTGGGCGCGCCGCTCGTCGCCCGGCCCGCAGGCGGCGCCGAGCAGCGCCCGGGCAAAGCCGTCGGCCTGCTCGGGGCGTACCCCGGGCACGCCGAGCAACTGCCAGGGGTCCTCGCTCACTGCCTCGGCCGCCCGCTCCCCGAGCGCCTCAGCGGCCGGCCCGGCCAGCGTCTCCGGGGCGCCGCCCGCCGCGAGGACCTGCCGTACGCCCTCGATCCCGGGGGCCGTGGTCATGGCGGGGCGGGCGGCGGGGGCCGGACCGGCGGGGGCGGCCGCACCGGCCGGGTTCACGGCGCCGCCGTCCACGACGGGAGGACGGGCCGGACCGCCGGCCTCCTCCGCGGTGCGCGGCCGGGCCACCTCCGGGGCCGGGCCCGTGGGTCCGCCCTGCGGGGTGCCGGCGCCGCCGTCCCGGGCGTCCTTGGGGGAAGGGGCGGCGGGCGCGGCCGGTCTGGCGGAGCGCGGGGCGTCGTTGAAGAACGAAGCGGCCGCGCGCTCGCCGCTCTCCACGGCCCGCACGGCCGCCGCCAGCGCGTCCGCGGTCGCCTTGGCCGACGCGGACACCGAAGGCCGCTGCGCCGCACCGGAGTCCGGGGTCCCGGCCTCGTCTCCGGCTGCCGCGGGCGCCGGCTCGCTCACCGTCGCGTCCCCGCCCGGAGTCGCGGAGCCGTCCGGAGTCGTTGCGTCCTCGCGCGGGTTCGCGGAGTCTTCGGGCGTCGTTGCGTCCGCGTCCGGGTTCGCGGAGTCTTCGGGCGTCGTTGCGTCCTCGCCCGGGTTCGCGGAGTGCTCCGGAGTCGTTGCGTCCTCGCTCGGGTCCGCGGAGGCTTCGGGCGCCGACGCGTCCGCGCCCGGCGCCGTGGTGTCCTCGGGTGTCTGGGCATCCGCAGTCCCGGGCGCGGCCTCCTGCTCGGGCGGGGTTTCGCCGGCGAGGCGGTCGGTACTCACAGCGTGCTCCAGTCGTGATCGGGGTAGTGGTGCACCGGAGCCGATACATCGTCCAGCGCCCGGCGGATCTCGTCAGGAAGACTAAGGGTCTCCACTGACAATGCGGCTCTGAGCTGCTGCGCTGTGCGGGCGCCCAGGATCGGTGCGGTGACTCCTGGGCGGTCGCGTACCCAGGAGAGCGCGACCTGGAGCGGGGTGACGGCCAGTCCGTCGGCGGCGGTGCTGACCGCTTCGACGACCCGGCCCGCCGTCTCGTCGAGATAGGGCGCGACGAACGCCGCCAGATGCTCCGAGGCGCCCCGCGAGTCAGCCGGAGTGGCATGGCGGTATTTGGCGGTCAGCACGCCGCGGCCGAGCGGCGACGACGGCAGCAGACCGATGCCGAGATCGACCGCCGCGGGCAGCACCTCCCGCTCGATGCCGCGCTGGAGCAGGGAGTACTCCATCTGTGTGCTCGCCAGCCGGTTGCGCACACCGGGCGCCGCGAGCTGCCAGGTGCCCGCCTTGGCGAGCTGCCAGCCGGAGAAGTTCGACAGCCCCACATAGCGCGCCCGGCCGCTGGTGACGGCGAGGTCGAGGGCGTGCAGGGTCTCCTCCAGCGGTGTGTGCGGATCAAAGGCGTGCAGCTGCCACAGGTCGATGTAGTCGGTGCCCAGCCGTGACAGGGAGGCGTCCAGGGCGGCCAGGAGATGGCGCCGGGAGCCGTCGACGCGGCGGTCCGCCTCCAGGACGCTGCCGGCCTTGGTCGCGATCACCAGGTCCTCGCGCGGAACGAGCCCCTCCATCAGCCGGCCCAGGAGGTACTCGGCACCGCCGTCGGCGTAGATGTCGGCGGTGTCCACGAGGTTGCCGCCGGCCTCCCAGAACGCCTTGAGCTGGTCGGCGGCTTCCTGCTCGTCCGTGTCGCGGGCCCAGTTCAGGGTGCCGAGCCCGAGACGGGACACGCGAAGACCCGTACGGCCGAGGTGCCTTTGCTCCATGGGCCTTGAGATTACTGGGCATGAGCCGGGAACAGGGGACCTGTGGACAACCCGCCGATGACGACCGGCGGGGGTGCGCGCTACAGTCCCCGCAACAGCGACGTTACTGATGGGTAAGGGGAGCGGCATGAGGCTTGGCATCAACCTCGGCTACTGGGGCGCCGGGATGGACTCCGACAATCTCGCGGTGGCACAGGAGGCCGACCGCCTCGGCTACTCCGTCTGCTGGGCCGCGGAGGCCTATGGCTCCGACGCCGCCACCGTGCTCTCCTGGGTCGCGGCCCAGACCGAGCGCATCGACATCGGTTCGGCGATCTTCCAGATCCCAGCGCGTGCGCCCGCGATGACCGCGATGACGGCCGCGACCCTGGACTCGCTCTCCGGCGGCCGCTTCCGGCTCGGCCTGGGCGTCTCGGGGCCGCAGGTCTCCGAGGGCTGGTACGGCGTCAAGTTCGACAAGCCGCTGGCGCGCACCCGCGAGTACGTGGACATCGTCCGCAAGGCCATGACGCGCGAGCGGCTGTCCTACCAGGGCGAGCACTGGACGCTGCCGCTGCCCGACGGCCCCGGCAAGCCGCTGAAGCTCACCGTCCACCCGCAGCGCGAGCACATCCCGCTCTACATCGCCGCGATCGGCCCGAAGAACCTCCAGCAGACCGGCGAGATCGCCGACGGCGCGCTGCTGATCTTCCCCTCGGCCGAGCACCTGGAGGAGACCGCGATCTCGCACCTCCGGGCCGGCCGGGAGAAGGCGGGCAAGACGCTGGAGGGCTTCGACGTCTGTCCGACGCTGCCGCTGGCCGTCGGCGCGGACAAGGACGTCAGCGCGCTGGCCGACATGTTCCGTCCGTACACCGCCCTGTACGTCGGCGGTATGGGCAGCCCGAAGCAGAACTTCTACAACCAGCTCGCCCAGCGCATGGGCTACGAGAAGGAAGCCGCCGAGATCCAGGGCAAGTACCTGTCCGGCGACAAGGAAGGTGCCGCCGCGACGATCCCGGAGCGGCTCATCGACCAGACCACGCTGCTCGGTTCCGTGGAGCGGATCGCCGAGCGGATGCAGGCCTACGCGGCGGCCGGAGTGACAACCCTGACGCTGGCCCCGGCGGGCTTCACCCTCGAAGACCGCCTGGCGTCGCTGCGGGCCGGTACCGAGGCCCTGGAGCACGCCGGTCTGGCGTAGGGCCGCTGGTTCGGATCAGGCCGGGCTCGTGTGCCTGATCCGAACGAAAGAGCCTGGGGCACGGAGGCGGCGGCGTCCTCCAGGGGAGCCTGCCCGAATGCCCCGCACCCGGCCCGGCGCCCGCGGCGCCGGGCCGGCGAGGCCCGCGGCCGTGGTGGGGGCTCGGGGGATCTTCCCCGCCACGGCCGTCACGCAGCACAACGCGGTGACGAGCGCCCGGGTTACGCCTTCCACCAGGACAGATATCGCCCGAACGGCCGTACGGGCCACTGCTGAGGTTGCCGCGGACGGAACACTCCATTTGACTTTTCCTTTACGGGTGTGTCCGTTCGGAGGTGGCGCAGATGTTCTCGGCCCGAAGCCTGTTCCAGGAGATCGTCGACAACGACGACTCCTACCGCCTGTTCTGCTCCATCGCGGCCAGCGGTGAGGCCCAGGGCGGCTGGGAGAACGGCAGGATCGCCGCCCTCATGCCCGCCTCCATGCGCGAACTGGCGCCCAAGGTCACCCGGCACGGCGCCGACGAGGACAAGCACGGCCGGATCTTCCACGCCCTGCTGCGCAAGCGCGGCCTGACGCCCACCGACGTCCCCGGGGAGACCGACTACACCGCGCTGCTGGAGCGGCAGGGCATCGGCCTGGCGCACGACAAGCTGCGCCGCGACGAGCCGCTCACCGAGCTCGACATCATCACCTACCTCGCCCACAGCCGGGTCACCGAACAGCGCGCCGTCGACCAGATGGTGATGCTCAACAAGCACTTCGGCCACCACCCCGAGGTGGGCAAGGCGATCAAGATGATCTCCCACGACGAGGACAACCACCTCGCGTACTGCCACGAGGAGCTGCTGCGGCTGGCCCGCCTCGGCCACGGCCGGGCCATCCAGCGGATCCTGCACGACAGCGCGCACGCCGAGATCGTCGTCTACCGGGACGTCAGCCTGGCCGTGATGGACCACATGGGCCGCATCCTGAAGTGGCCGACGACGAAATCCGGCGCGCTCACCGCCGGGATCCGGGCGATGTACGGCTATGAGCGACTGGGCGGCTGGCGGCGGATGGTCAGCCTCCGGATGCCCGAGCGCAGGGACCCGCTGGGCGGCCCGGCCACCTCGGCGCCGGAGTTCGCCTGAGCCCTCCGGCGGGCCCGTCCGGCCGGCGGCCCGGCGCCTCCGGCCGTCCGGCCGTCCGGCCCCGTGGCGTCACAGCCAGCCGCGGCGCTTGAACAGCCGGTACAGCGACACCTCGATGATGACCATCACCAGCAGCACCGCCGGATAGCCCAGATGCCACTTCAGCTCCGGCATGTAGTCGAAGTTCATGCCGTAGATGCCGGCGATCAGGGTCGGTACGGCCGCCAGCGCCGCCCAGGCCGAGATCTTGCGCATGTCGTCGTTCTGCCGTACGCCCATCTGCGCCAGATGGGCCGAGAGGATGTCCGAGAGCAGCCGGTCCAGGCCCTCCACCGACTCGTTGGCGCGGGTCAGATGGTCGTCGACATCGCGGAAGAAGGGCCGGGCGTGGTCGTGCACGAACGGCACCCCGGGGTTCTGGAGGAGAGTCATCGGCGCCGCCAACGGGCCGGTCGCCCGCCGGAATTCGAGCACCTCACGCTTGAACGCATAGATCTCGGCAGCGGTGTTCTTGGTGTCCCGGCGCACCGGAGCGAACACCTCCGCCTCCAACTCCTCCAGATCCAGCTGGAGTTCGGCGGCCACCTCGATGTAGTGGTCGACCACCGCGTCACAGACCGCGTACAGCACCGCCCCCGGGCCGTGCCGGAGGATCTCCCGGTGCTCCTCCAGCCGCCGGCGCACCGCCGCCAGCGGGCTGGCCTCACCGTGCCGGACGGTGACCACGAACGCGTCGCCCAGGAAGACCATCACCTCTGACGCGGTCACCGTGGCGGCCTCGTCGTCGTAGGTGATCGGCTTCAGCACCATGAACAGCGAGTCGTCGAAGACCTCCAGCTTGGGCCGCTGATGCGCCTTGAGCGCGTCCTCGACGGCCAGCGGGTGCAGCCCGAATTCGCTCCTGACGAGAGCGAACTCCTCCTCCGTCGGCTCGTGCATCCCCAGCCACAGGAAAGCGTCCCCCTTGGCCCGGGCCTCCTCCAGCGCACGGGAGAAGTCGGCCGCACACTCCGCGCGGCGGCCGTCCCGGTAGATGGCGCTGTCCACGATCACACTTGGCATTCTCGCTCGTCACAGCGCCACCTGCCAGGAACACCGGTGAGGAACGTAGGGTGGCGCTCATGCCCACGCTGATCCTGCTGCGGCACGGCCGCTCCACCGCCAACACCGCCGGAGTGCTCGCCGGGCGGGCGCCCGGCGTCGCCCTCGACGAGCGTGGCGTCGCCCAGTCCGCCATGCTGCCCGCACGGCTCTCCCAGGTGCCGCTGACCGCCGTCGTCTCCAGTCCGCTCCAGCGCTGCCGGGAGACCGTGGCGCCGCTGCTGGACGCCCGGCCGTGGCTCTCGCTGCACATCGAGGACCGGATCAGCGAATGCGACTACGGCGACTGGTCGGGCCGCAAACTCGCCGAGCTGGGCGACGAGCCGCTGATGGAGGTCGTCCAGCGGCACCCGTCCGCCGCCGCCTTCCCCGGCGGCGAGTCGATGCGCGCCATGCAGGCCCGCGCGGTGGACGCGGTGCGCGACTGGAACGCCCGTATCGAGGAGGCGCACGGCCCCGAGGCGGCCTACGTCATGTGCTCGCACGGCGACATCATCAAATCCCTGGTCGCCGACGCGCTGGGCATGCACCTCGACCTCTTCCAGCGGATCTCCGTCGAGCCCTGCTCGGTCACCGCGATCCGCTACACCCGGCTGCGTCCCTACCTCGTACGGCTCGGGGACACCGGGGACTTCGGATCGCTCGCGCCCAGGGAGGACGGCGGCAGCCCGGCGGCCGAGCGGGACGCGGCCGTCGGCGGTGGTGCGGGAGCAGCGTGATCAGTCGGCGCAGTAGGGTGGTGCGACGGCGCTGCCCGCCACGCACCTGCGATCCGCGCAGTGACCGCAGGACGTGCAGCGACCGCAGTGACCCCGCAGTCGAGCAATCGGAGCAGGACGTTGTCCCGTCAGGTGTTCTTCTACGACGCGCCGGACCGCTTCGTGGCCGGTACGGTCGGGCTGCCTGGCCGCCGTAGTTTCTACCTCCAGGCCACCGCCTCCGGCCGCACCACCAGCGTCGCCCTGGAGAAGACCCAGGTCGCAGCCCTCGCCGAGCGGATCGACGAGCTGCTGGACGAGGTCGTACGGCGCAGCGGCGGCAACGCCCCGGTGCCCGCCGTCTCGCCCACCGAGCTGTCCGACACCGCCCCGCTGGAATCGCCCGTCGAGGAAGAGTTCCGGGTCGGCACGATGGCGCTCGCCTGGGACGGCGAGGACGAGCGGATGATCGTCGAGGCCCAGGCCCTGGTCGAGCTGGACGCGGACAACGACGAGGACCTCGCCGACGCCGAGGAGCGGCTGCTCCAGGACGACGAGAACGGCCCGCCGATGCTCCGGGTGCGTCTCACCGGAACCATGGCCAGGGCGTTCGCCAAGCGGGCGCTGGAAGTCGTCAACGCCGGCCGCCCGCCGTGCCCGCTGTGCAGCCTGCCGCTCGACCCGGAGGGACACGTATGCCCGCGCCAGAACGGATACCGACGGGACGCCTGAGCGCCATGGAGCCCGCAGTCGGGCCGGCCGCGCCGCTGCCCGGTCCCGCCGAGGCGCAGGACCCGCCGCCGGCCGCACCGGAGCCCACCACCGGCCTGCCGGACGCCGTGCTCGCCGACGGTGAGCTGACCGTACGCGGCCGCATCCAGGAGGCGTCCAACGCCGTGCTCTACTGCACGGTCGCCCACGACGGCCACACCGCCTCCTGCGTCTACAAGCCGGTCGCGGGCGAGCGCCCGCTGTGGGACTTCCCCGACGGCACGCTCGCCCAGCGCGAGGTCGCCGCGTACGAGATCTCCCGCGCCTGCGGCTGGGATCTGATCCCCCCGACGGTGCTGCGCGAGGGCCCGTACGGGACCGGGATGGTCCAGGAGTGGATCGATCCGCCGGAGAACAGCGACGAGGTGCCCGAGCTGCTGGCGCTGGTGGAGGACGAGGAGCCGGCGCCGGGCTGGAAGGCGGTCGGCCTCGCGCAGATCGGCGACGGCCGTACGGCGCTGCTGGTGCACGCCGACCATCCACGGCTGCGGCGGCTCGCGGTGCTCGACGCCGTGATCAACAACGGTGACCGCAAGGGCGGCCATCTGCTGCCGGGCGCCGGCGGACAGTTCTTCGCGATCGACCACGGCGTGACGTTCAACGCCGAGGACAAGCTGCGCACGCTCCTGTGGGGGTGGGCGGGGGAGCCGCTGACCGACGAGGCGCTGGAGGCCCTGCGCAACCTGGAGCGGGAGCTGGCGGACGGCACGCCGCTCGCCGCCCGACTGGCCGAACTGATCACGGATGACGAGACCGACGCGCTGCGGGCGCGGGTGGCCGCGCTGCTGAGCAGTGGCCGGCACCCGGAGCCGAGCGGCGAATGGCCCGCCATTCCCTGGCCGCCCGTGTGACATCCGGGCGGGGCGCCGTCCGGCATCGCCGGACTTCCCTTGCATGTTCGGCCGCCGCACACAAGACCGCCTTTCCGGCCAGACCTCTGATCCGGTTCGTATGCGGAACATCCGTCCGGTTAGGCTCAGGGCATGCATGCATGGCCCGCTTCTGAGGTCCCCGCCCTGCCTGGCCAGGGCCGCGACCTGAGGATCCACGACACCGCGACCGGCGGACGGGTAACCCTCGACCCCGGTCCCGTCGCCCGTATCTACGTCTGCGGCATCACGCCGTACGACGCCACCCACATGGGGCACGCGGCGACCTACAACGCGTTCGACCTCGTTCAGCGCGTGTGGCTCGACACGAAGCACCAGGTTCACTACGTGCAGAACGTCACCGATGTCGACGATCCGCTGCTGGAGCGGGCCGTGGCCACCGGCGACGACTGGACGGCGCTCGCCGAGCGGGAGACCGCCCTCTTCCGCGAGGACATGACGGCCCTGCGGATGCTGCCGCCCCGCCACTACATAGGCGCCGTCGAGTCGATACCCGGCATCGTCCCGCTGGTGGAGCGGCTGCGCGAAGCAGGCGCCGCCTACGAGCTGGACGGCGACACCTACTTCTCCGTCGAGTCCGACGCGCACTTCGGCGAGGTGTCCGGCCTGGACGCCGCGGCGATGCGGCTGCTGTCCGCCGAGCGCGGGGGCGACCCGGAGCGCGAGGGCAAGAAGAACCCGCTCGACCCGATGCTGTGGATGGCCGCCCGTGACGGCGAGCCGAGCTGGGACGGCGCCTCGCTGGGCCGCGGCCGGCCCGGCTGGCACATCGAGTGTGTCGCCATCGCCCTGGACCACCTCGGCATGGGCTTCGACGTCCAGGGCGGCGGCTCCGACCTCGCCTTCCCGCACCACGAGATGGGCGCCTCGCACGCCCAGGCGCTCACCGGCGAGTACCCGTTCGCCAAGGCGTATGTGCACGCCGGGATGGTGGCCCTGAACGGTCAGAAGATGTCCAAGTCCAAGGGCAATCTCGTCTTCGTCTCCACGGTGCGGCGCGACGGCACCGACCCGGCGGCGATCCGTCTGGCGCTGCTCGCGCACCACTACCGCGCCGACTGGGAGTGGACCGACGCGGTGCTGACGGAGGCCGAGGAGCGGCTGGCGCGCTGGCGTGCCGCGGTCTCCCGTCCCGACGGCCCGTCCGCCGACGCTCTCCTGGAGGAGATCCGTACGGCGCTCGCCGACGACCTGGACTCCCCGGCCGCCCTTGAGGCCGTGGACCGCTGGGCCGCCGCGCAGGCGTCCGGCGGCGGCACCGACGAGGGCGCTCCCGGCCTCGTCTCCCGCGCGGTCGACGCGCTCCTCGGCGTGGCCCTGTGACGGCCGCCCGCTGACCGTCGCCTTCCGTCCTACGGGGCGCTTCCGCCGAGTGGCGGGGGCGCCCCTTTTACTGCCCCCGCCTCGAACCCGCCCCCGCCCCGCCGGCCAGAAGTCCAGCAACGGGACCCGAGAGTCCATGGTCGCCGCGCCCGGCGGCGCGCTAGAGCTGCGGGCATGAGGAAACCAACAGGACTGCGGGCGGCGGTCGTTGCCGCGCTGCTCGGGCTCGCGGCGGCCGTCGCGGGGCCGGTGGGCAGCGTACGGGCCGACGGCCCCGCACCCGCACAGACCGTCGGCGACATCACCGGCTTCACGGCGGACGGGCCCGTCTACCGTCTGCACGCCGGCCGCGCCGAGGCCCGCGTCAGCTTCGTGACGGACCGTACCTTCCGCGTCGAACTCGCCCCGGACGGCACGTTCTCCGACCCCACCGGCAAGGACATCGTGCTGCCCCAGGGCGCGCCGCCCGCCACCCACTGGCGGGACGCCGGGGACGCCTACGAACTCAGCACCTCCCAGGTCACCCTGAAGGCCTTCAAGGCGCCCCTGCGCTTCGAGCTGCGACGGGCCGACGGCTCGCTGGTGTGGTCCGAGGCGAAGGGGCTGAGCTGGGACGACAAGACCACCACGCAGACCCTTGCGCGCGGCGCCGACGAGCAGTTCTACGGCGCCGGCATGCAGAACGGGCGCGGCAACACCTCCCACCGCGGGCACACCGTCGAGGTCGGCGTCGACTACCACTGGGACGACGGCGGACACCCCAACTCGGTCCCGTTCTACCTCTCCTCCGCGGGGTACGGCGTCTTCCGCAACACGTACGCGCCCAACACCTACGCCTTCGAGCAGCCGGTGACGACGCGCGCGAAGGAACGGCGCTTTGACGCTTACTACTTCGCCGGGCCGAGTGCCAAGGACGTCATCGGCCAGTACACCTCGCTGACCGGAAAGCCCTTCCTGCCACCGGTGTACGGCCTGGAGATCGGCGATTCGGACTGCTATCTGCACAATGCGAACCGGGGGGAGCGGCACACCCTGGACTCCTTGCAGATCGCCGACGGGTATGTGCAGCACGACCTGCCCAACGGCTGGATGCTGGTCAACGACGGCTACGGCTGCGGCTACGAGAACCTCGCCGAGACCTCGAAGGGCCTCGGCGAGCGGAAGATGAAGCTCGGCCTGTGGACCGAGGACGGTATCGGCAAACTCGCCGACCAGGTCAAGGCCGGCCAGCGGATCGCCAAGCTGGATGTCGCCTGGGTCGGCGACGGCTACAAGTTCGCGCTGGACGGCTGCAAGGACGCGTACCGGGGCATCGAGGACAACAGCGACGCGCGGGGCTTCACCTGGGCCCCGGAGAGCTGGTCGGGGGCGCAGCGCTGCGGTGTCCAGTGGTCCGGTGACCAGAGCGGCACCTGGGACTACATCCGCTGGCAGATACCGACCTACGCGGGCGCGACGCTGTCCGGACTCGCCTACACGACCGGCGATGTCGACGGCATCTTCGGCGGCAGCGCCAAGACCTACGTCCGCGATCTGGAGTGGAAGTCCTTCCTCCCGGCGATGATGACGATGGACGGCTGGGCCGCCAGTGACAAACAGCCCTACCGCCGCGGTGAGCCCTACACCTCCATCAGCCGGAAATATCTGAAGCTGAAGGAGTCGCTGCTGCCGTACATGTACTCCTACGCGGCGGAGGCGACCCGGACCGGCGTGGGCCCGGTGCGCCCGTTGTCGCTGGAGTACCCCGACGACCCGAAGGCCGCCACCGACGCCGCCAAGTACGAGTTCCTGACCGGCCAGGACTTCCTCGTCGCGCCCGTCTACAAGGACAGCGACACCCGCGACGGCATCTATCTGCCGAGGGGCACCTGGGTCGACTACTGGTCAGGACGCACCTACCAGGGTCCGGCCACGGTCGACGGCTACAGCGCCCCGTTGGACACTCTGCCGCTGTTCGTCAAGGCCGGTGCCGCCGTGCCCATGTGGCCGGGCATCAGGTCGTACCAGGACCGGACGGCACACTCGCCGCTCGCCTGGGACATCTATCCGCAGGGCCGCTCCTCGTTCACGCTCTACGAGGACGACGGGGTGACCCGTGCGCACCGGGACGGCCACAGCGCCACCCAGCGGGTGCGGGTGGCGGCGCCGCGCTCCGGTGGCGGCGACGTACGGATCGACGTCGGCGCCTCCCGGGGCTCGTTCCGCGGCAAGCAGACGGCCCGGCCGTACCGTTTCACCGTGCACACCGGGGACGCGCCGCGCGGCGTCGCGCTGGACGGCCGGGCGTTGAAGCGGCTGCCTTCCGCGGGCGCGTTCGAGGCGGCGCGGGAGGGCTGGTTCCACGACCCGGCCGACCGCGCGGGCGTCGTCCGGATCAAGACCGCCTCCCGCCCCACCGACCGCGCCTTCGGGCTGAAGCTGACGGGCGCGAGCGCGGTCGGCGGCAGGACTCCGGGCGCGGCGGTCACGGTCACCTCACCGGGCGGCCAGGAGGTGACCAAGGGCGCGGCGACGACCGTACGGACGGCCGTCACCGCGGGAACCCGTACGGCACACGGGGTGTCGGTGTCGCTGTCCGCGCCGGACGGCTGGACCGTCTCGGCGCCGGTGCGCCACGCACGGATCGCCGCAGGAACCACCCGGCACGACGCACTGACGCTCACCGCGCCCAAGGACGCCAGGAGCACGGACCCGGTCACGGTCACCGCGACCGTCCGCTACCGCTCGGCCGGCGCGCCGCGGACGGCGGTGCACCGCTTCGAGGTGCGGCCCGTACCGCCGGCGCCCAGCGGCGACACCTGGGCGAGCGATCTGGAGTGGCTGAGCGAAGCCAATGGCTACGGGCCGGCCGAACGCGACCGCAGCAACGGCGAGTCGGGGGCGTCGGACGGCCATCGGCTCACCCTCGCCGGGAAGACGTACGACAAGGGCATCGGGACACACGCCGACTCGGACCTGGAGTTCTTCGCCGGCGGGCGCTGTACGTCCTTCACCGCGGACGCCGGGATCGACGACGAGATCGCCGACTACGGGGAGGCCGCCTTCTCGGTGGAGGCGGACGGCAAGGTGCTGTGGACCTCACCGAAGCTGACCGGGAAGTCCGCGCCCGTGGCGGTGGATGTGCCGCTCGGCGGGGCCCGGCACGTCCGGCTCAAGGTGACCGATACGGACGGCAAGAAGTCCGGCGATCACGGCGACTGGGCGGGGGCGCGCTTCCACTGCTCGGGATGACCGCGGTCCGCACCGGGCGGGCGGAGTGACGCACGGGGCGCCGGACCGGCTCGATGGCCGGTCCGGCGCCCCTGGTGCGCTGTGGTGTGCGCTCCGCGCGCTCAGCTGCCGGTGTCCTCCGGGCCGTCCTCAGGCTTCGGGGAATCGGCGGACTCCGGCTTCGGGGAATCGGTGGAACCGGCGGAGTCCGGGCCCCCGGAGGGGTCGGAGGTGTCCGCGGAGCCCTTGCCCGTGTCCTTCGGTCCCGTACCCGTCTCGTCGCCGGGCTTCGGCTCGCGCGGCTCCTTGGACACCGGGCGGGGCGGGCGGGTCCGGCCGCTGGTGGAGTCGCGGAGGTAGGAGCTGTCGCGTCCTTCGGTGAGCCCGCCTTCGGTCGCCACGCCGGGACCGGCCTGCGGGTCACGGCGGCGCAGATAGCGCTCGAACTCGCGGGCGATGGCCTCGCCGGACGCCTCCGGGAGGTCCGCGGTGTCCCGCGCCTCCTCCAGCGACTGGACGTACTCGGCGACCTCGCTGTCCTCGGCCGCCAGCTGGTCCACGCCCAGCTGCCAGGCGCGGGCGTCCTCGCTCAGCTCACCGAGCGGGATCCGCACGTCGAGGAGGTCCTCCAGGCGGTTGAGCAGGGCGAGGCTGGCCTTCGGGTTGGGCGGCTGGGAGACGTAGTGCGGCACCGCCGCCCACAGGCTCACCGCGGGGACGCCCGCGTGGGTGCAGGCTTCCTGGAGGATGCCGACGATGCCCGTCGGGCCTTCGTAGCGCGACTCCTCCAGATCCAGCCGGCCGGCGAGATCCGCGTCGGAGGTCACCCCGCTGACCGGCACCGGGCGGGTGTGCGGGGTGTCGCCGAGCAGCGAGCCCAGCACCACCAGCATCTCCACGCCCAACTCGTGGGCGAAGCCCAGGATTTCGTTGCAGAACGAGCGCCAGCGCATGCTGGGCTCGATACCGCGGACCAGGACGAGATCGCGGGTCCGCCCCTTGCCGTTCGTGTCGCCGACGCGGACGACGGAGAGCCGGGTCGTCGGCCAGGTGATCTTGCGTACGCCGCCGTCCAGGAAGACGGTGGGACGGTTCACCTGGAAGTCGTAGTAGTCCTCCGCGTCCAGCGCGGCGAAGACCTCGCCCTTCCATTCCCGGTCCAGATGTGCGACCGCGGCGGAGGCGGCGTCGCCGGCGTCGTTCCAGCCTTCGAACGCGGCCACCATGACCGGGTCGATCAGCTCGGGCACCCCCTCGAGCTCGATCACCCAGCGCCTCCTTCCGACCGGTCCGGCCGCCTGGGGCGGCCGCCGGCAGCAGTTCCATTACGTGCGTTCCCCAGACTACGGCGTCCGTGGTGCCGGTCCGCAGCCCCTTTGCGTGAAGGGGTCGCGATTCATCCGATCTGTTGCGGGGGCTGTTCGGTCAACTTCCGTACAGGGTCTGGACGCTGCCTTGGCGGCGGGTCTATACATCGGATGACCCGGAAAGGTCCGATGTTCTTCCGCAACATCTCAGGGGGCATGCGCATGGCTGTGACCGACACCGTCACCGGGCTGGAGGTCCACGACGTCCGCTTCCCCACCTCGGAGCAGCTCGACGGCTCGGACGCCATGAACCCGGACCCCGACTACTCCGCCGCCTATGTCGTGCTGCACACCGCCGGCGGACCTCCGGGACACGGCCTCTGCTTCACGATAGGACGCGGCAACGATGTCATGGCCGCCGCGATCCGGTCCCTCGCGCCGTACATCGTCGGCCGCCCCGTGCCCGCCACCGCCGCCGCGCTCGCCGCACTGCACCACGACCTCACCCATGACTCCCAGCTGCGCTGGCTCGGCCCCGAAAAGGGCGTGATGCAGATGGCGGCCGGCGCGGTGGTCAACGCCGCCTGGGACCTGGCCGCGGCCCGGGCCGGCCTGCCGGTATGGGAGTTCCTCGCCGCGCTGACACCCGAGGAACTGGTCTCCCTCGTCGACTTCCGCTACCTCTCCGATGCCCTGACCCCGGGCGAGGCGCTGGCCATCCTGCGCGCCGCCGCACCCGGCCGGGCCGAGCGCGCCGCCCGCCTCAAGGCCGAGGGCTACCCCGCCTACACCACCTCGCCCGGCTGGCTCGGCTACGACGACAGCAAGCTGGTGCGGCTGGCGAAGGAGGCGGTGGCCGACGGCTTCGGGCAGATCAAGCTGAAGGTGGGGGCCGACCTCGACGACGACCGGCGGCGGCTGCGGCTGGCGAGGGACGCGGTCGGCCCCGGGGTACGGATCGCCGTCGACGCCAACCAGCGCTGGGACGTGGCCGAGGCGGTCCGCTGGATGACCGCACTCGCGCCGTACGCCCCGCACTGGATCGAGGAACCGACCAGCCCGGACGACGTCCTGGGGCATGCCGCGGTGCGTTCGGGCCAGCCCGTGAAGGTCGCCACCGGCGAGCACGTCGCCAACCGGGTGGTCTTCAAACAGCTGCTCCAGGCCGGCGCCGTGGACTTCGTCCAGATCGACGCGGCGCGGGTGGCCGGGGTCAACGAGAACCTCGCGATCCTCCTGCTGGCCGCGAAGTACGGCGTACCGGTGTGCCCGCACGCGGGCGGGGTCGGGCTGTGCGAGCTGGTGCAGCATCTGGCGATGTTCGACTACGTGGCGGTGTCCGGCAGTTGGGAGGACCGGGTGATCGAGTACGTCGACCATCTGCACGACCACTTCAGCGATCCCGTTGTCGTCGAGCGCGGCCGCTACCGCGCCCCGGCCGCGCCCGGCTTCTCGGCCCGGATGAAGCCCGCGTCGGTCGCCGCCCACCGTTTCCCCGACGGGCCCGTGTGGCGCGCCCGTCGGCCCCCGCAGAGCCGGCACGGCGAACAGGAGGTCCCCGCATGAGTTCCGGACCGCACCACGGCCGCGCGCCGGCCGACTTCGAGGGGATGACCGCACTCGTCACCGGCGGCGGCTCCGGCATCGGGGCGGCCACCGCCGCCCTGCTGCTGGCGCGCGGCGCCACGGTCGCCGTCCTCGACCGGGACCCCTCCGGCGCGCCCGCCGGGACGATCCGGGTCAAGGGCGATGTCACCTCCGACGCCGCGGTACGCGCCGCCGTCGACGAAGCGGTGGGGGAGCTGGGCGGTGTCCTGCACACCCTCGTCGGCAATGCCGGGATCGGCGCCGTCGGCACCGTCGAGGACAACGACGACGCGGAGTGGAGCCGGGTCCTGGACGTGAACGTGCTGGGCCTGGTGCGCACCGCCCGCGCCGCGCTCCCGGCGCTGCGCCGTGCCGCCGCCGACGCCCCGGGCCGGGTCTCCGTCACCCACACCTGCTCCATCGCCGCCACCGCCGGCCTGCCGCAGCGCGCGCTCTACAGCGCCAGCAAGGGCGCGGTCCTCTCGCTGACCCTCGCGATGGCCGCCGACCACCTCCGCGAGGGCATCCGCGTCAACTGCGTCAATCCGGGGACCGCCGACACCCCGTGGGTCGCCCGGCTGCTGGACCGGGCCGACGACCCGGCCGCCGAACGCGCCGCCCTCCACGCCCGCCAGCCGATGGGCCGGATGGTCACCGCCGACGAAGTGGCCGACGCCATCGCCTCGTTGGCGTCCCCGGCCGCCTCCGGCATCACGGGGACGGCGCTCGCCGTGGACGGCGGGATGCACGGGCTGCGGCTGCGGCCCGCCACCTGACCGGCCACGACCCGTACCGCGCCCCGCATCCCAGCCGCACACCACGACCGAGGGACCACCCATGAGACTGCGTACGACCGGCGCGGCGGCCTGTGCCGTGGTGCTCGCCACCGCCGCGCTCGCCGGCTGCAACCGCGGCAGCAGCGCCGCGGGCGGCAAGATCGGCATCGATATGCCCCGTACGGACACCGACTTCTGGAACTCCTACCAGCAGTACCTCGAAAAGGACCTGGACCACGGCGGACCGGCCGCGCTGCCGCTGTCCAACTCGCAGAACGACATCGCCAAGGTCGTCTCCAATGTGCAGGCGCTGACCGACCAGGGTGCCAAGGCGATCGTCATGGCGCCGCAGGACACCGGCGCCATCGCCGCCGCACTCCAGCGCCTGGAGGAGAAGAAGATCCCGGTCGTGAGCGTCGACACCCGCCCCGACGAGGGCAAGGTCTACATGGTCGTACGCGCCGACAACCGCGCCTACGGCGAGAAGTCCTGCGACTACCTCGGCAGGAAACTGGGCGGCCGGGGCCGGGTCGCCGAACTCCAGGGCGACCTCAGCTCGATCAACGGGCGGGACCGCTCCGAGGCGTTCGCGGCGTGCATGAAGAAGAAGTTCCCGAAGATCACCGTGCATGAGCTGGCCACCGACTGGAAGGGCGAGGTCGCCTCCGGCAAGCTCCAGAGCCTGCTCGCCCAGCACCCGGACCTCGACGGCATCTACATGCAGGCCGGCGGCGCCTTCCTCCAGCCGACGCTCGCCCTCCTGGAACAGCAGAAGCGCCTGAAGCCGGCCGGCTCCGACGGGCACATCACCATCATCTCCAACGACGGCATCCCGGACGAACTGGACGCGATCCGCGCCGGAAAGATCGACGCCACCCTCTCCCAGCCCGCCGACCTCTACGCCAAGTACGCGCTGTACTACGCCAGGGCCGGCCTTGCGGGGAAGACCTTCAAGCCGGGGCCCACCGACCACGGCTCGACCATCGTGAAGATCAAGAACGGTCTGGAGGACCAGCTCCCGGCGCCCCTGGTCACCAAGGACACCGCCGACGACAAGAAGCTGTGGGCCAACCAGCTCGAGAAGAAGAAGTAGCGATGGAGACGGACGACCGCACGGCGGCGGTGCACGCCGAGGGAATCGTCAAACGCTACGGTCCCACCGTCGCCCTCGACGGCGCCCGGCTGACCGTACGGCCCGGGGAGGCGCACGCCCTGGTGGGCCGCAACGGCGCCGGCAAGTCCACCCTGGTGTCCGTGCTGACCGGCATGGCACGCCCGGACGCCGGCCGGGTCACCTTCGGCGGCGAGCCCGCGCCCGGCTGGGGTGACACCGCGGCCTGGCAGCGCAAGGTCGCCTGTGTGTACCAGAAGTCGATGACCGTGCCGGAGCTGACCGTCGCGGAGAACCTCTATCTGAACCGGTTCCAGGGGGAGCGCACCATCCGCTGGCGGGCGCTGCGCGAACGGGCCCGCGAGCTGCTCGCCGGGTACGGCGTCGAGGTCGACCCGGCCGCCCGGATCAAGGAACTGGGCGTCGAGCAGCGGCAGTTCGTGGAGATCGCCCGCGCGCTGTCCTTCGGCGCCCGGCTGATCATCCTCGACGAGCCCACCGCCCGGCTGGACGCCGGCGGTATCGACCGGCTCTTCGGCAAGCTGCGGGCACTGCGCGCCCAGGGCGTGGCCTTCCTGTTCATCTCGCACCACCTCCAGGAGGTCCACGAACTGTGCGACACCGTCACCGTCTTCCGTGACGCCCGGCATGTACTGACCGCGCCCGTCCCGGGGCTGGCCAAGGACGCGCTGGTGGCGGCGATGACGGGTGAGCAGACGGCGCCCGCGCGGCAGCCGCGGCCGGGGGCGCGCCCGGCGGGGGAGCCGGTGCTGCGGACCCGAGGACTGTCCGCCGAAGGGCACTTCGCGCCGCTCGACCTGACCGTACGGGCCGGTGAGGTGGTGGGGCTCGCGGGCGCCACGGCCAGCGGGAACACCGCGATCGGGGAGACGCTGGCGGGGCTGCGGGCCCCGGACGGCGGCCGGATCGCGGTACGCGGGCGGCCGGTCCGTACCGGCAGCGTGCCGCACGCCCTCGCCGCGGGCATCGGCTACGTCCCCGAGGACCGGCACCGCGAGGGGCTCGTCCCGGGCCGCAGCGTCGCCGAGAACGCCACCCTCACCGTCGCCGACCAGCTCGGGCCGCTGGGCACCGTACTGCCGTCCCGGACCCGCGCGTTCGCCCGGCGGATGATCGCGTCACTCGGCATCAGGACGACCGGGCCGGGCCAGCCGGTGTCCGGGCTCTCCGGCGGCAACCAGCAGAAGGTCGTGATCGCCCGCGCGCTGGCCCGCGAGCCCGCCGTGCTGGTCGCGGTCCGGCCCACCAACGGCGTCGATGTGAAGTCGAAGGATGCGCTGCTGGGCGTCGTACGGGAGGTCGCGGACGGCGGCAGCGGCGCCGTGATCGTCTCCGACGAGCTGGACGATCTGCGGATCTGCGACCGGGTGCTGGCGGTCTTCCACGGCCGGGTGACCGCCGAATTCGCCGCCGGCTGGCGCGACCACGAACTCGTCGCCGCCATGGAGGGCATGGCGGGTGCCGACGAAGACGCCCCGCCCGGCGCGACCGGTGCCGGCCGGGCACCCGCACCGGACCTCCGCAAGCCGCAAGGAACGCAAGGAACGCACGGAACGGAAGGAACCGCGCCATGACCGAGACCGCAACGCCGCCGGCCACCGACGCGGTGGACGGCCCGCCGCGCAGCCGGCCCCGGATCGATCCGGCCCGCTGGCGGGACTTCTCCCTGGTGCCGGTGATCTTCGTGCTGGGCGTCATCGGCTTCATCGTGTCGCCCGCGTTCCTCACCCAGGACAACCTCATCGGCGTCATCCAGCAGTCCACGGAACTGGGCCTGCTGGTGCTCGGCGAGGCGCTGATCCTCATCAGCGGGCGGATGGACCTGTCGCTGGAGTCCACCATCGGGCTGGCCCCGGTGGTCGCCCTGTGGCTGGTGATGCCCGCCCACGGCGCGCGCTTCGCCGGGCTGGAACTCCTCCCCGCCTGGACGGCGGTCCCGCTCTGCCTGGCCGTGGGCGCGGCGATCGGCGCCGCCAACGGCTTCCTCATCCTCACCCTGCGGGTCAACGGCTTCATCGCCACCCTCGGCATGCTCACCATGCTCCGCGGCCTGCAAGTGGGCATCTCCGAGGGCCAGTCCCTCGGCAATGTCCCGGAGTCCTTCGCCTACTTGGGCAAGGCCGACTGGCTCGGCATCCCGGCCGCCGTCTGGATCTGCCTCACCCTCTTCGCGCTCGGCGGCGCGGCACTCGGCTACCTCCGGCACGGGCGGGCGCTGTACGCCATCGGCGGCAACCCGGAGGCGGCCCGCGCGGCCGGCGTACGGGTGGACCGCATCACCTGGATCGTGCTCGCCGTCGGCGGGGTGCTCGCCGCCTTCGCCGGCATCCTCTACACCGGCCACTACGGCGCGGTCTCCGCGAGTCAGGGCAACGGCTGGATCTTCCAGGTCTTCGCCGCCGCGGTGATCGGCGGCATCAGCCTCAAGGGCGGCCGCGGCACCCTCTTCGGCGCGCTCACCGGCGTCCTCACCCTCCAGCTCGTCATCAACGTGATGACCCTGGGCGGCGTGCCACCGCTGTGGACCCAGTTCCTCAACGGCATGATCATCATCATCGCGCTGGTCATCTCCCGCTTCACCAGCGGCGAGAAGCAGGACTGAGGTTCGCCATGAGTCATCCCCCGTACGGCCCGCGGGAGCTGGGGCGGACCGGCGTCACCGTCCCGCCCCTGGGCCTGGGCTGCGCACCGCTCGGCAACCTCTACCGCGCGGTCCCCGAGGAGCAGGCCCGGCACGTCGTCCACACCGCCCTCGCCACCGGCGCGGGCTACTTCGACACCGCGCCGCACTACGGCGTGGGACTGTCCGAGGAACGCCTCGGCCGGGCGCTGCGCGGCCGCGACCGGGCCGGCTACACCCTTTCCACGAAAGTCGGCCGCCGGCTGCGCCCGCTCGCGCCGGGGGAGCGGGCGGCCGGTGAGGGCTTTGTCGACACCCCCGCACGGGCCCGGGTGCGGGACCTCTCCCGCGACGGTATCCGCGCCACGCTGGACGCGTCCCTGGAACGGCTCGGTGTGGACGCCGTCGACATCGTCTATCTGCACGACGTCGAGGACCACCTGCGCGAGGTGTACGAGACCGGCTTCCCGGCCCTCGCCGAGCTGCGCGCCCAGCACGTGGTGCGCGCGATCGGCTTCGGTATGAATCACAGCGAGGTGCTGGCCCGCCTGGTCGCCGACCTGGACGTGGATGTGGTGCTCTGCGCAGGGCGCTGGACCCTGCTGGAGCGCACCGCCTTCGACGATCTGCTGCCGGAGTGCGAGCGCCGCGGCACCTCGGTGGTCGTCGGCGGCGTCTACAACTCCGGTCTGCTGGCCGACCCGTCACCCGGAGCGCCCTACAACTACGCACCCGCGCCCGCCGCCCTGATCGAGCGGGCACGTCAACTTGCCGCCGTCTGCGCGCAGTTCGATGTTCCCCTCAAGGCCGCAGCGCTCCGCTTCCCCTTCGGGCACCGCAGCGTCGCCTCCGCCGTCGTCGGCGCCGCCACCCCCGAGGAGATGGCCGAGAACGCCGCACTGTTCACCCATGACATCCCGGACGCGCTGTGGCATACGCTCGTCGCCCGCGGCCTGCTCGACCCCGATCTGCCGCTGCCCCTGCACCACTGAGCCCGACCCGGAGCGCGCCCCTGATGCGTATCGACGCCCATCACCACCTCTGGGACCTGAGCCGGCGCGCACAGCCGTGGATGAACGGGCCGTGGGCCGATCCGATCCGCCGCAGCTATGCGCTGACCGACCTCACCCCGCATCTGGCTGCGCACGGCATCGACGCCACGGTCCTCGTCCAGTCGTCGTCCTCGTACGAGGAGACCGCCGAACTGCTCACCCTGGCAGCGGGGGAGGGGCCGGTCGCCGGCGTCGTCGGCTGGGCCGATCTGCCCGATCCGGCGCTCACGGAGGTCCTCGCGGCGCTGCCTCCCGGGCTGGTCGGCGTCCGGCATCAGGTGCAGGACGAACCGGACCCCGACTGGCTCATCCGGCCGGACGTGCTCCGGGGGCTGGGCATGCTGGCCGACGCCGGGCTGGTCTACGACCTGCTGGTCACCCCGCGCGAACTGCCGGCCGCACAGACCGCGGTACGCGCCGTGCCGCGGCTGTCCTTCGTGCTGGACCACGCGGCCAAACCGGCGGTCGCGGCGGGGGACTGGCAGCCCTGGGCCGACGCCGTCACCGCGCTCGCCGGCCTGCCGAACGTCAGCTGCAAGCTGTCCGGGCTGGTCACCGAGGCCCACTGGGACGCCTGGCGGCCGCAGCAGATCCTCCCTTACGCCCGGCACGTGCTGGAGGCCTTCGGGCCCGGCCGGGTGATGTTCGGCTCCGACTGGCCGGTGTGCACGCTGGCCGCCGGCTACGAGGACGTCGTGGCGCTCGCGGAGTCGGCCACCGGCCACCTCGGGGAGGCGGAACGGTCGGATGTCTTCGGGGGAACGGCCGGGCGGGTGTACGGAGTCGGGGCCTCGTAGCCACAGGGTCTCCGGCCCGCCGATGTGGTGTCCGGATCCCGCCAGCTTCGGATCGCGCCGCGGCGCAGGATCGAGTCATACCGCGGAGAACACCGGCACAGCGGTGCACCTCCGGCGGAATCCGGCCGACTGCGTACGCCTGCGGTCGGCTGCGGGTGACCACGGATGACTCGACACAAAGGTGATGACATGACGGCGACCGTGATGACGGCGACGACTGCGGCGGCGAACGGCACCCGGCCGCTCACCGGCAAGGTGGCCCTGGTGACCGGCGGCAGCCGGGGCATCGGCGAGGCGACAGCGCTGCGGCTGGCCGCCGAGGGCGCGGCGGTGGCCCTGACCTACCTGAGCCGGCAGGACAAGGCCGAGCAGGTGGTCAAGGAGATCGAGCGGGGCGGCGGACAGGCCTGGGCGGTACGGGCCGACAGCGGTGACGCGGAGGCGGTGCGGTTCGCGGTGGCCGGCACCGTCGAACGGTTCGGGCGGCTGGACATCCTGGTGAACAACGCGGGCACCGGCGTGATGGGCCCCTTCGAGGGGATCTCCCTCGACGATGTCGACCGGGTGCTGCGGGCCAATGTCCGCGGGCCGTTCCTGGCGGCGCAGGCCGCGGCCGCGCACCTGACCGAGGGCGGCCGGATCATCTCCATCGGCAGCTGCATGGCCGAGCGGGTCGCCTTCCCCGGCGGCACCCTCTACGCCACCAGCAAGGCCGCCCTCGCCGGCCTGACCCGGACCCTGGCCAAGGAGCTGGGGCCGCGCGGCATCACCGCCAACCTCATCACCCCGGGCCCGATCGACACCGAGATGAACCCGGCCGACGGCGAGGGCGCGGAGATGCAGGCCGGGCTCACCGCCCTGGGGGCGTACGGCCGGGCCTGGGATGTCGCGGCGACCGTGGCCCATCTGGCGGGCGAGGGCGGCCGCTACATCACCGGCGCCTCGATCGCGGTGGACGGAGGGTTCGCGGCCTGACCGGCGGCGCGGCGGCGGGCGCGGACCTCACAGCGACGAGCGCAACCACTGCTCCACGCTGGCGATATGGACCGTCGCCCAGGCCCGCGCCGCCTCCGCGTCGCGGTCGCGCAGCGCGCCGAGGATCGCGCGGTGTTCGGTGAGGGTGCGGGCCACCGCGTCCTTCTGGGTCAGCCCCCGCCAGATCCTGGCCCGGGTGGTCGGCCCGGACAGCCCGTCCAGCAGCGAGCAGAGCACGGAGTTGCCGGACGCCGCGACGATCCCGCGGTGGAACTCCAGATCGCCGGCGACCAGGTCCTCGACCGAGGGGCTGGGCCCCAGCGCGTTCAACCGGGCCTCCAGCGAATCCAGTTCCGGCAGGCCTATCCGGCCGGCCGCCATCGCCGTGGCGGCCGGCTCCAGGATCCGGCGGACGGCGAGGAACTCCAGCACCGTGTCATCGCGGTGGAAGTCCACCACGAAGCTCATGGCCTCCAGCAGGAGTTGCGGATCGAGGCTGGTGACGTACGTACCGTCGCCCTGGCGCACATCCAGGATGCGGATGAGGGACAGCGCGCGCACCGCCTCGCGCAGCGAGTTGCGGGACAGGCCGAGCTCGGCCGCCAGCTCGCTCTCCTTCGGCAGCCGGTCGCCCGGCCGCAGCGCGCCGGAGACGATCATGCCCTTGATCTTCTCGATGGCCTCGTCGGTGACCGCCATGCCGACCTCCCCGCTCGGACCCGCCCGGATACCGCCACCCGGATGCCGTCACAGACATCCGATGTCTGAGCTCATTATGACCCGTCACGCGCCCCCCATCCGCTCCCGTACGCGGCCCAGTCCTCGTCCGTGGCGGCGAAGTCGACATACAGCGCCATTCCGAACCGCCGGCGCCCCGGGTCCTCGCGGGTCAGCCCGAGACGTATGCCCCGCACCGCGGCCCGTACCGTCTCCGCCGAGGCGTGATGGCCGATGCCGTCGGTGTGGAAGAACGGCAGCCCCATCAGCAGATCGGTGTCCGGCCCCGTCGCCTCCAGTGCCAGCCGGGTCTGCTGCGCCACATAGCCGCCGTACAGGCTCTCGGCCGGCATGCCGGTGTCGTACGACATCAGCGCGATCTGGTCGACCCGGCGTGCCACCTGCCCGAAGAAGCGCTGGGATATCCACTTGCGGTGGCCCGTGACCGCCCCGCTGACCGTGTGCAGTCCGGGCAGCGGATCGATCTGGTGCACGGCGACGGACAACAGCCCGCCGCCCTCCCGGACCGCGGGCCCGAGCCGGTCCAGCAGCCGCAGATAGTCGGCGTTGTCGGAGTGCAGCGGCTCCAGATCCAGATGGACGCCGGCGAACCCGTCCGCCCGCACCTGACGGGCGCTTGCCACGATCGCCCGGCGGGCCGCGGCATCCGAGAGGCGCAGCCCGCCCCGCTCACCCGCCTCGTACACCAGCCGATCGCCCAGCCAGGCGTGCACCCGCACCGACGGCAGGGCCCGGTGCAGCGCGCCGATCAGCCACCGCGCCCGCGGGTAGGCGCGACGGGCCGGTGGCAGGGTGCCGTCATGCTCCAACGGCCCGGCGTGGACGTACAGATCGCGGATCCCGGAGCCTTCGATCCGCCGCCGCAACGCCGCCACATCGGAGGCGTCCCGCCGCCCGTCCACCCAGGCATGCCCCAGCCAGAGCGCATCCCGCCCCCGGGTCGTCGTCTGCGGAGCGGCCGCCCCCGCGTACTGGGCGCGCAGCGCCGTACCCGCCAGTGCCACCGGCAGCACGATCAGCACCGCGACCGCCCAGGCCGCCCACTTCCCCGCACGCCGCCATCGGCGCAATCGTTGCCGAGCCATCGTCATCCCCCCGTTGATGCGTCTCGGTGCACATCATCGCAGCCGCCACTGACAGTGACCGCCGGCCCGCCCCGCTCCGGCCCCGCATGCGGGGCCACCGGCGGATACGGCGATGGGGCGGCCCCCGTGGACCGCCCCATCGTCACGCGCTGTACGTCACCATGAGGTGCCGTCAGGCTCCGCCGGCCGCTGTCCGCCGCGGCCGTGCGCTGCCGTCAGCCGGCCAGCATGTCCTTGACCTTGGCCCGCACGTCCTCCGTGGCCAGGCCGCGGATCATCAGGGTCGTGCGGCGGCGCAGCACATCGTCGACCGTCTCGGCCCACTCGTTGTCACGGGCGTAGGCGACCTGCGCCCAGATCTCCGGCGCGTCCGGGTGGATGCGCTCGGCCAGCGCCGGGTTCTCGTTCGCCAGCCGGGCGATGTCGAAGGACAGCGAGCCGTAGTGGGTGGCGAGGTGCCGCGCGGTCTCCGGGGCCATCCGCGGACCGGGCGTACCGCCGTCGATGAGCAGCCGGTGCGCGACCGCGTTCGGGTTGGCGATACCGGGCAGCGGAAGCTTCTTCGGCAGGTGCGCGATCGGCTCCATGTCCTCGGCCAGCGGGTGGCCGGGCAGCGCGGCGAGCTTGTTCATGACCGTACGGCCGATGTGCCGGAAGGTCGTCCACTTGCCGCCGGCCACCGACAGCATGCCGCCGCTGCCCTCGGTCACGACCGTCTCGCGCTTGGCCTTGGAGGTGTCGCCGGGGCCGCCGGGCAGCACCCGCAGACCCGCGAAGGAGTACGTGATCAGATCGCGCGACAGCTGCTGGTCGCGGACGGAGAAGGCCGCCTCGTCCAGGATCTGGGCGGTGTCCTTCTCGGTGACCGCGACATCCGCCGGGTCGCCCTCGAACTCCTCGTCCGTGGTGCCCAGCAGCAGCATGTCCTCCCAGGGGAGGGCGAAGGTGATGCGGTACTTGTCGATCGGGGTGGCCAGCGCGGCCTTCCAGGGCGCGGTCCGCTTGAGGACCAGGTGCGCACCCTTCGACAGCCGGATGGAGGGGGCCGCGTTCGCGTCCTCCATCTTGCGCAGGTGGTCCACCCACGGGCCGGTGGCGTTGAGGACCAGGCGGGCGTTGACGCCGAACTCCTGGCCGTCCGTGCGGTCCTTGAGCTCCGCACCGGTGACCCGGCCCTGGGTGAAGCGCAGTCCGGTGACCTCGGCGTGGTTGAGGACCGTGGCGCCGGCCTCGACCGCCGCACGGACGGTCATCAGCGCCATCCGGGAGTCGTTCATCTGGTCGTCGCCGTACACGGCCACGGCCTTGAGGTTGTCCGTCCGCAGCTCCGGCACGTCGCGCTGGGCCTTGGCCGGGGATATGACATGGCCGACGCCGTCGCCGAACGCGGACAGCGCGGAGTAGGCGAAGACGCCCGCGCCGAGCTTGGCCGCGCCGTGCGGTCCGCCCTTGTAGACGGGCAGGTAGAAGGTCAGGGGGTTGGCGAGGTGCGGTGCCACCTGACGGGACACCGCACGCCGCTCGAAGTGGTTCTCCGCCACCAGCTTGACCGCACCGGTCTGGAGGTAGCGCAGACCGCCGTGCAGCAGCTTGGAGGAGGCGGAGGAGGTGGCGCCGGCGAAGTCACCGGCGTCCACCAGGGCCACCCGCAGTCCGGCCTGTGCGGCGTGCCAGGCGGTGGAGATGCCCAGGATGCCGCCGCCGATCACCAGGAGGTCGTACGTCGCCTTGGAAAGCTGCTCCCGAGTCTCGGCGCGGCTCGCGTGCGAACCACTGGCCGGGTGCGTCCCGAGTGCCGGGACGCTCTGCAGGGTGCTCATGTTTACTCCTCGACAGTGTGCTGTCATCGAGCCAGCCCATGGACCGTTCCACGGCCTTGAGCCAGCTCTTGTACTCGCGGTCACGGGTGGCCGCATCCATCCGGGGGGTCCACTCGGCGGCCCGGCGCCAGTTGGCGCGCAGCTCGTCGGTGCTGGACCAGAAGCCGACGGCCAGTCCGGCCGCGTAGGCGGCGCCGAGGCAGGTCGTCTCGGCGACCATCGGGCGCACCACAGGGGCGTCCAGGAAGTCCGAGATGGTCTGCATCAGCAGGTTGTTGGAGGTCATACCGCCGTCGACCTTGAGCGCGGTCAGCTCGACGCCGGAGTCCTTGGTCATGGCGTCGGTGATCTCGCGGGTCTGCCAGGCGGTGGCCTCGAGCACGGCGCGCGCGATGTGCGCCTTGGTGACATAGCGGGTCAGGCCCGCGATGACACCGCGCGCGTCCGAGCGCCAGTAGGGGGCGAACAGGCCGGAGAAGGCCGGCACGAAGTAGGCCCCGCCGTTGTCCTCGACCGTGCTGGCCAGGGTCTCGATCTCGGCCGCGCTGTTGATGAGCCCCATCTGGTCGCGCATCCACTGGACGAGCGAGCCGGTGACGGCGATGGAGCCTTCCAGGGCGTAGACCGGCTGCTGGTCGCCGATGCGGTAGCCGACCGTGGTCAGCAGCCCGTTGTAGGAGTTGACCGGCTCGTGGCCGGTGTTCATCAGCATGAAGGTGCCGGTGCCGTACGTGGACTTGGCCTCGCCCTGCTCGAAGCAGGTCTGGCCGAACAGCGCGGCCTGCTGGTCACCGAGCGCCGAGGCGACCGGGACACCGGCCAGCACACCGCTGGTGCTGCGGCCGTAGACCTCGGCCGACGACTTGATCTCCGGCAGGACGGCCGCCGGGATCTCCATCGACGTGAGGATCTTCGGGTCCCACTCCAGGCGGTGGAGGTTCATCAGCATGGTGCGCGAGGCGTTGGTGACGTCGGTGACGTGCACGCCGCCGTCGACGCCGCCGGTCAGGTTCCAGATGACCCAGGAGTCCATCGTGCCGAAGAGGATGTCGCCGCGCTCGGCGCGCTCGCGCAGGCCCTCGACGTTGTCGAGCAGCCAGCGGATCTTCGGGCCGGCGAAGTACGAGGCCAGCGGCAGGCCGGTCTCGCGGCGGAAGCGGTCCTGGCCGACGTTGCGGCCGAGCTCCTTGCAGAGCGCGTCGGTGCGGGTGTCCTGCCAGACGATGGCGTTGTGGACCGGCTCGCCGGTGGTGCGGTCCCACAGGACGGTGGTCTCGCGCTGGTTGGTGATACCGATCGCCTTGACGTCGGCGGCGGTGAGCCCGGCCTTGTGGACGGCGCTGTCGACGACCTGCTGGACGTTGGTCCAGATCTCGGTGGCGTCGTGCTCGACCCAGCCCGGCTTCGGGAAGATCTGCTCGTGCTCCTTCTGGTCGACCGAGACGATCCGGCCGTCCTTGTCGAAGACGATGCAGCGGCTGGACGTGGTGCCCTGGTCGATGGCCGCGATGAACGGGCCGTGCCCGTGCGAGGAGGTGCTGGGGGTGTCGCTCATGGTGTGCTCCAAGAAGTCTGTGGGGGCGGAGTCGGGGCGGTCAGGCGGCTCAGGCGAATGCCACCTGGTAGATGCCCCCGGCGATGGCCCCGCCGATGAGCGGGCCGACGACCGGGATCCAGGCGTAGCCCCAGTCTGAACCGCCCTTGTTCTTCAGCGGCAGAAGCGCATGCACGATGCGCGGACCGAGGTCGCGGACCGGGTTGATCGCGTACCCGGTCGGACCGCCCAGCGACAGACCGATGCCGGTGACGACCAGCGCGACCAGCAGGGTGCCGATGACGCCGACGCCCTTTCCGTTGTCGCTCAGACCGAGAGTCAGGATCGACAGCACGAGCACGGTGGTGGCGATGATCTCGGTGGCCAGGTTCTGCACCGCGTTCCGGATCTCCGGGCCGGTGGAGAAGATGCCGAGGACCGGTCCGGCCGACGGAGCGGCGGACTGGTCGACCAATCCCTCTTCGCCGGTGTGGTCGGCCAGGACCTCGGGGTCACTCAGATGGGCCTGGAACTGTCCGTAGTACGTGATCCACACCAGCACCGCGCCGATCATGGCGCCGAGCATCTCGCCGCCGAGGTAGACGGGCACCTGGTTCCACTCGATGCCGCCCTTGATCGCGACACCGATGGTGACCGCAGGGTTGAGGTGTGCGCCGGACTTCGCGGCGATGTAGGCACCCGTGAGGACGGCGAAGCCCCACCCGAAGGCGATGGCGACCCATCCGGCGTTGAACGCCTTGGAGCGCTTGAAGGTGACGGCGGCGCAGACGCCACCGCCGAGCAAGATCAGAACAGCGGTACCGATGGTCTCGCTGATGAAGATGTCGGAGCTGGACACCCGCGACTCCTTTGTCCTTCGTCCAGGGGAAGGCGAACCCCGGGTCCCGTCCGGTGGTCCGCGCCCTCCTAGAGGGCGGTGGTCGGCCCGCGGCAATGCCCCACCATAGCGAATATTGCCGTTAGGTGTTCGACAATGCCGACCGACGAACGGCAGTTTTGTTCACCGTGAGAACCCCGTCAAGGGTTCCGTGGCCAAAAACTTAGGTGAACTTATGGGGCGAATCCGGTCAGAATCGCCCTGCACCAAGATCCCGGGATACAGCGCGTGCGCAATCCCTCACGGCAGCGATGATTTCCGGCCGCACTTCACCCTCCTGACAGACCCGCTCGACCGCTCCGGTGACGCCCACCGCACCCACCGGCATCCGCCGCCGGTCATGGATCGGCGCGGCCACCGACGCCACGCCCTCCCAGGTCTCCTCCACGTCCGCGGCCCAGCCCCGCGCCCGCGTCATGTCCAGCAGTCCCTCGAAGTCCGCCAGGCCGGTCACCGTGTGCGGGGTGAACGCCGTCCGGTCCGCCTCGACGATCTCGCTGTGCGCCACCGGGTCGTACGCCGACAGCACCTTGCCCAGCGCCGTACTGTGCAGCGGCTGCATCGCGCCCACCTCCAGCACCTGCCGGCTGTCGTCCGGCCGGAAGACGTGGTGGACGATCAGCACGCCCTGCTGGTGCAGTACGCCCAGGTAGACGGCCTCACCGCTGGAGCGGGCCAGATCGTCGGTCCACACCAGGGCGCGGGCGCGCAGCTCGTGCACGTCCAGGTAGCTGTTGCCCAGCCGCAGCAGCTCCGCGCCCAGCTGGTAGCGGCCGGAAGCGGCGTCCTGCTCGACAAAGCCCTCCTGCTGCAACGTGCGCAGGATTCCGTGGGCGGTGCCCTTCGCCAGTCCCAGCGAGGAGGAGATGTCGGAGAGTCCCAGTCGCCGTTCCCCTCCTGCGAGCAGCCGCAGCATCGCTGCGGCGCGCTCCAGCGACTGGATGGTGCGTGCCATCGGGCAACCTCCGAAGTGAGCGGTTCGACAATGCTGAACGATATCGGTCCATGCCGACTGGAGTCAGCGATCTGGCAACTTCTCGCTGAGCGAACCGGAGTCTGTCAACGATCACGGTTGGTGCAGGCAGCGGGGTGGAAGGGTGCTGTCCACGGCGTGGAACGGGGAACACGTGTACCGAACCGGCAGCTACGCTGGCCGGGTGCGCCCTCTCCCGGAGGGTGCAAAGCCGACAGCCGTCGCAACCACGGGAGCATCTCCATGGCCTCGAACACGCCATCGCCCATCAGCACGACCCGCGTCGAATCGTTCCGTGAGGCCCTGGCCTCGCGGGTGGTCGTCGCGGACGGTGCGATGGGCACCATGTTGCAGGCGCAGGATCCGTCCATGGAGGACTTCCAGCAGCTGGAGGGCTGCAACGAGATCCTCAATGTCACCCGGCCGGACATCGTGCGTTCGGTGCACGAGGAGTACTTCGCGGTCGGCGTCGACTGCGTCGAGACCAATACCTTCGGTGCGAATTTCGCGGCGCTTGCCGAGTACGACATTCCCGAGCGGGTCTTCGAGCTGTCCGAGTCCGGTGCCCGGCTGGCCCGCGAGGTGGCGGACGAGTTCACCGCCTCGACCGGTCAGCAGCGCTATGTGCTGGGGTCGATGGGTCCGGGCACGAAGCTGCCGACGCTGGGCCACGCCCCGTATGTGACGCTGCGCGACGCCTATCAGCAGAACGCCGAGGGCATGATCGCCGGCGGTGCGGACGCGCTGCTGGTGGAGACCACGCAGGACCTGCTCCAGACCAAGGCCGCCATCCTCGGTGCCCGCCGCGCCCTGAAGGCCACCGGCAGCAACCTCCCGGTGATCTGCTCGGTCACCGTCGAGACGACCGGCACGATGCTGCTGGGGTCGGAGATCGGCGCGGCGCTGACGGCGCTGGAGCCGCTGGGCATCGACATGATCGGCCTGAACTGCGCCACCGGCCCGGCCGAGATGAGCGAGCACCTGCGCTACCTCGCCCGCCACTCGCGCATCCCGCTGGCCTGTATGCCCAACGCCGGACTCCCGGTGCTGGGCAAGAACGGTGCGCATTACCCGCTGACGGCCGGTGAGCTGGCCGACGCGCAGGAGACCTTCGTTGCGGAGTACGGGCTGTCGCTGGTGGGCGGGTGCTGTGGCACCACGCCGGAGCACCTGCGGCAGGTCGTCGAGCGGGTGCGCGGCATCGCCCCGCCGGTTCGTGAGCCGCGCCCCGAGCCGGGCGCCGCCTCCCTCTACCAGACGGTGCCGTTCCGTCAGGACACGTCGTATCTGGCGATCGGTGAGCGGACCAATGCCAACGGGTCGAAGAAGTTCCGTGAGGCGATGCTGGAGGGCCGCTGGGACGACTGTGTGGAGATGGCCCGGGACCAGATCCGTGAGGGTGCGCACCTGCTCGACCTGTGTGTCGATTATGTGGGCCGTGACGGTGTGGCGGACATGGAGGAGCTGGCCGGCCGGTTCGCGACCGCCTCGACGCTGCCGATCGTGCTGGACTCCACGGAGCTGAACGTCATCCAGGCCGGTCTGGAGAAGCTCGGCGGCCGTGCGGTCATCAACTCCGTCAACTACGAGGACGGCGACGGACCCGAGTCCCGCTTCGCGAAGGTCACCGAGCTGGCGGCCGAGCACGGCGCGGCGCTGATCGCGCTGACCATCGACGAGGAGGGCCAGGCCCGTACCGTCGAGCACAAGGTCGCCATCGCCGAGCGGCTGATCGCCGATCTGACCGGTAACTGGGGTATCCACGAATCGGACATCCTCATCGACTGTCTGACCTTCACGATCTGCACGGGTCAGGAGGAGTCGCGCAAGGACGGTATCGCCACCATCGAGGCGATCCGTGAGCTGAAGAAGCGTCACCCGGATGTCCAGACGACGCTGGGTCTGTCGAACATCTCCTTCGGTCTGAACCCGGCCGCGCGGATCGTTCTCAACTCCGTGTTCCTGGACGAGTGCGTCAAGGCCGGTCTGGACTCGGCGATCGTGCACGCGAGCAAGATCCTGCCGATCGCGCGGCTGGAGGAGGAGCAGGTCAAGGCCGCCCTCGACCTCGTCTACGACCGGCGCAGCGAGGGCTATGACCCGCTCCAGAAGCTGATGGAGCTGTTCGAGGGCGTCAACACCAAGTCGATGAAGGCCGGCCGGGCCGAGGAACTCCTCGCGCTGCCCCTGGACGAGCGCCTCCAGCGGCGCATCATCGACGGGGAGAAGAACGGCCTGGAGGCGGATCTCGACGAGGCGCTGCAAGAACGGCCCGCGCTCGAGATCGTCAACGACACCCTCCTGGAGGGCATGAAGGTCGTCGGTGAGCTGTTCGGCTCCGGGCAGATGCAGCTGCCGTTCGTGCTCCAGTCCGCCGAGGTCATGAAGACCGCGGTGGCCCATCTGGAGCCGCACATGGAGAAGTCCGACGACGAGGGCAAGGGCACGATCGTGCTGGCCACCGTCCGTGGTGACGTCCATGACATCGGCAAGAACCTCGTCGACATCATCCTGTCCAACAACGGCTACAACGTCGTCAACCTCGGTATCAAGCAGCCGGTCTCGGCGATCCTGGAAGCCGCCGAGGAACACCGCGCCGACGTCATCGGCATGTCCGGTCTCCTGGTCAAGTCCACAGTGATCATGAAGGAGAACCTCGAAGAGCTCAACCAGCGCAAGATGGCGGCCGACTTCCCCGTCATCCTCGGCGGCGCCGCGCTGACCCGCGCCTACGTCGAGCAGGACCTCCACGAGATCTACGAGGGCGAGGTCCGCTATGCCCGCGACGCGTTCGAGGGCCTGCGTCTGATGGACGCCCTGATCGCCGTCAAGCGCGGCGTGCCCGGCGCCACCCTCCCCGAACTCAAGCAGCGCCGGGTGCCCAAGCGGGACACGGCCGTGCTGGAGGTCGAGGAGCCGGAGGGCGCGGTGCGCTCCGACGTCGCCATCGACAACCCGGTCCCGGAACCGCCGTTCTGGGGGACCCGCGTCGTCAAGGGCATCCAGCTCGCCGACTACGCGTCCTGGCTGGACGAGGGCGCCCTCTTCAAGGGGCAGTGGGGCCTCAAGCAGGCCCGCACGGGTGACGGTCCGACGTACGAGGAGCTGGTGGAGACCGAGGGGCGCCCGCGGCTGCGCGGCTGGCTCGACAAGCTCCAGACCGAGAACCTCCTCGAAGCGGCCGTCGTACACGGTTACTTCCCGTGCGTGTCCAAGGGCGAGGACCTGATCCTGCTCCACGAGGACGGCACCGAGCGCACCCGCTTCACCTTCCCCCGCCAGCGCCGCGGCCGGCGCCTGTGCCTGGCCGACTACTTCCGCCCCGAGGAGACCGGCGAAACCGACGTCGTCGGCCTCCAGGTCGTCACCGTCGGCTCCAGGATCGGCGGCGCCACCGCCGAACTCTTCGAAGCCAACTCCTACCGCGACTACCTCGAACTCCACGGCCTGTCCGTCCAGTTGGCCGAAGCGCTCGCCGAGTACTGGCACGCCCGGGTCCGCGCGGAGCTGGGCTTCGCGGGTGAGGACCCGGCCGATGTCGAGGACATGTTCGCGCTCAAGTACCGCGGCGCGCGCTTCTCGCTGGGCTACGGCGCCTGCCCCGACCTGGAGGACCGTGCCAAGATCGCCGACCTGCTTCAGCCGGAGCGGATCGGTGTCGAGCTCTCCGAGGAGTTCCAGCTCCACCCCGAGCAGTCCACCGACGCCATCGTGATCCACCACCCGGAGGCCAAGTACTTCAACGCGCGGTAGCCGCTGCACCCGGCCGGGGCGACCCGCAGATCGCCCCGGCCGGATCGCCGTGACGGTCGGTGACACTCGGTGATCCCGCATGAGCGGCTCAGGGCCGCCCGCAAGGGCCCCAGGACACCGCCGACCTCTGCCAGGACGCATTTCGGCCCGTATCGTCGTACACTTATCGGTCCGGTAGTGGCCGGTCGTTTCCCCAGCCGGGGATGGCGACCGGCCCTTTCGTCCCTTCGGGGACGTCGTAACGGAGGTGGATGGATGACCAGCAGCATCCCCGTAGTCGGCACCCGAACGGCCGAAGCCGCGACCCTCCAAGCCGTATTCCTGGATCTGGACGGCACCCTCGTCGACACCGAGGGTTTCTGGTGGGAGGCGGAGGCGGAGGTCTTTGCCGAACTCGGCCACATCCTCGACGACACCCACCGCGAAGTCGTGGTCGGCGGCCCGATGACCCGCAGTGCCGGGTATCTGATTCAAGCCACCGGCGTCGACATCAGCCTGACCGAGCTCAGCGTGCTCCTCAATGCCGCCTTCCTCGCCCGGATCCGGCGCGGCGTCCCCCTCATGCCGGGCGCCCGCAGGCTGCTGGCCGAACTGGCCGCGCACGGGGTGCCGGCCGCGCTGGTCTCCGCCTCGCACCGCGCCATCGTCGACCAGATGCTGCATTCGCTGGGCCCGGAGAACTTCCGGCTGACCCTGGCGGGCGACGACCTGGAGCGCACCAAACCGCACCCGGACCCGTATCTGACGGCTGCCGCGCGGCTGGGGGCCGACCCGGCGTGCTGTGCGGTCATCGAGGACACACTGACCGGTGTGACCGCAGGTGAGGCGGCGGGCTGCCCGGTCGTGGCGGTGCCCTCGGTGACGCCGATCCCGCCGTCCGTGGGGCGCACGATCGTGCGTTCGCTGGAAGAAGTGGATCTGTCATTTCTCCGAACGCTCATCACGGAAAGCCGTTGAGCCGTGCACTGAGCGTGGTTCGGAGAAAGCCGTCCGGAACCGAGGGGAGCGGCCCGCTCATTTTCCGTGACGAATGCGATGACTGAATTTCTGCATCGCCCCGGGTCCTTGAATGCGTGACGTTTCTCACGTGCCGGGCCGTCGACAGCGGGCCCCATGGGTGGTCCAGGGGGTGTCTCGGGGGTCTTCGGCGGGGGTAAGTGTCCGGATTGGTGGAGCAACGCGCGAATCGTTCCACCGTCCGGATATCGATCGCCCAGCTGTCGTTATCCACGCGCCATATCGATACAACTCCTTTCTGTCTGAGAGCGGCTGGCCGTTCCTACTAATGTCGACGCGAGCAACACCTCTGCGCTGATAAGGAACCTGCCCACGATGAATCGCAAGACCCTGGTGCTGCCGGCGCTGGCCGGTCTCCTCGCCCCCGTTCTCGCCGCCTGTGGCAGCACGGACGGTGCGGGCGAAGGCGGCGATCCGATCGTCGTGGGAGTCGCCACCCAGATCGAGGCGACCAAGGCGGCGCCCGCGCCGCTCGACCCGGCGCAGGCCTATGACGTCGACGCGTGGAACATGCTGCGCGGCACCCTCCAGACGCTGATGCGGCTGCCCAGAACCGGCACCGCGCCGGTGCCCGAGGCCGCCGAGTCCTGCGGGTTCCGCGACACCCAGAACGAGCAGTACCGCTGCAAGCTGCGCAGTGGCCTGAAGTTTTCGAACGGTCATGCTCTGACGGCGCAGGACGTCAAGTTCTCCATCGACCGTATGCGGACCATCAACAACACCAACGGCCCGGTGTCGCTGCTCAACGACATCGACAAGGTCGAGGCGCCCAGCGACACCGAGGTGGTCTTCCACCTCACCAAGCCGGACGCCACGTTCCCGCAGAAGCTGGCCACGCCCGCGGCGGCCATCGTCGACGGCGCCGTGTACCCGAAGGGCCGCCTCTACAGCGGCTTCGACGTGGTCGGCTCCGGTCCGTACACCCTCAAGACGGAGCGCAGGAACAACCACATCACCAAGGCCACCTTCACCAAGAACCCCACCTACAAGGGCGGGGTGAACGTGAAGAACGACAAGGTCGAGATGCGTTTCTTCGTCAACTCCCAGGCCACGGAGACGGCGCTGCGCAAGGGGAGCGTCGACCTGATGTACCGCGGGCTGTCGCCCGACCAGATCAAGGGCCTGGAGAACGCCCGCGACGAGCACCTCATGCTCCAGGAGATGCCGGGCCAGGAGATCCGTTACCTCGCCTTCAACACCAAGGACCCGGCCGTCTCCAACAAGGCCGTGCGGAAGGCGATGGCGCAGATCGTCAACCGCTCGGAGCTGGTGCGCGACGTCTACTCCTACACCGGCGACCCGCTCTACTCGATGGTTCCCACCGGCCTCACCGGTCACATCAACTCGTTCTTCTCCAAGTACGGGAACCCCAGCGCCACCGCCGCCCGCAAGACGCTCCAGCAGGCGAACATCAACACCCCGGTGAAGTTCACGCTCACCTACACCACGAACCACTACGGCTCCAGCACCGGCAAGGAAGTCCGCGCGCTGGCGAGCCAGCTCAACAGCACCAAGCTGTTCGACATCGACGTCAAGGGCGTCGACAGCTGGCAGCAGTTCCGCACCGACGCCCTGGACGGCAAGTACAGCGTCTACAACATGGGCTGGTTCGCCGACATCCCGGACCCGGACAACTACATCGCGCCGTTCATCGGCAAGCAGAACTTCCTCGGCTCCCCCTACCGCAACACCAAGATCGAGTCGCAGCTGATCCCGGACAGCCGGCAGCAGTCCGACCGCAACGCCGCCGCGGCCAACTTCAAGCAGGCGCAGGACATCATCGCCGATGACGTACCGCTCCTCCCGCTGTGGCAGGGCAAGCAGTACGTCGTCGCCCGCGACGACGTCACGGGCATCGAGTGGGCCCTCAACTCCTCCTCCTCGCTCCAGATCTGGGAGCTCAGCCGCGGCGTCGCCGACTGAGCCCGCGGACGCGGCCCATGCAGTACACACCCGCCGCGGCCACCCCGCCGCGGCCCGACAGGCACCACCCAGAACGTGAGGACCGTTTAGTGAGGAAGCGTGACCAGTGGCTGGCCGCCCCGATCGGAGCGGGGCTGGCAACAGCTCTGCTCGCGGTCGCAGGGTGCGGCACGGACGACTCGGGAGCGGCCGGCAACGGCGTGCCCGTGGTCATGGGAATGACGGACAAGGTCGTGTCCACCGACCCCGCGGCCGGATACGAGCCCGGCTCCTGGCTGTTGTTCAACAACGTCTTCCAGTCCCTGCTGAGCTTCCCCAAGGGAGGCACCACCCCCGAGCCGGAAGCCGCCGAGCGCTGCGGGTTCACCGACGGGGAGAGCAAGGTCTACCGCTGCACCCTGAAGGACGGCCTCACCTTCAGCAACGGTGACAAGCTGACCTCCAAGGACGTCAAGTACTCCTTCGACCGCACCCGGCGCATCAAGGACGTGAACGGCCCCGCCGTGATGTTCTCCGCGCTGGACAAGGTCGAGGCGCCGGACGCCAAGACCGTGGTCTTCCGGCTGAAGTCGCCCGACGCGACCTTCCCCATGAAGATTGCCTCGGGCGCCGGCTCCATCGTCGACCACGCCGAGTACCCCGCGGACCGGCTGCGCACCGACGGCAAGGCCGTCGGCTCCGGCGTCTACACCCTCAAGGACTACAGCTCCCAGAAGGCCGTCTTCGCCGTCAACGGCTCCTACAAGGGCCCGGCCAAGGTCAAGAACTCCGGTATGACCGTGAAGTTCTTCAACGCCGCCGACAAGCTCAAGAAGGCCGTCGAGGGCGGCGATGTCGATGTCGCCTACCGCGGACTGGCCATGAAGGACATCGCGGCGCTGGACAACGCCTCCCTCGAGCAGCAGCACGGCACCCAGGTCGTGGAGGGCGCCAGCGCCGAGGTCATGCACCTGGTGTTCAACCTCAAGGACCCGGTCGCCGGCAAGCCGGGCGTCCGGAAGGCGATCGCCTACCTCCTGGACCGCTCCTCCCTCGTCCGGGACGTCTACCAGCGCACCGCGGTGCCGCTGTACTCCATCGTCCCGGCCGGCATCACCGGCCACAGCACCTCCTTCTTCGACACCTACGGTGACCGCCCCAAGCCCAACAAGGCGAAGGACGCGCTGCGCTCCGCCGGCCTCAACGGCAAGGTGCCGCTCACGCTGTGGGCCACCCCCGACCGCTACGGCCCCGGCACCGTCCCGGCCTTCGAGGAAATCGCCCAACAGCTCAACCACAGCGGTCTGTTCGACGCCAAGGTGCGCACCCTGCCCACCAAGGAGTACGAGAAGGGCATGGCCGACGGCAAGTTCGGCGTCTACGTCAAGGGCTGGATCCCCGACTATCCGGACCCCGACAACTTCACCGCGCCGTTCTTCGGCAAGGACAGCGTGGTGGCCAACAACTACAGCTCGCCCACCATCACCGGCCATCTGCTGCCCAAGACGGCCGACCAGCCGAACCGCGGCGCCACCAAGGCCCAGTTCCGGGAGCTCCAGAAGATCGTCGCGGAGGACGTGCCGATGATCCCGATCTGGCAGGGCAAGCAGTACGCGGTGGCCCGCGACGGCATCTCCGGTCTGGAATGGACGCTGGACTCCTCGACCGTCTTCCGGTTCTGGGAGATCAGCAAGGCCACCGACGCCTGACCCCGGCGCCGAAGCGGAGGCCTGACCGGCTCCTTTCACCACGACGGCGGGGCTCCCGGGAAATCCCGGGAGCCCCGCCGTCGTCCGTCTGCCGGGCCGTCAGGGCCCTCGCCGGCTACTGCGCGCCGGGGCGCACCAGCCCGCTCTCGTATGCGTACACCGCCGCCTGCACCCGGTCGCGCAGCCCCAGCTTCGTCAGCACATGCCCCACATGCGTCTTCACCGTCGTCTCGCTCACGAACAGATCCGCGGCGATCTCCGCATTCGACAGCCCGCGCGCCACCAGCTTCAGCACCTCCACCTCGCGCTCGGTGAGGGTGTGCAGTGTGTCCGGAACCGGCTCCTCGCCCGACGGCAGATGCCCCGCGTACTTGTCCAGCAGCCGGCGCGTGATGCTCGGCGCGAGCATCGCCTCGCCGCCCGCCACCACACGGATCGCCTGCACCAGTTCATTGGCCGGCGCGTCCTTGAGCAGGAAGCCGCTCGCCCCCGCCCGCAGCGCCTCGACGACATACTCGTCCAGATCGAAGGTCGTCAGCACCAGCACCTTCGCCGGGCCGTCCTTCGCCGGGCCCGTGATCTGCCGGGTCGCCTCGACGCCGTCCATCCGGGGCATCCGGATGTCCATCAGCACCACATCGGGTTGCAGCGCCCGCACCTGCTCCAGCGCCTGAAGACCGTCACCGGCCTCCCCGACGACCGCCAGATCCTGCTCCGCCTCCAGAATCATCCGGAATCCCGTACGCAGCAGGGGCTGGTCGTCGACCAGCAGGACGCGGATGGCCACGAGCTCTCCTTTGATAGGCCTGTCCGGGCGATCAGCGCCTAGATTTCCCCCATTCTGCCCTGCGGCACCACACCACCGTCCGCCGGGCGCACCTGGAGCGGATACACCGGGGGAGTGCCGCCGAATTCCGGACAGTGCGCCTGGTGGTCGCACCAGCCGCACAGCTTCGTCGGCCGCGGCCGCCAGTCGCCCGTCGCCGTCGCCAGCCGGATCGCCTCCCACAGCGCCAGCAACTTCCGCTCCACGCCCCGCAGATCGGCCTCACCCGGGTCGTACGTCACCACATCGCCGCTGCCCAGATAGACCAGCTGGAGCCGCCGCGGCACCACACCGCGCAGCCGCCACATCACCAGCGCATAGAACTTCATCTGGAACAGCGCGCCCTCGGCGAACTGCGGCCGCGGCGCCTTGCCGGTCTTGTAGTCGACGATCCGCACCTCGCCCGTCGGCGCGACATCCACCCGGTCGATGAACCCCCGCAGCCGGAGCCCCGAATCCAGCACCGTCTCGACATACAGTTCACGGTCCGCCGGCTCCAGCCGCGTCGGATCCTCCAGCGAGAACCACCGCTCCACCAGCGCCTCGGCCTCCGCCAGCCACTGCGCCAGCCGCTCACCCTCCGCGTCCCCGGCGAACAGCTCCGCCAGCTCCGGCCGCTTGGCGAGCAGCTTCTCCCACTCGCCCGGGACCATCGCGCGCGCCCCGACGGCCGTACGCTCCGCCGCCGGAGCGTCGAAGAGCCGCTCCAGCACCGCATGCACGACCGTGCCGCGCGTCGCCGCCGCGCTCGGCTTCTCCGGCAGTCTGTCGATCACCCGGAAGCGGTACAGCAGCGGACACTGCATGAAGTCGCTCGCCCGCGACGGCGACAGCGCCACCGGCGCCCGCGCCGGCTCCCCCACCTGCGTCTCCGCCCCGGCAGTCTCCATGCCGGACCCGCCCTCCCCGCTCTGAATGCCCGCCCCGGCCTGCTCCGTGCTCCATCCCATGCCACAAAACCCTACGGCCCGCCACTGACAAGCGCGGACGGGTCATCGCGCAAGGGCCCCGCAGCGGAACGGGCCGGGGCACTCCGCATACCATCGACGCCGGACCCCTGCGCCCTGCATGATCGAGATATCAGGCCGAGCAGGGGCGAAAGCCGTATTCGATGAGGGGACGCCGTGGACGAGAGCGGGAAGTCGCAGGACCCCGAGGAGTCCGTGCGGTCCCAGCCGCCCGAGCCGCCCGAGCCCGGCAAGGAGCCCAGGACACCACCGCCCGGCAAGAGGAAGGGCAGCGGCGGCGGCATCCTGATGGGCCGTCCCTTCGGCGTGCCCGTCTACGTCGCCCCCAGCTGGTTCCTCGTCGCCGCCCTGATCACCTGGGTCTTCGGCGGACAGCTGGAGCGCGTACTTCCCGAGCTGGGCGCCGCCCGCTACCTCGTGTCGCTCTTCTTCGCGGTCGCCTTCTACGCCTCGGTGCTGGTCCACGAACTGGCCCACACCGTGGCCGCGCTGCGCTTCAAGCTCCCCGTACGCCGCATCCAGCTCCAGTTCTTCGGCGGCGTCTCGGAGATCGAGAAGGAGACCGAGACCCCCGGCAGGGAATTCGTCCTCGCCTTCGTCGGCCCGCTGCTCTCCCTCGCCCTCGCCGGGGTCTTCTACGCCGCTATGCAGCTGGTCGAGCCCAACACCGTCCCCGGCGTCCTGGTCGCCGGCCTGATGATCTCCAACCTCATCGTGGCGATCTTCAACCTGCTGCCCGGCCTCCCCCTGGACGGCGGCCGGATGCTGCGCGCCCTCGTCTGGAAGATCACCGGCAAGCCCATGAGCGGCACCATCGCCGCCGCCTGGGTCGGCCGCGCGCTCGCCGTCACCGTCCTCATCGGACTGCCGCTGCTCACCCACACCGGCGCCCTCGGCAACGCCCGGCCCGAGATCGGCGGCGCCGACTCGCTCACCGACGCCCTGCTCGCCGCGATCCTCGCCGCCATCATCTGGACCGGCGCCGGCAACAGCCTGCGCATGGCCCGGCTACGGGAACGCCTCCCCGACCTCACCGCCCGCACCCTGACCCGGCGCGCCGTCCCCGTCGAGACCGACACCCCGCTCTCCGAGGCGCTGCGCCGCGCCAACGACGCCGGCGCCCGCGCCCTGGTCGTCGTCGACCGCCAGGGCACCCCCACCGCCCTCGTCCGCGAGGCCGCCATCGTCGGGGTCCCCGACCACCGCCGCCCCTGGGTCGCCGTGGGCACCCTCGCCCAGGACCTCAAGGAAGGCATGCGGGTCTCCGCCGAATTCGCCGGAGAAGACCTCTTGGAGTACCTGCGCGCCACCCCCGCCACCGAATACCTCGTCGTCGAGGAGACCGGCGAGATCTACGGCGTGCTGTCCACCGCCGACGTCGAGCGGGCCTTCGTCTCCGCCATGGCCCGTAAGACTGCTTAGCCGGGCTCGGTTCGCCTCCGGGGGTGCCGAAGCGGTGTCAGGAGAGCGGCCGTGCTGGGCCCCTCCTCCGTCGGGGCCTGCGCTCGTGCTCCCGACCCGGCACGCCCCTCTCGGCTCACTCGCCCTGCCCACTGGTCCGCGGCGTCCCGACGGGCCGGTAGGCTGGTCACATGTCCGAACCGACCGGTGCCGCCCGCCGTCGCGGGCCCTTCAAGGTCGGGGACCAGGTCCAGCTCACCGATCCCAAGGGACGCCACTACACCTTCACGCTCGAAGAGGGAAAAAGCTTCCACACCCACAAGGGAGCTTTCCCCCACGACGAGCTGATCGGTGCTCCCGAAGGCAGTGTTGTCCGTACCACCGGGAACGTCGCCTACCTCGCGCTGCGCCCGCTGCTCCCCGACTATGTCCTGTCCATGCCCCGCGGTGCCGCCGTGGTCTACCCCAAGGACGCGGGGCAGATCCTGGCGATGGCCGACATCTTCCCCGGCGCCCGCGTCGTCGAGGCAGGTGTGGGCTCCGGCTCGCTCAGCAGCTTCCTGCTGCGCGCCATCGGCGACGACGGCATGCTGCACTCCTACGAGCGCCGCGCCGACTTCGCCGAGATCGCCACGCAGAACGTCGAGCGCTACTTCGGCGGTCCGCACCCCGCATGGACGCTCACCGTCGGTGACCTCCAGGACAACCTCTCCGACGCCGACGTCGACCGGGTCATCCTCGACATGCTCGCCCCCTGGGAGTGCCTGGAGGCCGTCTCCAAGGCCCTGGTCCCCGGCGGCATCCTCTGCGCCTACGTCGCCACGACGACGCAGATGGCCCGCACCGTCGAGGCGATCCGCGAGCACGGCACCTTCAACGAGCCGTCGGCCTGGGAAACCATGGTCCGCACCTGGCACGTCGAGGGCCTCGCCGTCCGCCCCGACCACCGCATGATCGGCCACACCGGCTTCCTGCTGACCGCCCGCCGCCTCGCCGACGGTGTCGAGCCCCCGCTGCGCCGCCGCCGCCCCGCCAAGGGCGCCTACGGCGAGGACTACACAGGGCCCGGCAAGGACCAGGCGGCAGCCTCCGGAGGCGGCTCGGCCGAGCGCGGCTGACCGTCCGGAACCGGCCACCGAACCACCAGGCGCCGCCGACGAGTTCCCCGCCGGGAACCGCCGGCGGCGCTCCTTCGTTTCCACCACCGGATCTGCACGGAAAACTCCGGCCCGGCCGGTTCCTTGCCGCATCCTCCTGTGGAACGATGCTGGGCACTCCCACCGGTACAGCACTTCACAGGAGTTACCCCGCGTGCAGCCCATGGCAGGCCAGGACCTTTTGCACACCCAGCCGCGCCCCATGCACTGGCTCGCCACCGCCACCGCCATCTCGGCGGTCGTCGCGGCCGCGTCCCTCCTCCAGCCCCCCGACGCCAAGGCCACGACCTCCCCCGCGGCCGCTGCGGCCGGGCAGCACTCCGCGGCCGCCCCCGACCCGGACAAGGTGACCTTTCCGGTCGACTGCGGCCCCAACCGCCTCGACGTGGTGAAGAAGGCCTCGGGCGACCTCGACGGTGACGGGACGACCGAGACGGTCGCGGTGGTCCGCTGCCACAGCGGGACCGGCACGCCCCCCAGCGGCGTCTACGTCCTCGCGCAGCCGTCCGACGCCGGGGCCGCGCCCCGGATCGTGGCGACACTCCTCACGCCCGCCCGGCAGCGCAGCGTCCAAACCCTCATCATCAAGGATGGCGCGATCTCAGCGGCACTCCTGGGCTACTCCACGCTCGACGTTCCGCGCTGCTGCCCGGACGTGCACAAGAGCGTCAAGTGGCAATGGAAGGGCGGGAAGTTCGTTCAGAGCGAACTCCCCGCCGCGATGGGCACCAGGGGTGTGTGACCCGTCACACGATGTGGCCGGCCGGCGCGTTCCGCGCCGCGCCGGCTACTCCGCGTCCGGGCCGTAGACCTCGACGAGGTCCTTGACGCGGCGGACGTGGATGCAGTCCCCGGGGCACTCCTTCGCGGAGTCCCGCACGTCAGCGAGCAGCTTCAGCGGGACGGGCGTTGTCGCGCCCTTGTCCTGGAGCAGCTCGTCGTCGTCGCTCTTCACATAAGCCAGCCCGTCGATGTCGAGCTCGAAGACCTCCGGCGCGTACTGCGCACAGATGCCGTCCCCGGTGCACAGATCCTGGTCGATCCACACTTCCAGCTCTGGGGCTTCGTCCTGCGCGGTCATCTCGCCTGCCGTTCCTGCGTACGTGAACCGTTTTTGCCTAAGTGGCGCCAGCCCTGACGGGTGTTGACCGACTCGACGATACAACCGCTCGCTTTCCGATGTTGTTGGGTGGGTATCCCCTTGGCGTGAGGACGTGCGCAAGGGTGAAGATCGGACACGCCCCGACAGTCTTTTCGATCTAGGGGTTTCAACCTGCACCGGCCCAGGTAGGGTCAGGAAGCGTCCAGCTCCTTGGAGGAGGTGAGGACCGTGGCAGCCCACGACGACGACATCAACCGCGGCATCCGGCCGGGGCGAGGGTCTGAAGATCCCGCCGGTCAGGTTGCCTATCTCGAGCAGGAGATCGCCGTCCTGCGACGCAAGCTCGCCGACTCTCCGCGTCACACGAGGATTCTCGAAGAGCGGATCGTCGAGCTCCAGACCAACCTGGCCGGCGTCTCGGCGCAGAACGAGCGTCTCGCCAATACTCTCCGCGAGGCGCGCGACCAGATCGTCGCGCTCAAAGAGGAGGTCGACCGGCTCGCGCAGCCGCCGGCCGGCTTCGGTGTCTTCCTACAGTCGAACGAGGACGACACCGTCGACATTTTCACCGGAGGCAGAAAACTCCGGGTGAATGTCAGTCCCAGCGTGGAGACCGAGGACCTCAGGCGCGGCCAAGAGGTCATGCTCAATGAAGCGCTCAACGTGGTCGAGGCCATGGCGTACGAGAGCGCCGGCGACATCGTCACCCTCAAGGAGATCCTCGAGGACGGCGAGCGCGCCCTGGTGATCGGGCACACCGACGAGGAACGGGTGGTGAGGCTCGCCGAGCCGCTGCTGGACATCACCATCCGCCCCGGCGACGCCCTGCTGCTCGAACCCCGTTCCGGCTACGTCTACGAAGTCATCCCGAAGAGCGAGGTCGAGGAACTCGTCCTCGAAGAGGTTCCGGACATCGACTACACCAAGATCGGCGGTCTGGGCGGCCAGATCGAACTGATCCGGGATGCGGTCGAGCTTCCGTACCTCTACCCCGACCTCTTCAAGGAGCACGAACTCCGCCCGCCCAAGGGCGTCTTGCTCTACGGCCCGCCGGGCTGCGGCAAGACTCTCATCGCCAAGGCGGTCGCCAACTCTCTCGCCAAGAAGGTCGCCGAGGTGACCGGGCAGCCCGCGGGGAAGAGCTTCTTCCTCAACATCAAGGGCCCCGAGCTGCTCAACAAGTACGTCGGTGAGACGGAGCGGCACATCCGGCTGGTCTTCCAGCGCGCCAGGGAAAAGGCGAGCGAGGGCACCCCCGTCATCGTCTTCTTCGACGAGATGGACTCCCTCTTCCGCACCCGCGGATCCGGCGTCAGCTCGGACGTGGAGAACACCATCGTCCCGCAGCTGCTCTCCGAGATCGACGGTGTCGAGGGTCTCGAAAACGTGATCGTGATCGGCGCCTCGAACCGTGAGGACATGATCGACCCGGCGATCCTGCGCCCGGGCCGCCTCGACGTGAAAATCAAGATCGAGCGTCCGGACGCGGAAGCCGCCAAGGACATCTTCTCGAAGTACCTCACCGAAAGGCTCCCGCTGCACTCCGACGACCTCGCCGAACACGGCGACTCGCGGAAGGCCGCAGTAAGCGGAATGATTCAATCCGTCGTCGAGCAGATGTATGCGGAATCCGAGGAAAATCGCTTCCTGGAGGTCACCTACGCCAATGGTGACAAGGAAGTCCTCTACTTCAAGGACTTCAACTCCGGTGCGATGATCGAAAACATCGTAGGACGCGCGAAGAAGATGGCCATCAAGGCCTTCCTCGAACACAATCAGAAGGGGCTTCGGGTCTCCCACCTCCTCCAGGCATGCGTGGACGAGTTCAAGGAGAACGAGGACCTGCCCAACACCACCAACCCGGACGACTGGGCCCGGATCTCCGGAAAGAAGGGCGAGCGGATCGTATACATCCGCACGCTCGTCACCGGAAAGCAGGGCGCGGACACCGGTCGCTCCATCGACACGGTGGCGAATACCGGCCAATACCTGTAACACCGCTCTCCGGCTGCGGATGTCCTGCACGGGGCGTCCGCAGCCGGATGCTTTTCCGGGGGCGCCAGAGCCGCACCTCATAAGGGCGCGGTGGACCAGGAAAAACCGGACTGGAGCAATGACTGTAATGATCTCCCCAGCGCCGCAAAGGCGTTCTAGGCTCTTCGGTACCGCTGCGTCACGCTGTGCGGGCGTGGGGCACGCACACGGACCGGAAGCACAGCGGTACTTGAGCGCCGACCCCATCAGGGGGCGCCGCCGGGCAAGGAGGGCCGCATGACCGTACGGCGAGTAATGGGAATCGAGACGGAGTACGGGATCTCCGTCCCCGGCCACCCGAACGCCAATGCCATGCTCACCTCGTCCCAGGTCGTCAACGCCTACGCGGCCGCGATGCACCGGGCACGCCGTGCCCGCTGGGATTTCGAGGAGGAGAACCCGCTGCGGGACGCCCGCGGCTTCGACCTCGCACGCGAAAACGCGGACGCCAGCCAGCTCACGGACGAGGACATCGGCCTGGCGAACGTGATCCTCACGAACGGCGCCAGGCTCTACGTCGACCATGCCCACCCCGAATACAGTGCCCCCGAGGTCACCAATCCGTGGGACGCCGTCCTCTGGGACAAGGCCGGCGAGCGGATCATGGCCGAGGCCGCCGAACGGGCCGCCCAGGTCCCCGGCGCCCAGCCCATCCACCTCTACAAGAACAACACCGACAACAAGGGCGCCTCCTACGGCACGCACGAGAACTACCTGATGAAGCGGGAGACCCCCTTCTCGGACATCGTGCGGCACCTGACGCCGTTCTTCGTCTCCCGCCAGGTGGTCACCGGCGCCGGCCGGGTCGGTATCGGCCAGGACGGCCATGAGCACGGCTTCCAGCTCAGCCAGCGCGCCGACTACTTCGAGGTGGAGGTCGGCCTGGAGACGACCCTCAAACGGCCCATCATCAACACCCGCGACGAACCGCACGCGGACGCGGAGAAGTACCGCCGGCTGCACGTGATCATCGGGGACGCGAACCTCTCCGAGATCTCGACGTATCTGAAGCTGGGCACCACCTCCCTGGTGCTCTCCATGATCGAGGACGGCTTCATCGCCGTCGACCTGGCCATCGACCAGCCCGTCCGCACCCTCCACCAGGTCTCGCACGACCCCACCCTGCAACACCTGATCACGCTCCGCAGCGGCCGCACGCTCACCGCCGTACAGCTCCAGATGGAGTACTTCGAGCTGGCCCGCAAATACGTCGAGGACCGTTACGGAGCGGATGCGGACGACCAGACCAAGGACGTCCTGACCAGGTGGGAGGACGTGCTCGGCCGGCTGGAGAACGATCCGATGAGCCTGTCCGGCGAGCTGGACTGGGTCGCCAAGCGCGAGCTGATGGAGGGCTACCGGCGCCGCGACGGCCTGGACTGGGACGCGGCGCGGCTGCACCTCATCGACCTCCAGTACGCCGACGTACGGCCCGACAAGGGCCTGTACAACCGTCTGGCGGCACGCGGCAAGATGCAGCGCCTCCTGGACGAGCCACAGGTCGAGCGGGCCGAGCAGAAGCCTCCAGAGGACACCAGGGCCTATTTCCGTGGCCGCTGCCTGGAGCAGTACGCGGACGATGTCGCGGCCGCTTCATGGGATTCGGTCATCTTCGACCTGCCCGGTCGTGACTCCCTGCAACGGGTTCCCACACTGGAGCCGCTGCGGGGGACCCGTAAGCACGTCAAGGAGCTCCTTGACCGCTGCCGGACCGCGGAGGAGCTGGTGAGGACACTGTCCGGCCGCTGAGTTTCAGCAGGTGCACGACAGAATTTGTCGGGATGCACAGCCGATCCACGGCTGAAATCGTCGCGGGGCGGGAATCATCGAGGTGACTCCCGGGCGTTGCAGCAAGTGCAGGGCCGATGTCGGACCCTGCTTGTAGGGTCGGATCTTGAAGGTCACATCGAGCGGGGCGAACCGAGCGGGGTGAGGGACATGGCGACCAAGGACAGCGGCGGCGGACAGGCAAAGGCCACGCGTTCCACCGAAGAGGTCGAGGAGCAGACGCAGGACGCGGAGGCCTCGGAAGACCTCAAGGAACGCCAGGAAAAGTTGTCGGACGACGTGGACTCGGTGCTGGACGAGATCGACGATGTACTCGAGGAGAACGCAGAGGACTTCGTGCGGTCATTTGTCCAGAAAGGTGGACAATAAGCCCCGAAACGGGCATGGCCGGCTCGGGGGGACCGGCATGCTGTTCGCGGTGCGAGCGGGCACTGCCGACAGCCGCATTCTCCAGTAACAAGTCGATGCGAGACGGCCTTCAGGCGTACTGCCGGGAGTGCTCTGCGGAGTACTGCCGGCAGCGTCAGGCGGCCACGGGGCAGAACGGAACCGGGAGCCACCGCAAGCGCCACTACGGCCTCTCCGTGGCCGAGCGCGGCGTGATGATCAAGGCACAGTTCGGTATCTGCCCGATCTGTCTCGAGCCGGGCCCGAGGCATGTGGATCACGACCACGATACGGGTAAGGTCCGAGGCGTACCGTGCTTCAACTGCAATTCGGCACTCGGCAAGTTGAGGGATGACCCCGACGCCATGCGCAGGGCCATCGCTATCTGGAAGGAAACGTGTGGAAGCCAATACTCGAAGCACCGGGCGTCTACCGGCTGCCTTCCTGACGCCTGGATCCTCGTCGTTCATGGATTTCCTCGGCGAGCACTCGCCCGGTCTGCTGCCCAGCAACCGCCCGTTGCCGCCGGTGCAGGGTGCCATCGAGGCGCCGCACGGCACGACGATCGTTGCCGCGGCGTTCCCGCAAGGCGTGGTGCTGGCCGGTGACCGGCGGGCGACAATGGGCAATGTCATCGCGCAGCGTGATATCGAGAAGGTTTTCCCGGCCGACGAGTATTCGGCGGTCGGCATCGCGGGCACGGCAGGCCTCGCGGTGGAGATGGTCAAGCTCTTCCAGCTGGAGCTGGAGCACTTCGAAAAGGTCGAGGGTGCCCAACTCTCCTTGGAGGGCAAGGCGAATCGTCTGTCGACGATGATTCGCAGCAATCTGGGGATGGCCATGCAGGGCCTGGCCGTGGTGCCGCTGTTCGCCGGCTATGACCTCGACCGCGAGAAGGGCCGTATCTTCTCGTACGACGTGACCGGCGGGCGGTCGGAGGAGCACGGCTTCGCGGCGACGGGTTCCGGCTCTGTCTTTGCGCGCAGCGCGCTGAAGAAGCTCTTCCGGGAAGATTTCACGGAGAATCAGGCCGCCACCGCCGTCGTCCAGGCGCTCTATGACGCCGCCGACGACGACTCGGCGACCGGCGGGCCCGATATGGCGCGGAAGATCTACCCCATCGTCACGGTGATCACCGAAGACGGCTTCAAGAAGCTCACCGACGACGAAGTCTCGGAGATCGCCCGTGCCGTGCACGAGCGCCGCCTCGAACAGCCCGACGGCCCGCGCGCCGCGCTGCTCTGACGGGACGGATGTTCCGTAATGCTCCCCCGGCTCGGCCGGGCCGGGGGAGCCCCCAGCCACTGCGAGACCTTTTGACAGGAAGGGACGGATAGCCGGTGTCGACGCCGTTCTATGTCTCACCCCAGCAGGCCATGGCCGATCGCGCCGAGTACGCCCGCAAGGGCATCGCCCGCGGCCGTAGTGTCGTGGTGCTGCAATACACCGACGGCGTGGTCTTCGTCGCCGAGAATCCCTCCCGCGCCCTGCACAAGGTCAGCGAGATTTATGACCGGATCGCCTTTGCGGCGGTCGGCAAGTACAACGAGTTCGAGAATCTGCGGATCGGCGGTGTGCGCTACGCCGATCTGCGGGGCTACACCTACGACCGTGAGGATGTGACCGCGCGGGGCCTGGCGAATGTCTATGCCCAGACGCTCGGCACGATTTTCTCCAGCGCCGCCGAGAAGCCGTACGAGGTCGAGCTGATCGTCGCCGAGGTCGGCGCCGCTCCCGAGGACGACCAGATCTACCGGTTGCCGCATGACGGCTCGATCGTCGACGAGCACGGGTCGGTGGCGGTCGGTGGCAACGCCGACCAGATCAGCAGCTACCTCGACCAGCGTCACCGCGACGGTATGACGCTGGCTGAGGCGCTCAAGCTGGCGGTGGATTCGCTCTCCCGGGACAACAACGGCGGTGAGCGCACGCTGACCGCCGAGCAGCTCGAGGTCGCGACGCTGGACCGTACGCGCCCGCAGCAGCGCAAGTTCAAGCGGATCCTGGGGCGGCAGCTGTCCCGGCTGCTGGACGAGAGCGGCGGGGCGGATGCCGGGGACGCGGCGGCGGACGCCGATGCGGACGCCGGTGCCGGGGAGTCCGGGACCGCCGCCGAGGGCGCCGGGGACAAGGGCGCCAAGGGCAAGGGGGCCAAGGGCAAGGGCGCTTCGGGCGAGGACGGCCCCGAAGGGGAGCCTCTGCTCTGACGTCACGCTGTGGGGCGGATGCCCCTGCCGCGCGCCCCGGTGGGTCACTCCCCGTGGGGGCGCGCGGCGTTTTCGGGGGCGTCCGGGGGCGGGGCGGTGGAGCCGCGGGTGATGAGCTCGACCGGCAGGGTGGGGGCGTCGGCGGGGCGGCCGTCGAGCACGCTCATCAGGGCACGCATGCCGGCCTCGCCGAATTCCTCGGCGGGCAGTCGTACGGTCGTCAGCTCCGGCTCGACGGCGACGGCCAGGGCCAGGTCGTCGAAGCCGGTGACGGAGACGTCCTCGGGGACCCGCAGGCCCAGCCGGCGTACGGCCTTGCAGGCGCCCGCGGCGATGGTGTCGTCGTCGCAGAGCAGCGCCGTGGGGCGGGGGCCGGGGGCGGTCAGGGCGGCGCGTGCGGCGTGCAGCCCGGCGTCGACACCGAGGGCGGCCGGCCGGCGGCGCAGCAGCGTGCCGGGGACACCGTCGCATGCCGCGGTGACGGCGCGGGCGCGCAGGTCGAAGGTCCAGGAGTGCACATCGGCCGCGAGGTGGGTGATGTGGCGATGGCCGAGCCCGGTCAGATGGGCGGTCAATTGCCGTGCGCCGTCGGCGATGTCCAGGTTGACGGTGGCGGTGGCCCGGTCGTCGTCGGGGTCGCTGTCCAGCATGACCAGCGGCAGGTCGGCGTCCCGTAGGGCGGTGAGGGCCTCGGCGGCCATGGACGAGGCGATCACGCCGTCCAGGGTGGCCGCGGCGGAGCCGAAGGGGTCGCGGGCGGGGCCGATGCCTTCGGGGGAGGGGTAGAGGACCACTCCGAAGTCGTGGTCGGCGGCGATCCGGGCCGCGCCGGTGTAGACGCGGGCGAAGAATTCGGTGGTCAGGGCGGGGACGACCAGCAGGGCGGTGCGGGTGCGGCCCATCCGCAGGCTGCGGGCGGCGAGGTTGGGGCGGTAGCCCAACTGGCGGGCGGCGGTGCGCACGGCCTCGGCCTTGGCGGGGGAGACCCGGCCGCGCCATTTGTCGCCCAGGACGAGCGAGACGGCGGCCTGGGAGACTCCCGCGGCGCGGGCCACGTCCCGGCTGGTGGTGCGGCCGCCTGCCGGGCGCCTGCCGGGTGTGGTGGTCTCGTTGCTGGTCACCTGGGGTATCGCTCCTCGCGTCGCCGTTGCGGGGTGGACCTGGGGTGGGGGTCATGATACGTATAACGGCGAAGGTTATACGTATCACGTCCGTCCGCTCCGGACGGGAAAGGGGCAGGGATGGCCGCGGGATATGCGGAGCTGCTCAGAACCCGGCACGCGGCCCGGCTCCTGGTGGGGACGCTGGTCGGCAGGCTGCCGAACGCCACCGCCGCGCTGGCGGTGGTGCTCTTCCTCCGCGCCGAGGGCGGCAGCTACGCCTTGGCCGGTGCGCTCTCCGGCGTCTACGCCGTCTGCAATGCCGTCGGCCAGCCACTGCTGGGCCGGGCGGTGGACCTCTACGGCCAGCCGCGGGTGATGCTGCCCGCCTCGGTGCTCTCCGCGCTCGGTATGGCGCTGCTCGCGGTCGTCGGCCTGGATGTGCTGTGGCTCGCCTTCGTCGCCATGGTGATCGCCGGTTTCTTCACCCCGCCCCTGGAGGGCGGCCTGCGGGCGCTGTGGCCCGGCGTCCTCAAGCGCGCGGACCGGGTGCATGCCGCCTACGCGCTGGACGCGGTGGCGCAGGAAGTCATGTTCGCGGTGGGGCCCTTGCTGGTGACGCTGTGTGTGGCGGCCTGGTCGGAGGGGGTGGCGCTGCTGGTGATCAACCTGATCGGGGTGCTCGGCGCGCTCTCCGTGGTCGTCTCCGAGCCGTCCCGGCAGTGGCGCAGCGGTCCGCGGGAGGCGCACTGGCTGGGTGCGTTGCGCTCGGCCGGGATGCTGGTGCTGATCGGCGCGTTCTTCTTCGTGGGGCTGGCGCTGGGGTCGATCGCGGTCGCGGCGGTGGCGTACGCCGACGAGTACGGCGGGGGGATGGTCTCCAGTCTGCTGCTGTCCTCGCTGGGGGTCGGCGCGCTGGCCGGTGGCCTCGTCTACGGTTCACGCGAATGGCCGGGGCGGCCGGAGGGCCGGCTGCGGCTGTTGACCGCCCTGCTGGCACTGGGCTATCTGCCGCTGGTGCTGGTGCCGGGTGTCCTCGGGATGACGGCGTTGACCGGTGTCGCGGGGGTGTTCCTGGCGCCGGCGCTGGCCTGTGCGTTCGTGGTGGTCGACCGGCATGCGCCCAAGGGCACGGTGACGGAGGCGTTTTCCTGGCTGGTGACGACGTTCGGTGTCGGGTCGGCGGTGGGTGCTTCGGTGGTGGGTCCGGCCGTGGGGAGCGGCGGCGCGGTGGCGGGTTTCGCGGTGGCCGGAGCCGGTGGGCTCGCCGCGCTGCTCGTCCTTTTGTCGACGAAGCGATTTCTCGGGGATCCCGTGCCGCGTACGGCAGATGAGGCCCCGGCGGAAAATGATCGAAACGGGGCCGTCGAACCCGGTTTCAGAGCAGGCCATCAGGCGTAATGTTCAGTCATGGACCGCCGCATTTTCGGGCTGGAGAACGAGTACGGCGTCACGTGCACGTTCAGGGGACAGCGCCGACTGTCGCCTGACGAAGTGGCGCGGTACCTCTTCCGCCGTGTCGTGTCATGGGGCCGCAGCAGCAATGTCTTCCTGCGGAACGGCGCCCGCCTGTACTTGGACGTGGGATCGCACCCGGAATATGCAACTCCCGAGTGCGACAACGTGACCGAACTGGTCACTCACGACAAGGCCGGCGAGCGCATTCTCGAAGGCCTGCTCGTCGACGCCGAACGCCGCCTGCACGAGGAGGGAATCGCGGGCGACGTCTATCTCTTCAAGAACAACACCGATTCGGCGGGAAACTCCTACGGGTGCCACGAGAATTATCTCGTCGCCCGCCATGGTGAGTTCTCCCGGCTCGCGGACATCCTCATTCCGTTCCTTGTCACCCGTCAGCTGCTGTGCGGCGCGGGCAAGGTGCTACAGACTCCGCGCGGCGCCGTCTACTGCGTCAGCCAGCGTGCGGAGCACATCTGGGAGGGCGTCTCCTCGGCGACGACCCGTTCCCGGCCGATCATCAATACCCGCGACGAACCGCATGCGGATGCCGAGCGGTACCGCCGGCTGCATGTCATCGTCGGTGACTCCAACATGTCCGAGACGACCATGATGCTGAAGGTCGGGGCCACCGATCTTGTCCTGCGCATGATCGAAGCGGGCACGGTCATGCGGGATCTGACGCTGGAGAACCCGATCCGGGCCATCCGTGAGGTCAGTCATGACATCACGGGCCAGCGCAAGGTGCGGCTGGCCAGCGGGCGCGAGGCATCGGCGCTCGAAGTCCAGCAGGAGTACTACGAGAAGGCCGTGGATTTCTGCGACCGCCGCGGAATCCGTACGGGCACCGTCGAGCAGGTCCTGGAACTGTGGGGCCGTACGCTCGAGGCGATCCGGGACGAGCAGCTCGACCGTATCTCGACCGAGATCGACTGGGTGATGAAACATCAGCTCATCGAGCGGTATCGCACAAAGAACAACATCACCATGTCCCACCCCCGGGTGGCGCAGATAGACCTCGCGTATCACGACATCCACCGCCGCCGAGGGCTGTACTACCTCCTGGAGCGGAAGGGGCAAGCGGCGCGGATCTGTAACGACTTGAAGATTTTCGAGGGCAAGTCGGTGCCGCCGCAGACCACCCGCGCCAGGCTGCGCGGCGACTTCATTCGCCGGGCACAGGAGCAGCGCCGTGATTTCACGGTCGACTGGGTGCATCTCAAGCTGAATGACCAGGCGCAGCGCACGGTCCTGTGCAAGGACCCGTTCCGTTCGGTGGACGACCGGGTGGAGAAGCTCATCGCCGGCATGTGAGCCGATTCCGGCGAGTGTCCGGTGCACCGCGTCCGGGCGGATTTCCCGTCGTGGCTCCATGGCGGGAAATCCGACCCGTTCGGGTGGCGGTGCCGAGGCGTGTGGGGCCGGTGAGGGTGCCGGTCGAGTGCAACAGTGGCGGGGTCCATGTGACATGGACCCCGCCACTGTTGCGTGGCGTGGTTAGAGTGGCCCAGTCCATTTACATTGATCGCAGCCCGTCTTGAGGGATTTACGTGCGCCGACGCCGAATCGCAGCCCTGATCGCCGTGCCCCTGCTTCTCGTCTCCGCAGCGGCCTGCGGCAATGACGACTCACCCGAGGCCGGCTCAGTGCCGGCGGTGAGCGGGCAGGCGGACGCCAAGCCCAAGGTGGCAAAGGGCGAAGGTGACCCGCCCAAGAAACTTCAGGTCAAGGTGCTGAAGAAGGGCAACGGCCCGGCGGTGAAGAAGGGCGACGCCCTCAACGCCAACTACCTCGGCCAGACCTGGACCGGCTCCGCCTTCGACAACAGCTGGGACCGTGGGGCGCCGGCCACCTTCGAGATCGGCAGCGGCAAGGTCATCAAGGGCTGGGACGAGGGTCTGGTGGGCCAGAAGCTCGGCAGCCGCGTCGAGTTGGTGATCCCGCCGGACAAGGGTTACGGCGCGCAGGCGCAGCAGAAGATCCCTGCGAACTCCACGCTGGTCTTCGTCGTGGACCTCAAGAAGGTCATGCCGAACAAGATCGAGGGCAAGCCGGTCGCGCAGGACAACGCCGAGCTGCCCAAGGTGGGCACCAACATCGACGGCAAGGCGCCGAAGATCACCATCCCCAAGGGCCAGGACGCCCCGAAGGGCATCGAGAGCGAGACGATCATCGAGGGCAAGGGCGCGAAGATCGGCAGCAAGGCCACCGTGCGTGCCAACTACACGGTGGCCACCTGGAAGGACGGCAAGGTGATCGCCGACACCTGGGCACCGGGGCAGTCCGGGGCGCAGGAGGTGCCCATCGCACAGCTGCCGGGCTGGCAGGAAGGCCTCAAGGGCAAGAAGGCCGGCAGCCGGGTGCTGATCGTGGTGCCCAAGAGCAAGCTGACCCCGGAGCAGCAGAAGTCCATCGGATCGGATCTTGCCTTCTCCGTGGATGTCCTCAGCGTCAGCTGACGTTGATCTGCGAGACTGAGGCAGTAATCGTAAAGATTCGTAAGTAGGAGCACATTCGTGAGCATCGACAAGCCCGAGATCGACTTTCCTGAGGGCCCGGCTCCCACCGAGCTCGAGATCGTGGACCTGACGGAGGGCGACGGGCCGGTCGCCAAGGCCGGGGACACCGTCTCCGTCCACTATGTCGGCGTGTCGTTCAGCACCGGCGAGGAGTTCGACGCGAGCTGGAACCGCGGCAAGCCGCTCCAGTTCCAGCTGGGCGCCGGCCAGGTCATCGCCGGCTGGGACCAGGGCGTGCAGGGCATGAAGGTCGGCGGCCGCCGTCGGCTGACCATCCCCGCGCACCTGGCGTACGGCGACCGCGGTGCCGGCGGCGGCCGGATCGCCCCGGGCGAGACGCTGATCTTCGTCTGCGACCTGGTCTCCGTCTGAGACCGGTGCCGGTCGCCGTGCGCGACCGCTGCTGACGTGTCCGAGGGCCCGCGCCGAGACGGCGCGGGCCCTCCGGCTTTTGCCCTGACCTCCCCGAGCGGTACGGTCAACGATCGGGAGTACAACGAGAAAGGGCGTCGATGGCGATTGCCAAGGCCGAGCGGCTGATGAACCTGGCGCTGTGCCTGCTGGGGACACGACGCCCGCTGACCAAGCGTGAGCTCAGGTCGTCCATCGAGGCCTATATCGAGGCGAGCAGCGACGACTCGTTCAACCGCATGTTCGAGCGCGACAAGGACGATCTGCGCGAGCTCGGCCTGGTCATCGAGACCGTCGAGGGCATCGAGGGCGACATCGGCTATCTCGCCCGCCGCGACAGCAACCGCCTGCCCCCGATCACGCTGGACGCCGAGGAGGCTGCCGCACTGGGGCTGGCCGCGAAGATCTGGCAGCAGGCCCGGCTGGCGGGCGCCGCCAGCGGCGCGCTCCAGAAGCTGCGCGCGGCCGGTATGCCGCTGGCCGACGGGGCGGACTATGACGCCGGGCAGCCGCACAGCGCCCTGGAACCCCGTATCCCGGCCCATGAGGCCGCCTTCGAGCCGCTGATGCTGGCCTGCCGCGACCGCCGCCCGGTCGTCTTCGACTACCGCAAGTCGAACGCCGCCCACCCCGAGCAGCGGCAGGTCGAACCGTGGATCCTCGAATGCTGGCGGGGGCATTGGTACGTGGCCGGCTGGGACCGCGAGCGCAAGGCGGAGCGGGTCTTCCGGCTCTCCCGGATCACCGGCAAGGTCCGTTCCCGGCAAGGGGCGTTCACCGCTCCGGTGCCCGATCACGTCACCGTCCGCGAGACCGTCGAGAGCTGGGCCGGGGAGACCGCCACCGGCACCGCACGGATCAGGCTCCGTGCCGAGCACGGCTATCCGCTGCGCGCCCGTGCGCTCACCGTTCGCGACCTGGGCGACGGCTGGGACGAACTGGAGATCCCCAACGGCCACGGACTCGACGCCTGGCTGGTGGAGTTCGGGCCCGACGTGGTCGTACTGGAACCCGCGGAACTGCGCGCCGAGGTCATCGACCGGCTGCGCGCCGTGGCCAAGGGCTGAGAGGGATACGAGACCCATGGCGACGAACGCGATCGACCAGACCCGCCGGATGCTGTCCCTGGTGACCTACCTGCGCGAGCGCCCCGGTGCCCGCGTCGGTGATGTCGCCCGCGCCTTCGGCATCACCGAGGACGAGCTGATCACCGACCTCGACATCCTGCCGATGTGCGGTACGAGCTTCCGGGGCGGCGACCTCCTGGACATCGACACCGACGGCGACCGCATCTGGTGGCACAACCCCGACGATGTCGCGGAGCCGCTGCGGCTGGCCGCCGACGAGGCGACCGCGCTGCTCGTCGCGGCCCGTGCGGTGGCCACCCTCCCCGGGCTGCGCGAGGGCGACCGGCAGGCGCTGCTGCGTGCCACCGCGAAGCTGGAGGCGGCGGCCGGTGAGGCGGCCGGCGCCAGTGCCCGGCTGTCGGTGACCTTCGAGTCCGAGGGCGGAGTGTTCGCCGACGTGGACCGCGCCATCGCCGAGCGGCGCCGGCTGTGGCTGCGCTACTACTCCCCGGCCCGTGACGAGCTGACCGAGCGCGAGGTCGACCCGATCCGGCTCTTCGCCGTCGGACACACCTATATGGAGGCGTGGTGCCGGCTCTCGGAGGCCCGGCGCACCTTCCGTCTCGACCGGGTCGCCGAGATCAAGCTGCTGGACGCGCCCGCCGACCCGCCGCCGGTCGAGCTGCGCGATCTGTCGGAGGGGCTGGTACAGCCCGCGGCCGAGGACCCCGAGGTGTCCATCGAGGTCGGGCCCGGCGGCCGCTGGGTCGCCGAGTACTACCCGCACGACAGCGCCGAGGAACTCCCCGACGGCGGACTGCACATCACGCTGCGCACCCCCGACCCGGCCTCGCTGCGACGGCTGGCGCTGCGACTGGGCCGCGACGGCCGGATCGTGGCGCCGCAGGCCCTCGCGGACAGTGCGCGGCAGGCCGCCGACCAGGCGCTCGCGGCGTACGGCGAGTGAGCGCGGCGGACCGGGTGGCGCGCGGCGCGCGCCGCGTCGCGCAGGGAGAAGGAGGAGGCAGCGAAGGATGACGTCCACGAGGGCGACCACCGCCCTGGCGGGCATGACCGCCCCGGTGCTCTTCAAAGCGGCCTGCCCGGACTGCCGGGGCCGCTTCGAGCTGGCCTCGGACGCCTTCCGGCTGGCGATCGGCGGCAGCAGCCGCACCACCTTCTACTCCTTCACCTGCCCCGACTGCCGCCGCGCGGTGCGCAAACCGGCCGGCGAGCGGATCATCGAGCTGCTCACCGGCGGCGGGGTCCGCACGCTGCGGCTGCACACGGGCTGACCGATAGGCTCGCCCCATGCTCTGGCCCATGATCGCAATCGCCCTCGGCTTCGTCGGGATCGCCGTGCTCGGCGTCCTCGCCGTCCGCGTCTTCGCCGAAGTACGACGGCTTTCCCGCCAGGTCGGAGCGACATCGGAGCGGATCCAGCGGGCCGCCGAGGACCTGGAGCGGGCGGCGGCGCCATTGGCCGCATCGGCGCATTGGCGGGAAACGGAGTAGCGGACGTGACGGGCCGAAGCTCTCGTACGTGTGGACGGTACGCTGTTCCGCAGGGCCGAAGCGTGCGGCGCGGCCCGCTACTCGGAGTGCGCACAGGGGTTGCCCAGCGTTTACCCGTGAGCGTTACGATCGCTGCTAGCACGGCGGGCGGACGGATGTCCGGCCAAGTCAGGTAGCTCCATCCCCAGCCGCCTCGGTGAGAAGGTAGACGCTTATGTTGTTCGGAAAGATCGGCGCTCCCGAGATCATTCTCATTCTCGTCGTCGTCGTCCTGCTGTTCGGCGCCAAGAAGCTGCCCGACATGGCGCGCTCGCTCGGCAAGTCCGCCCGCATCCTCAAGAGCGAGGCGAAGGCGATGAAGTCCGAGGGCGGCCAGAAGCAGGAAGCCCCCGCCGACCCGCCGAACCCCGACTCGCAGAGTGCGACCCGGACGATCAAGGCGGCGCCTGGTGACGTGAACGGTGCTCGGCCGGTCGCCGAGAACGATCACAGCGTGCAGCGCTGAATCCAGGGCTTGACTGTGGCAGTGGCGCGTCCACTGCCCGTCGCATGAGATGAGGACGTGGGTTGCTCAAGTCTGCCCCCAATAAAGAACAGAAGGCGAAAGACCCCGAGGGGCGCATGCCTCTCGTGGAGCACCTGCGCGAGCTCCGCAACCGGCTCGCCAAGGGGTTGCTGGCCATTGTCGTCGCGACGGTCGTCGCGGCCTTCTTCTACGAAGAGATCATCAACTTCTTCACGAAGCCGGTGTTGCAGTCGGTGGGCTGCAACTCGCTCTTCACCGACCTCGCCAAGCAGGAGAAGGGGTCGCGATGCGCCAGCATCGTGATGATGGATCTGCTCGGCCCCTTCACCCTCGCGCTGAAGGTCTCCCTGGTCGCCGGTCTCATCCTGTCGGCGCCGGTCTGGCTCTACCAGCTCTGGGCCTTCCTCGCCCCGGGGCTGCACCGGAACGAGAAGAAGTACACGCTCAGCTTCGTCGGCGTGGGCTTTCCGCTGTTCGTGGCCGGCGGCTACTTCGCGTACCGGGTGCTGCCCACCACGGCGGACGTCCTCATCGCCTTCACCCCGGCCGGCATCGGCAACCTCCTCACGCTGGACAAGCTGCTCGACCTCATCGCCCGGATGGTCATCGTCTTCGGCCTGTCCTTCGAGCTGCCTCTGCTCCTGGTCATGCTGAACTTCGCCGGCGTCATCACCGGCAAACGCATGCTCGGCTGGTGGCGGGCGATGGTCATGGGCATCACGGTCTTCGCGGCGATCGCGACACCGAGCACGGACCCGCTGACCATGCTCGCCCTGGCCGTCCCGATCACCGTGCTGTACTTCGGCGCCGTCGGGGTTGCGCTGGCCAACGATGCCCGACGGCGGCGACGGCTCGCGGCAGGACCGGCCGACGACGAGGCCTCCGACCTTGATCTGACGCCTACGGAGATCGGCGAGATCGAGCCGGTGGCGGCGACCGCGGCGTTGCCGGAGCAGGCGAGCGGAGACGGCGACGCGAAGCGCGGCAGCTTCGACGACGTCACCTGACGAAGCCGGCGGGCCGGGCCTTCTCACCCGGCTCGGCACGGGCCGCGGAGGCGCCCGTGTGAGGCCGAGGGAACGCAGAAGGGGGAGGCTCCCAGGGAGCCTCCCCCTTCACCGTGTCTGGCCGCCGGGTCTGCCCGGCTGACACAGGTTCAGCAGTACTTGATGCCCGTCAGCTGGCCGGTGCCCTTGTAGTGGAGCTCGCCCCCCGCACGGATCGTGTAGCAGTCGCTGTCCGGCCAGAAGCGCTCGGCGATCTGCACCTTGATCGCCTTTTTGCAGTCGTTGGCGATGTCCACGGAGTTGTTGCTCGGGTGCCAGGTCGCCTTGACGCACTTGCCCACGCCCGAGGCCGCGGCCGTCGCCGGGCCGGCGGTGGCCATCGGAAGCGCCACCGCGGTCACGGCCAGCGCCGCGGTCACCGTTGCTGCCTTGAACTTGTTCATCGTCCCCCTTTGTCATCGGGAGGCATGAGCTGCCTCCTCCGCTCCGCCCGCGGGGGATGCCTCTGGTCAAGAGGCGCCGCTGAAAGATCCCGCGGATGCACGGAATGATCAAGATGATCGTAGGGGATCTCTTGTGATCATGACAGCGAATTCGTTCCGCCCCGGTGCCCCGCCGACCCGCTCCCTCGTGCACGGGGGTCCCGGCGTTCCGGGACCGAAGGGGGGCGGGCAAAGGCTGCCCATAATGATCGGTCGTTGTCAGAGGTGGCCGGTAGGCTCGTAAGCACGATGACCGAGGACATGTCCCCTGCTGAACGCTATGCCGCCGCCAAGCTCCGGGCGGCCGAGCAGGCCACCGCACTCGCCCCTTTCCGAGAAATGTACGACTTTGGCCTGGATCCGTTCCAGGTCGAGGCGTGCCAGGCCCTGGAGGCCGGCAAGGGCGTGCTGGTCGCGGCCCCTACTGGATCCGGAAAGACGATCGTCGGCGAATTCGCCGTCCACCTGGCCCTGGAGCAGGGCCGAAAATGCTTCTACACCACGCCCATCAAGGCGCTGTCCAACCAGAAGTACCAGGACCTGGTCAAGCGTTACGGCGCCGACAAGGTCGGTCTGCTGACCGGCGACAACAGCGTCAACTCCGAGGCTCCGGTGGTCGTGATGACCACCGAAGTGCTGCGGAACATGCTCTATTCCGGCTCGCAGTCGCTGGTCGGGCTCGGCTATGTGGTCATGGACGAGGTGCACTACCTCTCCGACCGCTTCCGCGGTGCCGTCTGGGAAGAGGTGATCATCCATCTTCCCGAGTCGGTGACGCTGGTGTCACTGTCGGCCACGGTCTCCAACGCCGAGGAGTTCGGTGACTGGCTGGACACGGTCCGTGGCGACACCGCCGTGATCGTCTCCGAGCACCGGCCGGTGCCGCTGTGGCAGCACGTCCTCGCAGGCCGCCGGACATACGACCTGTTCGAGGAGCGGGACGGGCAGAGCGGCGGCCGCCGCGAGGTCAATCCCGATCTGGAGCGGCTGGCGCGGATGGAGAACAGCCGGCCGACGTTCGGCCGGGACAAGCGCCGGGGCCGCAATACGCGCGAGGCGGACCGCGAGCGCGAGCGGCGCCAGCGTGCCCGGATCTGGACGCCGAGCCGCCCGGAGGTCATCGACCGCCTCGACAACGAGGGCCTGCTGCCCGCGATCACCTTCATCTTCAGCCGCGCGGGCTGCGAGGCCGCCGTCCAGCAGTGCCTGTATTCGGGCCTGCGGCTCAACGACCAGGAGGGCCGCGAGCAGGTCCGTCGCATAGTGGAGGCGCGGACGGCCGGCATCCCGGACGACGACCTCCATGTGCTGGGCTACTTCGAGTGGTTGGAGGGCCTGGAGCGGGGCATCGCGGCGCATCACGCCGGCATGCTGCCGACGTTCAAGGAGGTCGTCGAGGAGCTGTTCGTGAAGGGCCTGGTCAAGGCCGTCTTCGCCACCGAGACGCTGGCGCTGGGCATCAACATGCCCGCGCGTTCCGTGGTGTTGGAAAAGCTGGTGAAGTGGAACGGCGAGCAGCACGCCGACATCACTCCCGGCGAGTACACCCAGCTGACCGGCCGCGCCGGGCGCCGCGGCATCGACATCGAGGGCCATGCGGTGGTGCTGTGGCAGCGGGGGATGAACCCGGGCGCGCTGGCCGGGCTCGCCGGAACCCGTACGTATCCGCTGCGGTCCTCCTTCAAGCCGTCGTACAACATGGCGGTCAACCTCGTCTCCCAGTTCGGCAGGCACCGTTCGCGGGAGCTGCTGGAGATGTCCTTCGCTCAGTTCCAGGCCGACAAGTCGGTGGTCGGGATCACGCGGCAGGTGCAGAAGAACGAGGAGGGGCTGGAGGGCTACCGCGGCTCGATGACCTGTCACCTCGGCGACTTCGAGGAGTACTCCCGGCTGCGGCGGTCGCTGAAGGAGCGGGAGACGGAGCTGGCCAAGCAGGGCGCGGCACAGCGCCGGGTGGCGGCCGCGGCGGCGCTGGAGAAGCTCAAGCCCGGCGATGTCATCCATGTGCCGACCGGCAAGTACGCGGGTCTGGCGCTGGTCCTCGACCCCGGTATGCCCTCGGGGCGGACGAACGGCCATCGCGGCTTCGATGCGCAGGACGGGCCGCGGCCGCTGGTGCTGACCGCCGAGCGGCAGGTCAAGCGGCTGGCCTCGATGGACTTCCCGGTGCCGGTCGAGGCGTTGGACCGGATGCGGATCCCCAAGTCCTTCAACGCCCGCAGCCCGCAGTCGCGCCGCGATCTGGCGTCCGCGCTGCGGACGAAGGCCGGTCATGTCGTCCCGTCGCGGCATCGCAAGCCGCGCGCGGAGGCGGCCGACGACCGGGAGATCGCCCGGCTGCGTACGGAGATCAGGGCGCACCCCTGCCACGGCTGTGCCGAGCGCGAGGACCACGCCCGCTGGGCGGAGCGCTATCACCGACTGCTGCGCGACACCCGCCAGTTGGAGCGCCGGATCGAGGGGCGGACGAACACCATCGCCCGCACCTTCGACCGGATCTGCGCACTGCTGACCGAGCTGGACTACCTCGAAGGCGACACGGTCACCGACGAGGGCCGCCGGCTGGCCCGGCTCTACGGCGAGCTGGATCTGCTGGCGAGCGAGTGTCTGCGCGAGGGCGTCTGGGAGGGCCTCGGCCCGGCGGAGCTGGCGGCCTGCGCCTCGGCGCTGGTGTACGAGGCGCGGCAGGCGGACGACGCGGTGGCGCCCAAGCTGCCGGCCGGCAAGGCCAGGGACGCGCTGGGCGAGATGGTGCGTATCTGGGGCCGGCTGGACGCCCTGGAGGAGGACCACAAGATCAGCCAGGCGGAGGGCGTCGGCCAGCGCGAGCCGGACCTCGGCTTCGCCTGGGCCGCCTACCGCTGGGCCTCCGGCTTCGGCCTCGACGAGGTGCTCCGGGAGGCCGAGATGCCCGCCGGTGACTTCGTCCGCTGGTGCAAGCAGCTGATCGATGTCCTGGGCCAGATCGCGGCGGCGGCCCCGCCCGGGGGCACGGTGGCGCGTACCGCCCGTAAGGCCGTGGACGGTGTGCTGCGCGGCGTGGTGGCGTATTCGTCGGTGGGCTGAGCGACCGCGGCCGGTCCCGGCCTGAGCGCTACGGCGCCGTACCCCCGTCCGGCGGGGGTACGGCGCCGGCTGCTGTCGTCTATCCGGCGGAGGCGGGTGACAACGCCGGCCGGCCGCCGGTGGCCGCCCGCTCCGCGTCGCGCTTGGCGACCTCCTCGCGCACGATCGGGATGACATACCGCCCGAAGTCGATGGCGTCGTCGAGCAGGTCGTAGCCGCGTGCGGAGAGGATGTCCACGCCCAGGTCGTAGTAGTCGAGCAGGGCCTCGGCGACGGTCTCCGGGGTGCCGACCAGGGCCGTGGAGTTGCCCGCGCCGCCGGTCTCCGCGGCGGTCGGGGTCCACAGCGCCCGGTCGTGCCGCTCGCCCCCGGCGGCCACCGCCAGCAGCCGCTGTGACCCGGCGTTCTGCGGGTTCGTCAGCGGATGCCGGCGGCTGAGCGGGCCGCCCGCCTTGCGTGCCCTGATCCGCTCCAGGGTGCGGTGGGCCTTCTCCCAGGCCAGTTCCTCCGTGGGCGCGATGATCGGCCGGAACGCGACCTGGATCCTGGGCACGTCGCTGCGGCCGGCCGCCTGCGCCGCGGCCCGCACCGAGGCGATCTGCTCGGCCGTCTGCGCCAGCGGTTCGCCCCACAGGCAGTAGATGTCCGCCTCGGCGCCGCCCGCCGCGTACGCCGCCGCCGAGGATCCCCCGAACGACACCTGGGGGTGCGGCTGCTGGACGGGGAAGGTGTCCGAGGCGAAGTCATGGAAGCGGTAGTGGGTGCCCTCGTGGTCGAAGGGCTCGTGGGTGGTCCAGATCTTCTTGACGAGGCGGATGTATTCGCGGGTGCGGTCGTAGCGCTCGTCCTTGGTGAGGGTGTCGCCCTCACGGCCCTGCTCGTGGTCGTTGCCGCCGGTGATGAAGTGGACCGCGAGCCGGCCGTCGCTGATCCGGTCCAGTGTGGCGAAGGTCTTCGCGGCGAACGTCGGATAGGAGACGTTGGGGCGGTGCGCCACCAGGATCTGAAGGGTCTCGGTGCGGGCCGCGACATAGGCCGCGGCCGGTGAGGGGTCGGGGGAGCCGGAACCGTAGGCGAACAGCACCCGGTCCCAGCCGTACTCCTCGTGGGCGCGGGCCAGTTTCAGCGTGTAGGCCTTGTCGAAGGAAGCGCCGGAACGGGGGGTGACTTCGGAACCGTCGTTGGTCGCGGCAATGCCGAGGAACTCGACAGGCATGGGTAGGGCCTCGTCTTCTCGTAGGTCGTGCGCTCATGGGCATGCGCGTGGGGCATGCGGGCGTACGGGAGGGCCGTACGGCGGAGGGGGATGTACTGCGCTACGAAGAAGTCAGCGGCAACAGGAAGCCGACCACACTCGACCGAAGTCGATGTGGTCGCGGGTGACCAGCCGCTGCTGAGGACGCATGGGGTCAGTGGAACAGGCAGATGCCTGCGCCGTCAACCAATTCCCGCGACGGCAGGACGACTTCACGGCGGTCCGGGCCGGCAGGGTGCGGCCGCCGGAAGGGTGGGGAAGGATTCCGCCATGTGTGCGACACGCGACGAGGGCGCCGCCCCGGTGCGGCGCTTCGGCAAGCTCATCACCCTGCGCCCGGAACACCGCGAGGAGTATCTGCGGCTGCATGCGGAGGTCTGGCCCGAGGTGCTGGCGATGATCACCGCCTGCCATCTCCGCAACTACTCGATCTTCCTTGAGGGCGAGATGCTGTTCTCGTATGCCGAGTACGTCGGGGAGGACTACGCCGCCGACATGGCCCGGATGGCCGCCGACCCGGTGACCAGGCGGTGGTGGCAGCTCACCGATCCCTGCCAGGAGCAGACCGAGGGCGCCGTACCGGGGGAGTGGTGGACACCGATGCGGGAGGTCTTCCACCACGACTGAGCGGGCCGGCGCTCCGGTCCGCGTTCGGGACGGGGCTGCCGACGGGCTCTTCGGCGGGCTTTCGACGGGGCGCCCGAGGGGCTCCTGGCGGAAAACGCCGCGACAGACTTCCGGTGCCGGTGGAACGCTGGCGGCATGATTGATCACATCGCGATCCAGGTCGGCAATGTCGCGGCGAGCGCGGAGTTCTACGACCGTGTCCTCGCCCCGCTCGGGGGGCGACGGACCAAGGAATTCGGCGAGTTCATCAGCTTCGGCACCACCGGACACACCCTCTGGCTGGTCCCGGCCACCGACGACGGCCCGGCCCGCGAGGTGCACCTCGCCTTCGCCGCGGACGGCCGCGCGGCCGTCGATGCCTTCCACGCCGCCGCCGTTGCGGCCGGCGCCGAGTCCCTGCACGCGCCACGGCTGTGGCCCCAGTACCACGCGTCGTACTACGGGGCCTTCGTCCGTGACCCCGACGGCAACAACATCGAAGCGGTCTGCCATACGCCGTAGCGCGGCCCCCTCCACCGCCGAGGACGTGACGTAGGCCTACGGCCTACGGGCCCGCGAGGGTCTCGCCGTGGAAGGGGCCGGCCGGGCCGTGCCGCCGGGTCAGGAGGCCGGGGCCGTCGCGGACTCCTGCTCGGCCTCGACCTGCTGGTTCCAGTCGCGCTTGGCGGCCTGCCAGCCGTCCTCGTCGTGGCCGGTACGCCAGTAGCCGGAGATGGACAGGGCCTCGCGGGGGATGTCGCGCTCGACCCGGAGCAGGCGCCGCAGCTCCTTCACGAACCCGGCCTCGCCGTGCACGAACGCCTGGACCTGACCGGCCGGGAACTCCAGCGCCCGTACGGCGGCGACCAGTTCGCGGCCGACCGGTGCGGCGCCGCGGTACAGCCAGTGGATCTCGGCGCCGGCCGGTACCTCCAGTTCCTGGCGTTCCTCCGGGCCCGCCACCTCGATGAAGGCATGCACCGCTACGCCCGCGGGCATCCGCGCCAGGGACGCGGCGATGGCCGGCAGTGCGCTCTCGTCGCCCGCCAGCAGATGCCAGTCGGCGCCGGCCTCCGGGACGTAGGCGCCGCCCGGACCGAGAAGGAAGATCTCCTCGCCCGGCTTCGCCGCGGCCGCCCACGGTCCGGCCACGCCCTCGTCGCCGTGCACCACGAAGTCCACGGTCATCTCGCGGGTTCCGGCGTCCCAGGCGCGGACGGTGTACGTACGGGTCCTGGGCCAGCGGTTGCGGGGGAGCTCGGCGCGGATCTGTGTGATGTCGAACGGCTCGGGGTAGCTCACGCCGGGCAACGGAAAGACCAGCTTGACGTAATGGTCGGAGAACTCGCCCGCCGTGAACTCCGCCAGCCCCTCACCGCCCAGCACCACGCGGACCATGTGCGGGGTGAGCTGCTCGGTGCGCTGCACCCGGGCGCGGTGCAGGGTGGGCTTCTTGCGGGACGGACGCTCTGCTGCCACGGCGGTCTCCCCTGATGCGATATTTGTTAGGTATACCTAACCTAACAGGTCATCGGCGGAGGGTGAGGAGCAGGCGCTGCAATGCGCCACCGAGACCCCATTGGCCGGCCAGTGCTTCCAGCCGCTCGGGGTCTGCCGGTTCGCCCGGCAGGGCGTGGTCGACGGCGGGGACGGACACATCGGTGGCCACCTTCACGACCTTCGGGGCGACCGCGATATACGGGCGTGCCTCCAGCAGCCGCTTGCGCTGGGCGGGGGTCACCTTCGAAGCGGGGTCCTCGGCGGCGGCCATGATGCCCGCCAGGTCGCCGTAGGTGTCCAGCAGTTTCGCGGCCGTCTTCTCGCCGATCCCCGGGACGCCGGGCAGGCCGTCGCTGGGGTCGCCGCGCAGCAGCGCCAGATCGACGTAGCCGGGGCCGTCCACGCCGTACTTCTCGCGCAGCAGCGCCTCATCGGTGATCTGGAGGGTGCCGACGCCCTTGAGCGGATACAGGATGCGGATGCCGCGCCGGTCGTCGACGAGCTGGAAGAGGTCGCGGTCGCCGGTGACGATGTCCACCGGGCCCTTGGCCTGCGCGGTCAGGGTGCCGATGATGTCGTCGGCCTCGTAGCCGGCCGCCCCGATACGGGCGATGCCCAGGGCGTCCAGGACGTCCTCGATGACCGGGACCTGGGGCGAGAGGGTGTCGGGGATCTCCTCTTCGTCAGGTTCCGCGGAACCGGCCGGAGCCTCCTCGGCGACCCGGTGCGCCTTGTATGAGGGGATCAGGTCGACCCGCCACTGGGGGCGCCAGTCGAAGTCCATGCAGGCGACCAGGTCATCGGGGTGGTGGTCCTGGACGAGCCGGGCGATGAAGTCCAGCAGGCCGCGCACCGCGTTCACCGGGGTGCCGTCCGGGGCTTTGACTGATTCCGGTACCCCGAAATAGGCGCGGAAGTAGAGAGAGGCGGTGTCGAGGAGCATCAGGCGTCGAGTCACATCCCGCATCTTGCCGTATGCCCCATACGTCACGCCGATGTGAGGTGAATCACCGTCTTGTTTGAGCCGCATAAAGAAGGGCAGGCGCGCAGCCGGAGTGGACCCGATCGAAATTCAACTTTTCGATCGGTAAAGGCGGGCGGAACCCGTGCCACTCCACGACCTGGCTACGGGGGTGGCAGGTCGTCACTGGTTCGACAAGAGAGGCATATGTGTCCAGGCTGCAAGCCGAGCACCTGTACAAAGTGTTCGGCAGACGACCCGAGGACGCGGTCCGCAAACTCGAAGCCGGCGCCAGCCGGGAGGACCTGCGGGCCGAAGGCACCACCGCTGCGGTGATCGACGCGTCGATCGAGGTGGACGAGGGCCAGATATTCGTCGTCATGGGTCTGTCCGGGTCCGGCAAGTCCACCCTGCTGCGCACGCTCAACGGGCTGCTGGAGCCCACGTCGGGAACCGTCCGGTTCGACGGCCAGGACCTCACCTCGCTCAGCGACAAGGAGCTGCGCAAGGTCCGCTCCGAGAAGATCTCCATGGTCTTCCAGCACTTCGCGCTCTTCCCGCACCGCAGTGTGCTGGAGAACGCCGCCTACGGCCTCGAAGTGCAGGGTGTACCGCGCGCCGAGCGGACGAAGCGCGCCACCGAGGCGCTCGAACTCACCGGGCTCAAGGGCTGGGAGAAGTCCTGGCCCGACGAGCTGTCCGGCGGGATGCAGCAGCGCGTGGGCCTGGCCCGCGCGCTGGCCACCAATGCGGATCTGCTGCTGATGGACGAGTCCTTCAGCGCGCTCGACCCGCTGATCCGCCGCGATATGCAGGACCAGCTGCTGGAGCTCCAGAAGGCGCTGAAGAAGACCATCGTCTTCATCACCCACGACCTGAACGAGGCCATGCGGCTCGGCGACAAGATCGCCGTGATGCGCGACGGCCGGATCGTCCAGATCGGCAGCGCCGAGGACATCCTCGTCACCCCGGCCAACGACTATGTCGCCTCCTTCACCCAGGACGTGGACCGTACGCGGGTACTGACCGCGGGCGCGATCATGGCCGAGGTCGGGACCGTGCTCGGCGCCACGACCCCGGAGGGCAAGAAGCTCGCCACCGCGGCGGAGTTCCGGGCCGCCGCACCTGCCACGGTCGGTGTCGACACCCCGCTCGTCGAGCTGTTCACGCCCTGCTCGACCAGCACCGTTCCGGTCGCCGTGACCGATGAGAAGGGCGAGCTGGTCGGTGCCGTCACGGCCGAGCGGCTGCTCGCCGTCCTCGGCGAATCCGCGGCGCAGGACCCGGCCCCGGCCGTTTCCGTCCAGGCCGAGGCCAAGGCCTCGGGCGACGGGATATCCGCGGACAAGACGCCCGCGGACGAGACCCCCGAGCACACGTCCGGCAACGCGCCCACGGACCACGACCCCGAGGACAAGGTGAGCGCCGGTGCCTAGGATTCCGATAGGCAGTTGGGCCGACAGCCTGGTCGAATGGCTGCGTGACCACGCCGAGTGGCTCTTCCACTTCGTCACGACCGTGCTGGGGGGCTTCTACGACGGCATCCTCACGGTCCTCTCCGGCCCCGAGCCGCTGCTCCTGACGGGCATCTTCGCGGTGATCGCCTGGTGGCTGCGCGGTCTGCCGGCGGCTGTGCTGACATTCCTCGGCTTCGCCTTGATCGATTCGATCGAGCAGTGGCACCAGACCATGCAGTCGCTCTCCCTGGTGCTCGTGGCCTGCATCATCACCATCGCGGTCGCCGTACCCCTCGGTGTCTGGGCCGCCCGCAACCGCGCCGTCAGCGGAGCGGTGCGTCCGGTCCTGGACCTGATGCAGACGATGCCCGCGATGGTCTACCTGATCCCCGGCATCCTCTTCTTCGGGCTCGGCGCCGTCCCCGGCATCGTGTCGACCATCGTCTTCTCCATGCCGCCCGCGGTCCGCATGACCGAACTGGGCATCCGGCAGGTCGACGGGGAACTGGTCGAGGCCGCCGACGCGTTCGGCACCCATCCACGGCGCACGCTCTTCCGCGTACAGCTGCCGCTGGCCCTGCCGACGATCATGGCCGGTATCAACCAGGTCATCATGCTGGCGCTGTCCATGGTCGTCATCGCGGGCATGGTCGGCGGCGCCGGCCTCGGCGGCACCGTCTACCTCTCGCTCAGCTCGGTCGATGTGAAGCTGGGCGCGGAGGGCGGTCTCGCGGTCGTCATCCTCGCGGTGTACCTGGACCGGATGACCAGCGCGCTCAACCAGCGGGTCTCCCCGCTCGGCCGGCGCGCGCTGGCGAAGGCGCAGGCCGCGCTCGGCGGCCTGAAGTTCCTCCACTGGAAGCCCGCGACCTCGGTCGCGACGGTCGCGGTGGTGGTGCTCGCGCTGATCGCCGGAGGGATGAGCTTCGCCGGCGAGGAGAAGGGCGGCGCGGCGGGCACCGACGGCAACGGCCGGCCGGTCAGCCTCGGCTACGTCAACTGGGACGAGGGCAAGGCCACGACGTTCCTGTGGAAGGAAATCCTCGAACAGCGCGGGTACAAGCCCAAGGTCCAGGCCCTGGACGCCGGCCCGCTCTTCACCGGCCAGGCCCGTGGTGACATCGACGTGCAGACCAACGCCTGGCTGCCGACGACCCACGCGGAGTACTGGAAGAAGTACAAGGACAAGCTCGAGGACCTGGGCGCCTGGTACGACAAGACCTCCCTGGAGATCGCGGTCCCGTCCTACATGAAGGACGTCAAGACCCTGGACGACCTCAAGGGCAAGGGCGGCACGTTCGGCGGGAAGATCGTCGGCATCGAGCCGGGCGCGGGCGAGATGAAGATCCTCAAGGACAAGGTCCTCAAGGATTACGGCCTGGGTGGCGAGTACAAGGTCATGGAGTCGAGCACCTCGTCCATGCTCACCGAGCTGGACCGCTCGATCCACGACAAGAAGCCGATCGCCGTCACGCTGTGGTCGCCGCACTGGGCCTACGACAAGTACAAGCTGACCAAGCTCAAGGACCCCAAGGGCTCCTTCGGCTCCGGGGACAGCCTGCACATGCTGGGCCGCAAGGGCTTCTCCCACGACGAGCCGCAGGTCGCCGGCTGGATGAAGAAGTTCCACCTGGACGAGAAGCAGCTCACCAGCCTCGAGAGCGAGGTCAAGAACGCCGGTACGGGGCATGAGCAGGAGGGCGTGCGCGCCTGGCTCAAGCAGCACCCGGGCCTGGTCAACAAGCTGGCGCCGTCCGCCAAGGCCGCCTACGCCAAGGGCAAGGACGCGGGCAAGACCCCGACCATGGGCTTCCCGGCGTGGGACGAGGGCATCGCCACGACGTACCTCTGGAAGAACATTCTGGAGAAGCGGGGCTACCGGCCGAAGCTCCAGAACCTCGATGTCGGGCCGATGTGGACCGGACTGTCGACGGGGCAGATCGATGTCGAAACCGATGCCTGGCTTCCGGTGGCGCAGAAGCAGTACTGGGACAAGTACAAGGACGATCTCGTCGACGTCGGGGCCTGGTACGACAAGACCTCACTGGAGATCGCCGTACCGTCCTACGTCAAGGGTGTGAAGACCCTGGACGATCTGCGCAAGCACAAGGACACCTTCGGCGGCAAGATCATCGGAATCGAGCCGGGCACCGGCGAGATGAAGCGTCTCAAGAGCGTGGTGTCTCCCGCCTACGGCCTGGACGGCTTCGACGTCACCGAGGCCGGGACCAGCGCCATGCTCACCGAGCTGGAGCGGGCCTACGACAAGAAGGAGCCCATCGCGGTGGTCCTGTGGTCCCCGCACTGGGCGTACAGCAAGTACGACCTCACCAAGCTCAAGGACCCGCAGGGCACCTGGGGCGCCAACAACCAGATCAAGACGATCGGCAACAAGAGCTTCCCGAAGAAATTCCCGGAGTTCAACGGCTGGTTGAAGAACTGGAAGATGAACGCCGATGAGCTCGGCAGCCTGGAGAAGGACATTCAGGCCGCCGGCAAGGGCAACGAGGACAAGGGCGTCCAGAAGTGGATCGATGCCCACCCGGGCATCGTCGACAAGATGGCACCCGTGAAGTAATCCTCACCGGCGTCCACTTCGCCAGGGCGAGCCCCGCCACCGGAACTTTTCGGTGGCGGGGCTCGGCTGTTTCCGGTCCGCGGTACGGGTTGCGAGGCGGAATGCGAGACGGGTGGATCGGCGGTGCGGCGGAATATGCCTCAGAACTTGCGGCACAGGAGCTTGGAGGTCTCGACTTTGGCTCCGTCGAACTTTCCCGGCACGTCCAGCGCATAGATCCGGTATTTCACCGAACGCAGTCCGGTCGGGGTGGGCCGTTCCGTGAGCAGATAGTTCTTGTGGCCGAAATCCTGGGTCCAGACGTGGTGTCCCTTACCCGGCTTCTTGAACTTGTGCACGATGTGGCCGACGGCCTTGGAGACGATGATGACTTCCTGGCCCTTGCCGCAGCGCTTGTAGCCGCCTTCCTTCTCGGTGGCGTGCGCGGCACCCGGGGCGAGGAGCAGCGTGGCACCGGCGGCGGCCAGCACCGCAGTGATCTTCTTCTTCATGCGGGGCGTCACCGGTTTCCCTTCACGCTACAGAATCCGTACACCTTGACCAGGTTCTTCTTCGTGCCCCAGACCGAGGTCACTTTCCAGTAGACCTGGTGCCGCCAGGTCGGAATGGCCTTGGACGAGATGCCGGCGGGGTCGTTCCAGTACTCCTGGGTGTGCACTTTTCCGCTCGGAACCCGCCAGCTGACCCGGAACTTCGCGGCGCCCTTGACGTAGATGAACGCCGTGTCATAGGCGCCCGGGCATCCCGTGCCGTCCGACTTGGAATGAAATCCCTTGACCGGGGCGGCCTGCGCCGGCGCGCTGAGCGCCAACGGCGAAACGAGTGCGAGACCCGTGACCAGCACGCTGAGGAGAGTGCCCTTTCGGCGGTGGCTGTGCATGCAGAAAATCCCTCAGTTCTCCCTTGGTGATGCTTGATCAACTCGCGTCGATCCTAGGGATGAAAGGGCTGTCCCCGCTATTGTCCGATGGTGCACAACCGCCCGTCGCGGGCGGTGAATTGCGTACCCTGGCGCCATGACGATCCGCACTCCGCCGCGCCGCGTGGTCTCACTCGTCCCCTCGCTGACGGAGGCGGTCGCCTGCACCGCGCCCGGTCTGCTGGTGGGGGCCACCGACTGGTGCAGCGAGCCGGCCGGACTCGATGTCGTGCGCATCGGCGGTACCAAGAACCCGGACACGGAGCGGATCGCCGCCCTCGCCCCCGACCTCGTGATCGCCAACGAGGAGGAGAACCGGGAGCCCGATCTCGCCGCGTTGCGGGCCGCCGGGATCGAGGTGCTGGTCACCGAAGTACGGACCCTGCCGCAGGCGTTCCGGGAGCTGGAGCGGGTCCTCGTGCACGGCTGCGGGCTGGCCCGGCCCGAATGGCTGGACGCCGCCGAGGCCGCCTGGCGGGACCTGCCGGCCGGTCCTGCCGAGCGGACGGCGGTGGTGCCGGTCTGGCGCCGGCCGTGGATGGTGCTGGGCCGGGACACCTTCGCCGGTGATCTCCTGGCCCGCCTGGGCGTCCGCAACCGCTACGCGGACCATGCGGAGCGCTACCCCCGTATCCCGCTCGACGCCCTCCGCGCCGGTGCCGCCGACCTCGTGGTGCTGCCCGACGAGCCCTATCGCTTCAGCGCCGAGGACGGTCCCGAGGCGTTCCCCGGCCTGCCCGCCGCGCTGGTCAGCGGCCGGTATCTGACCTGGTACGGGCCCTCGCTGGTGCGCGCCCCGGCCGTACTGGCACAGGCCCTGGCCGGGGCGCGGTGAGCGGGCGGCGTACGAGGGCTACGCCGTGACCGGCCGGGGCGGGGCCAGGAGACGGCCGCGGACCAGGCCGGCGGCCGTGCGGGTGCCGGCCACCGCGACGGCGGTCACGAGGAGCGCGAACAGGCCCACCGCGAGCCAGTCGAAGGCGCCGAGGCCGGTGCGCAGGGCCAGGCCCGCCGCGCCCGTGACGCAGGTGCCGAGGGGGAAGGTGAAGCCCCACCAGGTCATCGCGAAGCCCATGCCGTTGCGGAAGGCGCGCACCACCATCGCGGTCGCGATCGCCAGCCAGAGGAGCGCGAAGCCCGTCACCGGGACGCCGTACAGCACCGCGAAGGCCCCCATGGCGTGTGCGGAGGAGGCGTCCACGACACCCGGTGCCACATGGGCGAGGTTGGCCAGTGCGGTGGTGGACTGCCCCAGCGGGCCCAGGACGAGGAACAGCGTGGGGGTGAGCGCGAGGGGGAGCGGGCCGTGGTGGATCAGCCGGGACAGCACGAGCGGCAGGACGAGCAGGGTGGCCAGCAGGGACATGCCGAACAGGGCGTAGCAGGTGAACAGCAGGGCCGCCTGCCACTGGCCGGCCGGCAGATGCGGCACCAGGGCCGGGCCCAGCGCCGCCGAGACCATGGGGGCGACCAGCGGCAGGAGCCAGACGGGAGAGGCGCTGCCGGCCTCGATGCGGTGCCGGGTCACCATCAGATACGGAATCGCCGCGGCCGCCGTGAGGCCGACGAGGGTGCCCAGGGTCCACAGGACCGCGTCGGCGGCCAGCGCGGCCGGCTCACCGATGACGTCCCGGCCCACGGCGAGCGTGCCGCCGCCCACCGCCAGCAGCGCCATCGCCAGACACCCGTAGAACGGGGCGACGGACGGATCGAGCAGATGGCGGCGCGCCTGGTCGCCGTGGCGGACCCAGTGCACGGTTCTGGCGGCCAGCAGCGTCAGCAGCATCAGCGCCGACAGCGCCCAGACGACCTGGTAGGCAGTGCGCAGGCCCGGAGCGGTGAGCGGCAGGACCGCACCGGCGTTGGCGACGATCGCGGTGCCCATGACGGCGGCGTACCAGTTCGGTCCGAGATGGCGGACCGAGGCTGCGGTGGCGGGTGTGCCGGGGCCGGCGCCGGTGCCGGGGCCCGCGGCGGTGCCGGTGCGGGAAGGTGCGTGCGCGAGAGTTGCCATGGGAACAGCGTCGTCGCCCAGGACGCCCGCCACCAGGGACCTCGTGTCTATGAGGGCATAAGCTGGGGTTATGTGCAGGGGGACTTATGAGTGATGAGGAAGGGCCCGCCGCCGTGCCGCTGTCGCACCGGGTCCCGGATCTCGGTGCGCTGGAGCTGCTGCTCGCCGTCGCCCGGCTCGGCAGCCTGGGGCGGGCCGCCCGTGCGCGGGGCATCAGCCAGCCCGCCGCCAGCAGCCGTATCCGGTCGATGGAGCGGCAGTTGGGGGTGGCGCTGGTCGAACGCTCGCCGCGCGGCTCCCGGTTGACGGACGCCGGCGCCCTGGTGACGGACTGGGCGCGGCGGGTGGTGGAGGCGGCCGAGGCCTTCGACGCGGGTGCGCAGGCGTTGCGGGGGCAGCGCGATTCGCGGCTGCGGGTCGCGGCCAGCATGACGATCGCCGAGTATCTGCTGCCGGGGTGGCTGATCGCGCTGCGCGCGCAGCGGCCGGGGACCGCGGTGTCGTTGCTCGCAGGCAACTCCAGCGTGGTCGCCGAGCGGTTGCTGGGGGGCGCGGCGGACCTCGGGTTTGTGGAGGGGCTGGAGGTGCCGGCGGGGCTGGACGGGACGGTCATCGGGCATGACCGGCTGGTGGTGGTCGCGGCTCCGTCCCACCCCTGGGCCCGGCGTCGTACGGAGCTGACCGCCGCCGAACTCGCCGCCACCCCGCTGATCCTGCGCGAGCGGGGCTCGGGGACCCGTCAGGTGCTGGACGCGGCGCTCGCCCGGCACGGCGGGCTGGCCGAACCGCTCCTCGAACTCGCCTCGACCACCGCCGTGAAGGCGGCCGTGGTGAGCGAGGCGGCGCCGTCCGTGCTCAGTGAACTCGCCGTCGGTGAGGAGCTGACCGCTCGCCGGCTGGTCGAGATTCCGGTGCGCGAGCTGCGGCTCGGCCGCGATCTGCGGGCCGTGTGGCCCGCCGGTCAGCGGCCCGCGGGCCCGGCCCGGCAGCTGCTGGGGCTGACGCGCGGGGCGCCCTGAGCGGGCCGCCGGGGCCTCCTGCGGGACAGACCCGTCCCGGTCACTCCCCGGCGGACGTCCCGCGCGCGGCCGCCACCAGGGCCTCCATCACCCGGGTGTCGTCCCCGGCCTCCGGGTGCCACTGCACCGCCAGGGTGAAGCCGTACGCGCCCGGGAGTTCCAGCGCCTCGATGGTGCCGTCCTCCGCATAGGCGGAGGCCAGCAGCCCGCGGCCGAGCCGGTCGACGGCCTGGTGGTGGTACGTCGGCACGGAGACCGGCTCGGGCAGCGTACGGCCCAGCAGCGTCCCGGGGACCGGCTTGATGTCGTGCCGGTCGAAGACTCCGGGGGCTCCGGCATGCCCGTCGAGGTGCTGGACGAGGGTGCCGCCCAGCACCACGTTCAGCAGCTGGAGCCCGCGGCAGATGCCCAGCAGCGGGACGCCGCCCGTCAACGCGGCCTCGATCAGGGCCAGTTCCCAGGCGTCCCGGTCCAGGGCCGGCGGGCCGGTCCGGGGGTGCGGCTCCGCGCCGTAGCGGGCCGGCTCCACGTCCGCGCCGCCGGCGATCACCAGCCCGTCCAGACGGGCGACGGTCGCGGCGGCCGTGGCCGGGTCGCCCGGCGGCAGCAGCGCGGCCAGCCCGCCCGAGCGCTGCACCAGCTTCGGGTATCCGGCGGGCACCAGCGCGGCGGGCAGGGCCCATACCCCCCACCGGGCCTCTTCCTGGTACGTGCTGATGCCGATGAGGGGCTGGGACATGGGGTGTGGTCCTCCGTGGGTGGTGCGGGCGGTGGGTGCGGGGACGGGCGGGGCCGGCCGGGAGGTCCCGGCCGACCGTTGCTGTGCTCTGGCGTATCGGCGTATCGGTGTACCGGCGTACCGGTCAGGTGCGTTCGAGTTCGGCCTCCGCCGCCGCCAGCGCCGCGAACTCCTCCTCGGGCGCCGCGGCCACCAGCCGGTGGCGGGAGTAGAAGGCGAAGTAGGCGAGTGCCACGGCGTAGACACCGAGGGCGATGAAGGCGGCCTCCTTGTCGACCAGGAACGTCGCCACCAGCGCCGAGCAGGCCAGGACGAACGCAACGGACGAGGTCAGCAGGCCGCCGGGGGTGCGGTAGGGGCGGGGCAGGCCGGGCTCACGGCGGCGCAGCACGATGTGCGAGAGCGCCATCAGCGCGTAGGAGATGGTGGCGCCGAAGACCGCGACATTGAGCATCCGGGCACCGTCGCCGGTGGCCGCGGCGAGCGCGAAGCCCAGCGCGCCGGGCACCAGCAGCCCCAGGTAGGGCGCCTTGCGGCGGCTGGTCAGGGAGAGGAAGCGGGGCAGATAGCCGGCCCGGGAGAGCGCGAACAGCTGGCGCGAACCGGCGAAGATCAGGGAGAAGAAGGACGCCACCAGGCCCGCGAGACCGGCGTAGTTGACGATCCGGCTGACGGTGGTCGGCTTGCCGTGCGGCTGGAGCGCCTGGACCAGCGGATCGCCCACCGACTGGATCGCCGCCGAGCCGCGCGCCCCGGTCGCGGCGACAAAGGTGATCAGCGCCAGCACCAGCAGGATGCCCATCGCGGCGGCCATCGCCTTGGGCAGGGAGCGGGCCGGGTCCTTGGTCTCCTCGGCCGCCAGCGGTACGCCCTCGACGCCGAGGAAGAACCACATGCCGAACGGGAAGGACGCCCAGATGCCCAGAATGCCGAACGGCAGCCAGGAGTTGGCCCCGAAGGCGCCTGCCTTGACGGGGATGTCGTTGAGCGTGTCGACATGGAAGTCGGTCAGCGCGGCGATCGCGAAGACGACGACGGCGGCGACGGCTATGGCGGTGACGATCAGGCTGAAGCGCAGCGCCTCGCCCACGCCCCACAGATGGATCCCGATGAAGATCACGAAGCAGGCGAGATAGACCGGCCAGCTGGAGTGCAGGCCGAACAGGCCGAGCGATTCGACGTAGTCACCGATGAAGATGGAGATCGCGGCGGGCGCCAGCACATATTCGATCAGGATCGCGGTGCCGGTCAGAAAGCCGCCCCAGGTGCCCAGGGCCCGCCGGGCGAAGCCGTAGCCGCCGCCGGCGGTCGGCAGGATCGAGGCCAGCTCCGCCAGCGCGAAGACCAGACAGGTGTACATCAGGCCCATCAGGACGGCGGCGATCGCCAGGCCGCCGAAGCCGCCCTGCGCCAGACCGTTGTTCCAGCCCGAGAAGTCGCCGGAGACGACATAGGCGACGCCCAGGCCGGTCAGCAGCAGGGGTCCCGCACTGCCGCGGCGCAGTGTCCGCCGCTCCAGATAGGTCTCGTCGGACGATGTGCCGCCCGCCGGCCCGATGGGCGGTGCGGTCTGCGAATCCGTGTTGTCGGCCATGAGCCGCTCCTGCCTCGCCGAGGGGATAACGAGCAAAGGTTTAGCGGCATACCTTTGCTGGCGGGTCGGCTCAGCGCAAGACCTGGACGTAAAAGAATGGTGAACGCACCCGCAGGGTCCCCGGGCGGGCGCTCAGGGTGACGGAGCCGTCAGGAAGCCGCGCAGCAGCGCCGCCGTCCCGCAGCAGTGCTCGCGCATCACCTCGCGGGCCCCGTCCGCATCGCCCTCCAGCACCGCCTCCACCAGTGCGGTGTGCTGGGTCTGCGAATGCTCCAGATTCCGGACCAGGAGCGGAATGCAGTCCAGGAGATCGTTCACGCCCGCCCGTACTCCCGCGTACTGCGCCGCCAGCGACGGCGAGCCGGACAGCTCCGCGAGGGTCAGATGCAGCAGGGTGTCGCGCCGGCGGTAGTCCGCGAGCGGCGCCTCCTGGGTGGCCGCGAGCGCCGCCCGCAGCCGGTCGCTCTGCGCGTCGGACAGCCCGTGGGCCGCGCACAGCCCGGCCGCGCCCACCTCCAGCACCTCCCGGAAACGCAGGGTGTCCTCGACGTCGATCTTCCCGATCCGGCGCCGCAGCTCGGCCTCGCCCGGGTTCTCCGTGCGCACCCGTACGAACGTGCCGCCGTAGCGCCCGCGCCGGCTCTCCACCAGGCCCTCGTCCTGGAGCACCTTGAGCACCTCGCGCAGGGTGACCCGGCTGATCTGGAGCCGTTCGGCCAATTCCCGCTCGGCGGGCAGCCGTTCGCCCTGGGGAACCAGACCGAGCCGGACGATCTGGAGTATCTGCTCCAGCGCTTCCTCGAAACCGTTGCCCGCCCGCACCGGCCGCAGCACGGGTGCCAGCCGATCGACCGCACCGTCCATCGATACCCCTTCCCAATCAATGGTTCGTGTGCCTACCTTATGACCTCCGGATGCAGTGACAGGAGGCAACACCGTGGCAGACCGCACGCCCCCACTCTCCGTCGAGGAGCTCAGAGTCCTCGTCGACGCCGGGGAGATCGACACTGTCGTCCTCGCCTTCACCGATATGCAAGGCAGGCTCCAGGGCAAGCGGTTCGCGGCCCGATACTTCCTCGACACCGTCCTCGAACACGGTACGGAGGGCTGCAACTACCTCCTCGCCGTCGATGTCGACCTCAACACCGTCGAGGGCTACGCGATGTCCTCCTGGGAACGCGGCTACGGCGACTTCGCCATGCACGGCGACCCCGGCACCCTGCGCCGCACCCCCTGGAACCCCGGCACCGCGCTGATCACCGCCGACCTCGCCTGGCACGACGGCTCGCCGGTCGTCGCCTCCCCGCGGCAGATCCTGCGCCGCCAGCTCGACCGGCTCGCCGAGCGCGGCTGGAGCGCCCACGCCGGCACCGAGCTGGAGTTCATGCTCTTCAAGGACACCTACGAAGACGCCTGGTCGCGCGGCTACCGCCAGATGAACCCCGCCAACCAGTACAACGCCGACTACTCGGTCCTCGGCACCGGCCGGGTCGAACCCGTGCTGCGCCGGATCCGCAACGAGATGGGCGCGGCCGGCATGACCGTCGAGTCCGCCAAGGGCGAGTGCAACCTCGGCCAGCACGAGATCGTGTTCGTCTACGACGAGGCGCTCACCACCTGCGACCAGCACTCCATCTACAAGACGGGTGCCAAGGAGATCGCCGCCCAGGAGGGCATGTCGCTCACCTTCATGGCGAAGTACGACGAGCGCGAGGGCAACTCCTGTCATATCCACCTCTCGCTCCAGGACGCGGAGGGCCGGCCGGTGCTGGCCGACGACAGCGGCCCGTACGGCATGTCGAAGACCATGCAGCACTTCCTGGCGGGCCAGGTCGCCGCGATGCGTGACTTCACGCTCCTCTACGCGCCCAACATCAACTCCTACAAGCGCTTCCGCCCCGGCTCCTTCGCGCCCACCGCCGCCGCCTGGGGCCCCGACAACCGCACCTGCGCCCTGCGGGTGATCGGCCACGGCCGCGCCCACCGCCTGGAGAACCGCCTGCCCGGCGGCGATGTGAACCCCTACCTCGCGGTCGCCGGCATGGTCGCGGCGGGCCTGTACGGCATCGAGCACGAGCTGGAACTCCCCGAGGCGACCACCGGCAACGCCTACAACGGCGACGCCGCGCACGTCCCCACGACGCTGCGCGAGGCCGCCGAGCTGTGGGAGAAGAGCCCGATCGCCCGGGCGGCGTTCGGCGACGAGGTCGTCGACCACTACCGCCACATGGCGCGCGTCGAGCAGGACGCCTACGACGCCGCCGTCACGGACTGGGAGCGCTTCCGCTCCTTCGAGCGCATGTAAGGAACCTGACCGTGTCCACTGGTCTGCACGAGCTGCACATCCTCAACCCGGCGACCGAGGAGGTGGTGGCCACCGTCCCCACCACCTCCCCCCAAGAGGTCGATGCCGCGGTCCGGCGGGCCGCCGCCGCCCAGGAAGCCTGGGCGGCCGTGGCACCCGGCGACCGGGCCCGCATCCTGCGCCGGTTCGCCGAGGTCGTCGACGCCCACATCGCACCGCTCGCCGAACTCGAACTGAAGGAAGCCGGCCACCCGCTGGGCAACGCCCGGTGGGAAGCGGGCAACGTCCGCGATCTGCTGCACTACGCGGCCGGGGGAGTGGAGCGCCTGAACGGCACCCAGATCCCCGTCTCCGGCGGCCTGAACATCACCGTCCAGGAGCCGCTCGGCGTCGTCGCCGTCATCGCCCCCTGGAACTTCCCGATGCCGATCGCCGCCTGGGGCACCGCCCCCGCGCTCGCGGCCGGCAACGCGGTGCTCCTCAAGCCCGCCGAGACCACCCCGCTCACCGCGCTCAGGCTCGCCGGGCTGGCGCTGGAGGCCGGGCTCCCCGAGGGCCTCTTCCAGGTCCTGCCCGGCGAGGGAGCGGTCACCGGCACCGCGCTGGTCGACCACCCCGGCGTCGCCAAGGTCGTCTTCACCGGCTCGACCGCCACCGGCCGGCAGATCGCCGCCCGCTGCGCGGCGCAGACCAAGCGGCTCACCCTCGAACTCGGCGGCAAGAGCCCCAATATCGTCTTCGCCGACGCCGACCTCGAAGCCGCCGCGGCCGCCGCCCCCGGCTCCTTCCTCGACAACACCGGCCAGGACTGCTGCGCCCGCAGCCGCATCCTCGTCCAGCGCTCCGTCTACGACCGCTTCATGGAGCTGCTGGAGCCTGCCGTCAAGGCGTTCACCGTCGGCGACCCGGCCGATCCCGCCACCCAGATGGGTCCGCTGATCTCCGCCGCCCAGCGCGAGCGGGTACGGTCCTACGTCCGCGAGGACGCCCCGGCCGCCATCCGCGGCGAGGCCCCCGCCGGCAAGGGCTTCTGGTACCCGGCCACCGTCCTGGAGGGCCGCCCCGACGACCGTACGGCCGTCGAGGAGATCTTCGGCCCGGTCGCCGTCGTCCTGCCCTTCGAGGACGAGGCCGACGCGGTCCGGCTCGCCAACGCCGGCGACTACGGCCTGGCCGGGTCGCTGTGGACCCGTGACGTCGGCCGTGCCCTGCGGGTCTCGCGCGGCGTCGCGGCCGGCAACCTCTCCGTCAACTCCCACAGCGCGGTGCGCTATTGGACCCCCTTCGGCGGCTTCAAGCAGTCCGGCCTCGGCCGTGAACTGGGCCCCGACGCACTGTCCGCCTTCACCGAGACCAAGAACATCTTCATCAGCACAGAGGAGACCCAGTGACCGACCAGACCGCAGTGTGCCGCCGCCTCGTCGGCCGTACCGCCGTGATCACCGGTGCCGGCAGCGGCATCGGGCTGGCCACCGCCCGCCGACTGGCCTCCGAGGGCGCCCACGTCGTCTGCGCCGACATCGACGAGACGGCGGGCAAGGCCGCGGCCGCCGAGGTCGGCGGCCTCTTCGTCCAGGTCGACGTGACCGACTCCGACCAGGTCGAGGCGCTCTACAAGACCGCCTTCGACACCTACGGCTCGGTCGACATCGCCTTCAACAACGCCGGGATCTCCCCGGACGACGACGACTCGATCCTCACCACCGGACTGGACGCCTGGAAGCGCGTCCAGGAGGTCAACCTCACCTCGGTCTACCTCTGCTGCAAGCACGCCCTGCCCTACATGCGCGACCAGGGCCGCGGCTCCATCATCAACACCGCGTCCTTCGTGGCCGTGATGGGCGCCGCCACCTCGCAGATCAGCTACACCGCCTCCAAGGGCGGCGTGCTGTCCATGTCCCGCGAACTGGGCGTCCAGTTCGCCCGCGAGGGCATCCGGGTCAACGCCCTGTGCCCCGGGCCGGTCAACACCCCGCTGCTCCAGGAGCTGTTCGCCAAGGACCCGGAGCGCGCCGCGCGCCGCCTGGTGCACGTCCCGGTCGGCCGGTTCGCCGAGCCCGAGGAGATCGCCTCCGCCGTCGCCTTCCTCGCCAGCGACGACTCCTCGTTCGTCAATGCCGCCGAGTTCCTGGTCGACGGCGGTATCGCGGGCGCCTACGTCACCCCCGTCTGAGGCGTCCGTCCCGCCGCCGCGGAACCGGCGGGACCCGAAGGTAAAGTCCGACATCCACACCGGGACCGGCACCACCGTGTGCCGGTCCCGGCGTGCTCCCCGCCCCTCACCACGGAGGACACATTGGGTACTACAGGCTCCAAGAGGTACGCCCTCGCCCTGGGACTGGCAGGGGCCGCCACCCTCTCGGCGCTCACGGCCACCGCGCCCGCCACCGCCGCGCCCGCAAAGGCCCCGGCACGCGCCACCTGTCCCCAACTCTCCACGAGCATCAAGTGGTACGGCCACAACCGCGCCAAGCTCCAGAAGATGATCGACGAGCGCGGCAGCTGCTCGGGACACCACGGCCCGCGCCCCGTCGCCGCCTTCGACTGGGACAACACCGTCGTCAAGAACGACATCTCCGACGCCACCCTGGCCTGGTCGCTCCGGCACGACAAGATCCTGCGGCCCGCCGACTGGCGGGACACCAGCCCCTGGCTGACCGAGGCCGCCGACCGTGCGCTGACCAAGGCCTGTGGCACCGACGTCCCGGCCGGCCGCCCGCTGCCCACCGCCGAGAAGACCGCCTGCGCCGACGAGATCATGGAGATCCGCGGTGAGGCCAGGACCATGAGCGGGGCAGAGGCCTTCGCCGGCGACTGGAACCACCGCCGTACGGTGCCCGAATACGCCTGGGTGCCCCAGCTGTTCGCCGGTCTGCGGCCCGCCACGCTCACCTCGTACGCCAAGAAGGCCCGTGCCGAGAACCTCGCCGCGCCCGTCGGCACCGAGCAGACCGTCGGCACCCACAAGCTCGCCGGCTACGTCCGCTACTACGACCAGCAGAAGGACCTGATCCGCACGCTGAAGCGGGCCGGCTTCGACGTCTACATCGTCTCCGCCTCCGCCGAGACCGTGGCCGAGGCCTGGTCCTCCGGTGTCGGTGTGGACGCCGCGCACACCATCGGCGTGCGCAGCATGGTCGACGGCGGCCGGTTCACCACCGGCATCCGCGGCTGCGGCGACGTCAAGGACGGCCACGGCGAGGCCATCCCGTACATCGACGGCAAGCGCTGCTGGATCAACCAGGAGATCTTCAAGGTCAAGGGCGCCGCGGCCTGGCGCAAGCAGGACCCGGCCCACCGCATCGCCCTCGGCGGCGGTGACGCCGACACCGATGTGACGTTCGTGAACGACGCCACCGGCGCGCATCTGGCCATCAACCGCAACAAGAACGAGCTGATGTGCCGCGGCCTGGACGACGCGGACGGCCGCTGGGTGGTCAACCCGATGTTCATCGACCCGCTGCCCCGCAAGTCCGGCGCCTACCCCTGCGCCACCGAGGGCTACACCCGCCCCGACGGCAGCCTCGGCCCGGTCCGCCGTGCCGACGGGAGCATCGTGCCCGACCAGCAGGACCGCATCCACGGCTGACGGCGACCGGCCGCCCGCCGTACGGGCCTGTCCTCGCACCCGGCCGGGGGCGAGGACAGGCCCTCGGCAGAAGACAGGCCCGGCCGTTCACGGGGCGGACGCACGCTCAGAGGAACGCGTGGCCCTCGCCCCGGTACGTCGGCACCGTCCCCACCACCCGGTCCCCGTCGATCAGTTGCAGCTCCGTGAACCGCTCACACAGCTCACCGGCCTTCGCATGCCGGAACCACACCTTGTCGCCGATCCGCAGCGCGTCCGCGGCCGGGCCCAGCAGCGGTGTCTGGACCTCGCCGGGGCCCTCCTGCGGGTCGTAGCGCAGCCCGGCCGGCAGATACGGCACCGGCAGCCGGTCCGGACCCGCCACCCCCGAGGCCGGATAGCCGCCGCCCAGCACCGTCACCACTCCAGGGCCCGGACGGCGCACCACGGGCTGGGCGAACAGCGCCGCCGGACGCCCGCTGAACGAACGGAAGTTGTCGAACAGCCGCGGCACGTACAGCCCCGACCCGGCCGCGATCTCGGTGACCGCCGCCTCCGCCGCGGTGTGCTGCACGCTGCCGGTCCCGCCGCCGTTGACGAACTCCAGCCGCGGCGCCACCGCCCGCACCGCCCGTACGGCCTCCCAGCGCCGCTGCGCCAGCTCCTTGCGCGCCGCCGCCTGCATCACCCGGATCGCCCGCGAGAACACCGGCTTGCCGGCGACCTCGTCGCCCACACCGGCCACATGCCCCTCGTACGCCATCAGCCCCACCAGCCGGAAACCGGGGCGGCGCACCACCGACCGGGCCAGCGCGGCCAGTCGGTCGGGCGTGCGCAGCGGTGAACGGCGGGCACCGACCCGCACCTTGCCGCCCACCAGCCGGTAGGAGGTGTCCAGTTCGAGGCACACCCGCACCTCCTCGCCCGCCCCGCCGCTCGGCCGGGCCGCGTCGATCAGGTCCAGCTGCGCCGGATCGTCGGCCATCACCGTCACCGCGGCCGCGAGCTTCGGGTCGGCGGTCAGTTCGGCGAAACCCGCCCGGTCCACCGAGGGATAGGCCAGCAGGACGTCCGTGAAGCCCGAGCGTGCCAGCCACAGCGACTCGGCGAGCGTGAAGCTCATGATCCCCGTGAAGCCGTCCCGCGCCAGCACCCGCTCCAGCAGCGCCCGGCAGCGCACCGACTTGCTCGCCACCCGGACCGGCTTCCCCTTCGCGCGGCGCACCAGATCGGCGGCGTTGGCGTCGAAAGCCCGCAGGTCGACGGCGGCCAGCGGCGCGTCGAGGTGTGCGGTGGCCCGGTCGTAGGAGGCTTTGTCGCCATACGTATGGACTGTGTGCGGGGACATGGCCGCAGCCTGCCAGACCTCTCTACCCCTGGGTAGGGGAGAGATTGCGACAGAGCGGACAAGGGTTGGAGCACCGACGGCACCAGCCCTTACAGTGGCTCGACACCGCAACCAGCAGGTCAGCGGCGTGTTGTCCGGATACGAACCACCGTGCCCCGATTGCGGATCGGGCCCGGAGGCCAGCGGCGCAAGGGGGAGCGCGGGTGAGCACCGACGCTGAATTCGCCGATGCGCGACACATCCCACCCATACCCCCGCAGCCACCCCGGCGGCCCGCCGCGGCGCCGGCGCCGGCCGAGGATCCGCAGACGGCCGTGCTGCGCCGGGTGCCGCCCGCGCCCTCGTCCGCACCGGCCGCCCCGTCCGGCCCCACCGCGCCCCCGGTCCCGCCGCGTCCCGCCGCCCCGCCCCGTGTGCAGCAGCCCCCCGCCGGTGACCGGCAGCCGCCCCGCCCGGACCGCGCGCCCGGCTCCCCGGCCCCCACCGGGCCGGCCGCGCCCGGCACCCCGCCGCCCGCCGCCCGCCCCGCCGCCTTCCGCGACACCGCCGCCTTCCATCTGGCCAACAGCCAGGACCTGTGGAGCGGCCCCGGTGAACGCGGCGCCGGGCAGGGCACCCGTGAGCCCGCCTCCGCCGCCTCACCGGCCGCGCCCGGCGGCCGGCCGCCGGGGCCCGCGGCCGAGCGCCCGTCACAGGTGCCCTGGCCCCGAACCCCCCTTCCTCCCCAGGGAGTCGGTCCCGCCACCGGCGTACCGGCCGCCCCGTCCCGCCGCCCCGGCGCCCGGGTGCTCGCCGCCGCGGCCTGCCTGGTCCTCGGCATCGGCCTCATCGGCGGTGCCGCGGCCGGGGGTTGGCTCACCGAGAAGGCCGCCGGCGCCCCACCCGACGCCGCGGCCGCGTTCGCCAAGGGCCATGACGTCTGGCGCAACACCCCGGTCGACACCCTCTTCCCGCGTACCGTCAACGGCCTGGGCGTCGGCCCCGGCGGCGCCGACCGGACCTGGACCCGGATCGCGGTCGCCCCCGACAGTGCCTGCAAGGGCGCCTTCGACCCGAAGCTCGCCGCCGCACTCGCCCCGGCCGGCTGCGTCCGGCTGCTGCGCGCCACCTACGTCGACGCCACCCGCAGCGGCTTCATCACGGTCGGTGCGCAGATCACCAAGGCCGACCAGGCCGGGATGATGGCCCTCAACACCCGCTTCAGCACCAAGAATCTGGGCATCCGCACCGACCTGATGCCGCTGCCGTACGCCGCCAAGGGCACCTTGGCGGCGGACTTCGGGCGCGCCCAGCGGGCCAGCTGGACCGTCCGGGTGCTCACCGACCTCCCGGCCGTCGTCTTCGCCGTCTCCGGCTTCGCCGACGGCCGCACGTTCACCGATCCGCAGCCCGCCGAGGCCGCGACCCGGCCCGGCGCCACCACCGCCCCCGCCGAATCCGGCCTGGGACACGACGCGAAGGACCTGGCGGACCGTATCGAGGCGGATCTCCGCAAGGCGGCCGGCAGCCCCACGCAGACAACGGAGACCTCGTCATGACGAAGACCGTGCTGCGCGGCACCGCGCTCGCACTGGCCTCCGCGGCTCTCGCCGTACTGCCCGCCGTACCCGCACAGGCCGACGCCCTCCGCGCCCAGGAGTGGGCCCTCCAGGCCGTCCACGCCCAGCAGGCCTGGCGCACCACCAAGGGCGAGGGCATCACCGTCGCCGTCCTGGACACCGGTGTGGACGCCAACCACCCCGACCTCGCCGGCCAAGTGCTGCCCGAGCAGGACCTGGTCGGCTTCGGCGCCGGGTCCGGAGACGCCGCATGGGCCCGGCACGGCACCGGAATGGCCAGCATCATCGCAGGTCACGGCCATGGTGACGGCCGCGAGGACGGTGTGCTCGGGCTCGCCCCGGCCGCCAGGATCCTCCCGGTCCGGGTGATCCTCGAAGACAGCGACCCCCAGCGCGAGCGGGCCCGCTCCGAGAAGGCGGGCGCACTCGCCGACGGCATCCGCTGGGCCGCCGACCACGGCGCCGACGTGATCAACATGTCGCTGGGCGACGACAGCGAATCCGCGCACCCCGAGCCGCGCGAGGACGCCGCCATCCAGTACGCCCTCGGCAAGGGCATCCCCGTCGTCGCCTCCGCAGGCAACGGCGGCGAGAAGGGCAACCACGTCTCCTACCCGGCCGCCTACCCGGGCGTCATCGCGGCCACCGCCGTCACCCATCTGGGCGGCCGCGCCCGCTTTTCCACCCGCCACTGGTACGCCACGGTCAGCGCCCCCGGCTTCGACATCGTCATGGCCGACACCGACGACGGCTACCTCTCGGGCTGGGGCACCAGCCCCGCCGCAGCCTTCGTCTCCGGCGCCGTCGCCCTGATCCGCTCCGCACACCCCGACCTGAGCCCGGCCCAGATCCGCCGGCTGCTCACCTCCACCGCCCAGGACAGTCCCGACGGCGGCCGCGACGACGACTACGGCGCCGGCCTGATCGACCCCGCCGCCGCCCTCAAGGCCGCGGCGGACCTCAAGCCCACCCCGCAGAAGCCTGCCCCCGCCGGCTACACCACCCGCTACTTCGGCCCCGGCCCCACCGCCGACGCCGACGACACCCCCGTCAACTGGCTGCCCTGGACCGCCGGCGCCGCCGGCCTGGCCCTCGTCGCGGCCGCCGTCGTCCTCTGGCGCGGCCGCCCCGCCCGCCACTGACCGGCAGCCGCCCACCGGCCGGGCGCCCCACCGGCCCGGACGGCAAAGGGACCGCCCCCGGCCGATACGCTCACCTCGTGCAGAAGAACATCCCGGACCCCGGTTTCTCCGACGACGACGGCTCCGCCGACCCCGCGCTCGCGGCGGCCCTGACGGCGTACGGAGCCGACCGGACCGCCGAGCCCCAGCTCCTGTCGGCGCTGGCCGGCGCGCGCGTCCTGGTGCCCGTGGTGGCCGTCCTCGGCGAGGTCGAGACCGGCCCCGACGGACTGCGCCGCGAAAAGACCAGCGACATGGCCGTACCCACCCTCCAGGCCCCGGACGGCCGTCGCGCCCTGCCGGCCTTCACGTCCATGGAGACCCTCCAGCGCTGGCGCGCCGACGCCCGCCCCGTCGCGGTCCCGCTCCAGCAGGCCCTGCTCGCCGCGTCCCACGAGAAGGCCGACACGGTCGTCGTCGATCTGGCGGGCCCGGTCACCTACCAGCTCACCGGCCCCGCCCTGCGCGCGCTGGCCGAGGGCCGCACGAGCGCCGACCCGCTCGCCGACCCGGCCGTCACCGACGCCCTGCGCGCCCTGCTCGACGCCGAGCCCGGGGTGCTCCTCGCCCGTCTCGCGCCGTCCGGCGAAACCGACGCCACCCTCGCCCTCCGCCTCGCCCCCGAGGCCCGTGCCGCCGAGGTCGCCCAGCGGCTGGCCGGGGCGCTGGCCGCCGACGAGGTCCTGCGCGCCCGGCTCGTACGCGGCCTGGACCTGGCCCTTCTGCCGCCCGGCGCCACGACGGCCGGAGAAGCGCTCTACCGGCGCTGAGCGCCACCGCCGGGGCCCGGGTGCGACGGCCGGGCCCCCGGCCGCCGACGGGCGGGTTCGTCTCCAGGGCCGCACAATGCGAGGAGAGCTCAAGATCCACGCGAGGAGAGCCCCCATGGAGAAAAAGGAGATCTCGACGGTACTGACCCGCGCGGTCGTATCCGAGTTCCTCGGCACGCTGCTCCTGGTGTTCTTCGCCGTCGGCTCGGCAGTGCTGGCGGGCGAGTACATCGGCACCTTCGGCATCGCCCTGGCCTTCGGCTTCACCATGGTGGCGCTTGCCTACGCCCTCGGCCCGATCTCGGGCTGCCACCTCAACCCCGCCGTGACGCTGGGCATGCTCCTGGCCCGCCGGATCGGGCTGCGGACGGCCGCCGAGTACTGGATCGCCCAGGTGGTCGGCGCGATCGTCGGCTCCGCCCTGCTCTTCCTGGTGGCCCGGCAGATCCCGGGGCTCCAGACCCATGCGTCCTTCGGTACGAACGGCTGGGGCGACCGCTCGGCCGTGCACCTCAACCTCGGCGGTGCCTTCGTCGCCGAGATGGTGATGACCTTCCTGCTGGTCTACGTGTGGCTGTCGGTCACCCACAAGGTCGCCGTGATCGGCTTCAACGGCCTGGCGATCGGCCTGGCCCTGGCCACCGTCCACCTCATCGGCATCCCGCTGGACGGCACCTCGGTGAACCCGGCACGCTCCATCGGCCCGGCGCTGTTCGCGGGCGGCGCGGCCATCACCCAGCTGTGGCTGTTCATCATCGCGCCGCTGATCGGCGCCGCCATCGCCGCGGTGGTGCACCCGATCACCCACCCGCCGCACGAGCCGGTCCTCGTCGCCGACGACGCGGTGCCGCACGAACCCGCGGAGTGAAACGGCCGACGCGCACCCCAGGCGCACCGGACACACGATGAGCCCCGGCCGTTCCCGGGCCGGGGCTCGTCGTGTGCGTCTCCGGACGGCAGTGCCCGGGTCCGGCGTCAGCCGTAGACGGGGCCGGTGTACTTCTCCCCGGGGCCCTGACCCGGCTCGTCCGGCACGACCGAGGCCTCGCGGAACGCCAGCTGGAGCGACTTCAGACCGTCCCGCAGCGGGGCCGCGTGGTACGAGCCGATCTCGGTGGCGCTGGCGGTGACCAGCCCGGCCAGCGCCTGGATGAGCTTGCGCGCCTCGTCGAGGTCCTTGTGCGCCGCGCCCTCCTCGGCGAGCCCGAGGTTGACCGCCGCCGAACTCATCAGATGCACCGCGACCGTGGTGATCACCTCGACCGCCGGCACCTCGGCGATGTCGCGGGTCATGGCGTCGAAGTCAGGGTTCGCCGCGTTCGGCGCGTCGGGCTGCTGCGGTGTCTGGTCGCTCATGTCTTCGGGCTTCTTCCTGCTGAGGGGACGGCTCCAGCCTATGGGCACCCCGCCCGGACCCCGCGTCCGGGAGTGTCATCCTGGACGCCGGGACGCGGCCGCGTCCGCACACGAGTGGGTGCCACCCCTTGACTCGTGTATTCTGGTACTCCGACCGGCCGGACACGCATGTGACCGGCCCACAAGTGGAGGCTCCGATCTCCCACCCGACCGACCTCAGGGTTGGCGGGTCAACGGTCCGGCTGCGCCCCGCGGAGACTTCGCGTCGGTGCTCCAGATCTATGTGGAGCCCCGCCTGTGTCCCGTCCGGGGCATTTTTCATGTACCTGCGCGGTTGGTCACACCGAAAAGACGTTACGCGGCAGTCCGCCAGGCCGTCGCGTGGTGCTACCGAGGAGGATCCATCAGCGCCGAGCCCCGCATCAACGACCGGATTCGCGTTCCCGAAGTGCGACTTGTCGGTCCCAGCGGCGAGCAGGTCGGGATTGTTCCGCTTGCCAAGGCCCTTGAGCTTGCTCAGGAGTACGACCTCGACCTGGTCGAGGTGGCGGCGAACGCTCGCCCGCCCGTCTGCAAGCTCATGGACTACGGGAAGTTCAAGTACGAGTCGGCCATGAAGGCCCGTGAGGCGCGCAAGAACCAGGCGCACACGGTCATCAAGGAGATGAAGCTCCGGCCGAAGATCGACCCGCACGACTACGACACCAAAAAGGGTCACGTCGTCCGGTTCCTCAAGCAGGGTGACAAGGTCAAGATCACGATCATGTTCCGTGGTCGCGAGCAGTCCCGCCCCGAGCTGGGCTTCCGGCTGCTCCAGCGGCTCGCGTCCGACGTGGAGGACCTCGGCTTCATCGAGTCGAATCCGAAGCAGGACGGCCGAAACATGATCATGGTCCTCGGTCCGCACAAGAAGAAGACCGAGGCGATGGCCGAAGCCCGCGAGGCGCAGGCCGCCCGCAAGGCGGAGCGCCAGGGTGGAGTTCCCGCGGACGAGTCCGTGGAGGAGCCCGCCGAGGAGCCCACCGAGGAGCACGCCCAGGCGTGATCCCCGAGGCGTGCGCCCCGGAGTCCGTCCGGGGCACCGCGCCGCGGACACCTAACCGATACATCTGACGCTCCCGCTTGCCGGATTCCTGCCTGCGGGAGCGCCACTGACGAGGAGAGAACGGCGCATGCCGAAGAACAAGACGCACAGCGGTGCCAGCAAGCGCTTCAAGATCACCGGCTCCGGCAAGGTGCTCCGCGAGCGCGCCGGCAAGCGCCACCTGCTCGAGCACAAGTCGTCCCGCGTGACGCGTCGCCTCACCGGCAACGCCGAGATGGCCCCGGGCGACGCCGCGAAGATCAAGAAGCTTCTCGGCAAGTGAGCCGCCGCGCCCCACTGATCTGGAGGGGGCGCGCGACTCGGACCGGGACTCAATCGATTCGGGCCGTGTGACGACAACCACGGCCCCGCTACAAGGAGTTAACAAGTGGCACGCGTCAAGCGGGCAGTCAACGCCCACAAGAAGCGCCGGGCGATCCTCGAGCAGGCCAGCGGCTACCGTGGCCAGCGCTCCCGCCTGTACCGCAAGGCGAAGGAGCAGGTCACCCACTCCCTCGTCTACAACTACAACGACCGCAAGAAGCGCAAGGGCGACTTCCGTCAGCTGTGGATCCAGCGCATCAACGCCGCTGCCCGCGCCAACGGCATGACGTACAACCGCTTCATCCAGGGTCTGAAGGCCGCCAACATCGAGGTGGACCGCAAGATCCTGGCCGACCTCGCGGTGACGGACGCCAACGCGTTCGCCGCGCTCGTCGAGGTTGCCCAGAAGGCGCTTCCGAGCGACGTCAACGCCCCGAAGGCTGCCTGAACCTCAGCCTGACGACGTGGTGATGCAGACCCGCAGGCCCCGGCCTGCGGGTCCGCTGCTTTTCCGGACCGGGCCAGGTCTCTTCGGACGGACCGGCCCCCACGCACCGAACCAAAGAAGCGAGCCGCCGCCCATGGGCACCCCCGAGCTGATCTCCCCGCGTTCCCCGCGCGTCACCGCCGCCCGGCGGCTGGCCCGCCGCGCCTTCCGCGGCAAGGAGCGCCGGTTCATCGCCGAGGGCCCGCAGGCCGTACGGGAGGCCATCGCGCACCGCACGGGCAGCGCTCCCACGCTCATCGAGCTGTTCGCCACCGTCGAGGCCGCCGAGCGGCACACCGAGATCGTCGCGGCGGCCCGCGCGGCCGGGGTGCGGGTGCACCTCGCCGACGACCGGACCATCGCCGACATCTCCCAGACGGTCACCCCACAGGGCCTCCTCGGCGTCTGCGAGTTCCTCGACTCGCCGTTCGAGGAGATCCTCGCCGCCCGCCCGCAGCTGGTCGCGGTGCTCGCCAACGTCCGTGACCCCGGCAACGCCGGCACGGTGCTGCGCTGCGCGGACGCCGCGGGCGCGGACGCCGTCGTGCTGACCGACGCCTCCGTGGACCTCTACAACCCCAAGTCCGTACGGGCCTCGGTCGGTTCGCTCTTCCACCTCCCGGTCGCGGTGGGCGTACCGGTCGAGCGGGTGGTCGGCGGGCTCCAGGCCGCCGGCGTACGGATCCTCGCCGCCGACGGTGCGGGCGACCGTGACCTGGACGCCGAGCTGGACACCGGCTCCATGGGCGGGCCCACCGCCTGGGTCTTCGGCAACGAGGCCTGGGGCCTGCCGGAGGAGACCCGGGAGCTGGCGGACGCGGTCGTACGGGTCCCCATCCACGGCAGGGCCGAGAGCCTCAACCTCGCGACGGCCGCCGCGGTCTGCCTCTACGCCTCCGCCCGCGCCCAGCGCAGCCCCGGCGGATGCCGCGCGGTGTCACCCGCCTGAGGGGCGTACCGGGGAACTCCGCGGCACTTCCGATCCGAGCTAGTAGGCTTGCGTGCTCGGGGGCCCGGAAGGGGGTAACGGGGATGAGTGTGAGGACTTCCGGCACCGCAGCCACCGCTGACAGCAGCCCGTCCGGCGGACCGGCACGCGGGCCGTCGCCCACGACTGCCGCGGCACCGGACATCCTGGGGACCGGTCTCGGACTGGATCCCGACGACCTGCCCGACGGGCTGGTCGTCGCCGACGAGACCGGCCGGGTGATCTGCTTCAACGCCGCGGCGGCCAGGATCACCGACATCACCCCCGAGCACGCGCTCGGCCGCTCCCTCGAACACGCCCTGCCGCTCCAGGACATCGAGGGCCGCCGCTGGTGGCGGCTCACCGACCCCTACGGCGGTCTCGCCATCCGCCGCGGCCAGCCCGAGCGCAATCTGCTGCTCGGCGGTCGTGAGGTGCTGGTCTCCGCCCGCTATGTCCGCAGCCGGCCGACGGGTCCCGTCCAGCGGCTGGTGATCGCGCTGCGCGGCACCGAGGCCCGGCGCCGCACGGAGCTCAGCCACGCCGAGCTGATCGCGACCGTCGCCCATGAGCTGCGCTCGCCGCTGACCTCCGTCAAGGGCTTCACCGCCACCCTCCTCCAGAAGTGGGAACGCTTCACCGACGACCAGAAGCGGCTGATGCTGGAGACGGTGGACGCCGACGCCAACCGCGTCACCCGGCTGATCGCCGAGCTGCTGGACATCTCCCGGATCGACTCCGGCCGTCTGGAGGTGCGCCGGCAGCGGGTCGACATGAGCGCCGCGGTCCGCCGGCACGTCCAGGCGCAGACCACCGCCGGCCAGCGCCCGGACCGCTTCCTGATCCGGATGCTGGAACCGCTGCCCGATCTGTGGGCGGACCCGGACAAGGTCGACCAGGTGCTGGGCAACCTGCTGGAAAATGCGGTGCGCCACGGCGAGGGAACCGTCACCATCGAGGTCGGACCGGTATCGGATGCGACCAGCACGGAGGGGACGAGCGTCACCGTGAGCGACGAGGGCCCCGGCATCCCGGAGGAATCGATGAGCCGCGTGTTCACCCGCTTCTGGCGGGGCAGCAAGCGCGGCGGCACGGGCCTGGGCCTCTACATCGTCAAGGGCATCGTCGAGGCCCACGGCGGGACGATCACGGTCGGCCGGGCGCCGGCCGGCGGCGCACAGTTCCGATTTAGCCTGCCCGTCGCGGCCCCGGCCTTCATGGCCTGAGCGAGCAGCGGCGGGCGCCCCGCGGGGGCGCGGACCGGCCGCGCGGCCCGTCCCCCTTAGACTTGACCTTTGGCACCTTTGGCGCACAGGCATCGCGGGCACAGCGCGGGCTCGGCATCCGACCTTTGTGATCGAGGAGCCGAGGCGACGCGAGCCAAGCCAAGCCAGTCCACCGGAAGCACGGGAAGAGATGTCCGCACCCAATAAGTCGTACGACCCTGTCGAGGTCGAAGCCCTGAAACCGGAAGAGATCGCCGCACGGCTGGACGAGGCGCTGGCCGCCATCGCCGCCGCGGCCGATCTCGAGGAGCTGCGTGAGGTGAAGGTCGCGCACACCGGCGACCGCTCGCCGCTCGCGCTCGCCAACCGTGAGATCGGCGCCCTGCCCCCGCACGCCAAGGCGGACGCCGGCAAGCGCGTCGGCCAGGCCCGTGGCCGGGTGAACCAGGCGCTCAAGGTCCGCCAGGAGGAGCTGGAGGCCGAGCGCGACGCCCGTGTGCTGGTCGAGGAGGCGGTGGATGTCACGCTGCCCTACGACCGCACCCCGGCCGGCGCCCGGCACCCGCTCACCACGTTCATGGAGCGGGTCGCGGACGTCTTCGTGGCCATGGGCTACGAGATCGCCGAGGGCCCCGAGGTCGAGGCGGAGTGGTTCAACTTCGACGCCCTCAACTTCGTGCCCGACCACCCGGCGCGCCAGATGCAGGACACCTTCTTCGTGCAGGGCAACGGAACGGAGGGCGATGAGTCCGGTGTCGTGCTGCGCACCCACACCTCGCCGGTCCAGGCCCGTACGCTCGTCGACCGCGAGCCGCCGGTCTATGTCGTCTGCCCGGGGCGGGTCTACCGCACCGACGAGCTGGACGCCACGCACTCCCCGGTCTTCCACCAGATCGAGCTGCTCGCCGTCGACGAGGGCCTGACCATGGCCGACCTCAAGGGCACCCTCGACCACATGGTCCGGGCGCTGTTCGGCCCGGACATGAAGACCCGGCTGCGGCCGAACTACTTCCCGTTCACCGAGCCGTCCGCCGAGATGGACATGGTCTGCTACGTCTGCCGTGGCGAGTCCGTGGGCAACGCCGACCGCCCCTGCCGCACCTGCTCCAGCGAGGGCTGGATCGAGCTCGGCGGCTGCGGCATGGTCAACCCCAAGGTGCTCGTGGCCTGCGGCGTCGACCCGGAGAAGTACAGCGGCTTCGCCTTCGGGTTCGGCATCGACCGGATGCTGATGTTCCGGCACAACGTGGAAGACATGCGCGACATGTTCGAGGGCGACGTCCGGTTCACCCGGCCGTTCGGGATGGAGATCTGATGCGGGTCCCGCTTTCTTGGCTGCGGGAGTACGTCGACCTGCCGGCGACGGAGACCGGCCGTGACGTACAGGCCAAGCTCATTGCCGTCGGCCTGGAGGTCGAGACCGTCGAGCGCCTCGGCGAGGGCCTCAAGGGCCCGCTCGTCGTCGGCCAGGTGCTGACCATCGAGGAGCTGGAGGGCTTCAAGAAGCCGATCCGCTTCTGCACGGTGGACGTCGGCCAGGCCAACGGCACGGGCGAGCCGCAGGAAATCGTCTGCGGCGCGCGGAACTTCGCCGTCGGCGACAAGGTCGTGGTCGTCCTCCCCGGCGCCGTGCTGCCCGGCGACTTCAAGATCGCCGCGCGCAAGACGTACGGCAAGACCTCGCACGGCATGATCTGCTCCGGCGACGAGCTGGGCATGGGCGACGACGGCACGCACGGCATCATCGTGCTGCCGCCCGAGTACGAGGTCGGCACCGACGCGATCGAGCTGCTGGAGCTCGTCGACGAGGTGCTGGACATCGCCGTCACCCCGGACCGCGGCTACTGCCTGTCGATGCGCGGTGTCGCCCGTGAGGCCGCCACCGCCTACGGCCTGCCGCTGCGCGATCCGGCGCTGCTGGACGTGCCGCCGCCGAACTCCGCCGGCTACCCCGTCCAGGTCTCCGACCCGTTGGGCTGCGACCGCTTCACCGCCCGTACGGTCACCGGTCTGGAGCCCGGCGCGCGCACCCCGCTGTGGATGCAGCGCCGGCTCCAGAAGGCCGGGATGCGTCCGGTCTCGCTGGCCGTCGACATCACCAACTACGTGATGCTGGAGCTCGGCCAGCCGCTGCACGCCTACGACCGCACCAGCGTGGACGGTCCGATCGGCGTCCGGCGGGCGGCCCCCGGTGAGAAGCTGACCACCCTGGACGGCACCAAGCGGGTGCTGGACGCCGCGGACCTGGTCATCACCGACAACCGCGGTCCCATCGGCCTCGCGGGTGTCATGGGCGGCGCCAACACCGAGATCGCGGGCGGGGTCACCGACCCTGAGACCGGCGAGCAGCGCGGCACCACCGACGTCGTGATCGAGGCCGCGCACTTCGACGCGCTCTCCATCGCCCGTACGGCCCGCCGGCACAAGCTGTCCTCGGAGGCCGCCAAGCGCTTCGAGCGCGGGGTGGACCCGGAGGCCGCGTCCGCCGCGGCGCAGCGCACCGTCGACCTGCTGGTGCTGCTCGCGGGCGGCACCGCCGAGGACGGCGTCACCGAGGTCGTCACGCCCAGCGGGCCGCGCACGATCACCATCTCAGCCGACCACCCGGACAAGGTCGCCGGTGTCGCCTACGGCCGGGAGACCGTCGTCCGCCGCCTCCAGCAGGTCGGCTGCGACGCCTACGGCCAGGACGAGCTGGTCGTGACCGTGCCGTCCTGGCGGCCGGACCTCAGCGAGCCGAACGACCTGGCCGAAGAGGTCATCCGGCTGGAGGGCTACGAGAACCTGCCCTCCACCCTCCCGAAGCCGCCGGCCGGCCGTGGGCTGACCGAGCGTCAGCGGCTGCACCGCAGGGTCGGCCGGGTGCTGGCCGGTGCGGGCTATGTCGAGGCGCTGAACTACCCGTTCACCGGCTCGCACGTGCTCGACCAGCTCGGCATCGAGTCCGACGACCCGCGCCGCGCGGCCGTCACCCTCGTCAACCCACTCTCCGACGAGGAGCCCGACCTCCGTACGACGCTGATCCCGGGGCTGCTGAACGCGCTGCGCCGCAACTACGGCCGCGGCACGCACGATCTGGCGCTCTTCGAGACCGGACCGGTCTTCCGGGCGACCGGTGACGAGCAGCCGGCCAGCCGGCTGGTCGTCGACCGCCGGCCGACCGACGACGAGATCGCCTCGCTGGACGCCTCGCTGCCGCAGCAGCCGCGGCGTGCCGCCGTGGTGCTCGCCGGGGGCCGTGAGCAGGACGGCTGGTGGGGCGGCGCACGCCCCGCGGTCTGGGCGGACGCCATCGAGGCGGGCCGTAAGGTCGCGCGTGAGGCGGGCGTCGAGCTGATCGTCCGTCAGGACCAGCACGCGCCCTTCCACCCGGGCCGCTGTGCGGCGCTGCTCGCCGTCGCCGACGGTGAGGAGATCCTCGTCGGCAACGCCGGTGAGCTGCACCCGCGTGTCATCAAGACGCTCGCCCTGCCCGAGCGCACCTGCGCGATGGAGATCGACCTGGACCGGCTGGAGCAGGCCGGCACCGGACCGCTGCGGGCCCCGAAGATCTCGGCCTTCCCGGTCGCGACCCAGGACGTCGCCCTCGTGGTCGACGACTCCGTCCCGGCCGCCGAGGTCGAGGGCGCGCTGCGCGACGGTGCGGGGGAACTGCTGGAGTCGCTGCGGCTGTTCGACGTCTTCACCGGTGAGCAGATCGGCGCCGGCAAGAAGTCGCTGGCGTATGCGCTGCGCTTCCGTGCCGCCGACCGGACGCTGACCGCCGAGGAGGCCTCGGCGGCGCGTGACGCGGCGGTCGCGGCGGCCGTCGAGCGGACGGCGGCGGTGCAGCGCGGCTGAACACGGCCCGCCACGGCGTGATCGAGGGGTGAGGGCCCGGACGGTGAGACCGTCCGGGCCCTCACCCTTTTTCCGCTGTGCGGCGGGAGGGCGCGGTGAGGCGGGCCGGGTGCCCTGAGGCCGTCCGTGGCGGGTGGGGGCGTGCCCGCCGGTTCCAGGGAGACGATCAGATCCGTACACCATCACTCAATCGGGTGATGGTGTACGGATCGTCGTCGGACGGATACGGAACGTCGCAAGAATCGACCCGGTCGTGGCGGGCCGCGCGAGGCGCGGCAGCGGGCCCGGCCGATCCGCTCAACGCCTGCTAGGGGGACCATCGGCATGATCCGAACCCGGGCGAGGGGCGGAGCACGCGCCGGAGCGGAAACCGCGCGGCGCGCCTTCGTCTTCGTCCTGCCCGGCCTCTGGGTGCTCGGGGTGGTGGCCTGGGAGCTGTGGCATCCGACCAGCGGCCGGCTGTTGCAGCTGCTCTCCGCCGCGCCGGCCATCGCCTGCGCGGGCACCGGCCGCCGCCAGTGTGTGCTGCTCGGCGGGCTGTGCGCGCTGCTGGCGCTGGTGCCGTTCGGCGAGGCGGAGCCCGGTGCCGGGGCCGGCACGCGCCTCATGACCTGCGGTGCGACCCTCGCGGTGATCGGTGCCAGCTATCTGACGGCGGGGCGGCGGCTGCGGCTGGTACGGGAGTTGGAGCGCACCCGGGAGGTGGCCGTCGCCGCGCAGCGGGTGGTGCTGCGGCCGTTGCCCCGGCGGATCGACGGGGTGCTGCTGGCGGCCGACCATCTCTCCGCGAGCGAGGGGGCCATGATCGGCGGGGATCTCTACGAGGTCGTGGGGACCCGGCACGGGGTGCGGGCGGTGATCGGGGATGTGCGCGGGCACGGCCTGGAGGCCATAGGCACGGTGGCGGCGATGCTCGGCAGCTTTCGCGAAGTGGTGCACGACGAGCCCGAACTGGGCGAGGTGCTGCGCCGGTTGGAGCGGTCGCACCAGCGGCATCTGCGGGAGCGGGCGCTTGCCGGGGGCCCGGTGGCCGGTGCCGGGGAGGCGGTGAGTGTGCTCGCGGAGGAGTTTGTGACGCTGCTGCTCCTGGAGGTGGCGCAGGACGGCTCCGTCACGGCGCTGAACTGCGGGCATCCGTGGCCGTACCGGGTCGCCTGCCGGGCGGTCGCCCCGGTCGCCGCGGCCGAGCCGATGCCGCCGTTGGGGCTGTTCCCGTTACCGCAGGAGCTCTCCGCGGTGCGGTGCGGGCGGCTGCGGCCCGGGGAGGGGCTGTTCCTGCACACCGACGGGGCGGCCGACGCGCGGGATGCGGCGGGGGAGTTCTTTCCGTTGGCGCAGGAACTGCGCAGCAGCGTCGTGGCGGCCGCGGCACCGTGCGGTCCCTCGCCGTCCGGCGTGGTCGGTGCGGTGCGGAAGGCGCTGCTGCGGCATGCGGGCGGGCGGCTGACGGATGATGTGGCGCTGCTGATGCTGAGCAATGACCGGGTGCGGGTGCCGGCGTCGTCGGCCGGCACCCCGCCTGCCGGGGAGCGCCTTACGCGGTGACCTCCCGGCCGGTCGGGGAGGGGAAGGCGACGCCGGTCAGTTCCTCGGAGGCCTGCCACAGGCGCCGGGCGGTCTCCGGGTCGCTGGCCGCGGCCGTCCTGCCGACCATCGTCGGTGCGCCGCGCATCCCGCCGAGGCCGTCCGGGCCGAGGTAGGAGGCGCCGGGCAGGTCCTGGGTGGCGGCGTAGAGCGTGGGCAGCGCACCGGCCCTGTTGTCCTGGGCGACCACGCGGTTGCCCACCTGCATCACCGCGCGCCGCAGCACGCTGACATCGGCGCCCTGGAGGTTGGTGGCGGCCCAGCCCGGGTGTGCGGCGAGGGCGCGCACCGGCGATCCCGCGTCGGCGAGACGGCGCTGAAGCTCCAGGGTGAACAGCAGGTTGGCCAGCTTGGACTGGCTGTAGGCGGTGACGGGGCGGTAGGCGCCGGTCAGGTTCAGGTTGTCGAAGTGGATGCGGTTGCCGGGCATCCGGTGGGCGCCCGAGGACACGGTCACCACGCGGTCGGTGACGTGCGGCAGCAGCAGGTTGGTCAGCGCGAAGTGACCGAGGTGGTTGGTGCCGAGCTGCATCTCGAAGCCGTCCTTGGTCCGGGACTCCGGGATGTTCATGACGCCGGCGTTGTTGATCAGCAGATCGACCGGACCGTGCCAGGCGGCGGCGAACTCGCGTACGGAGGCGAGGTCGGCCAGGTCGAGGCGGCGGACCTCGACGCTGCCCCGGGCGCCGCGCACGGTGTCGGCGGCGGCCTCGCCGCGTGCGGTGTCGCGAACGGCGAGGACGACATGGGCACCCGCTCGGGCGAGGGCGTCGACGGTGGCGATGCCGAGTCCGCTGTTGGCGCCGGTCACCACGGCGGTGCGGCCGGTCTGGTCGGGAATGTCGGTGGCGTTCCATTTCGGGGTGTGAGTCATGGGCATCAATGTAGGCAACGCCAACAATGATGTCAATGCCAACAATGTAGCCAGTGAATACATGGGGGATAGGATGGCGGACATGCAGACTCGTCGTTACCACCACGGAGACCTGCGCGCCGCGCTGCTCACCCGCGCCGAGCAGACGCTCCGCGAGAAGGGCCCCGGCGCACTGTCCCTGCGGGAGCTGGCCCGCGACCTCGGCGTCAGCCATGCCGCGCCGAGCCGGCACTTCAAGGACAAGCAGGCGCTGCTGGACGCGCTGGCGCTGGCCGGATTCGAGCGGCTGGACGAGGCACTGGCGGCGTCCCGGACGGCGGGCGAGGCCTTCGCCGACCGGCTCGGCAGACTCGTCCGCGCCTATGTGGACTTCGCCCTCGCCAATGCCGAGCTGCTCGACCTCATGTACACGGTCAAGCATGACCCGGCGGCGTCCGAAGCGCTGATCACGGCCGCTCAGCGGCTGGGGGCGATGGCGGTGGAACTGGTCGCGGAGGGACAGCGCAGCGGTGAGGTGCGGGAGGGGCCCGTCGACGACATCGCGATGCCGGTGTTCACCACCCTGCACGGATTCGCCAGCTTCGCGGTGAGCGGTGTGCTCTCCGCCGAGCAGGTCGGCTCCGGCCTCGATGCGGTCATCGCGTACATGGTGCGGGGCTGCGCGCCGCGTTGAGCCGCCGGCGCCCTTCACACCCCGTGTGAGGGGCGGTTGACTACGCTCGACGCACGGAGTCGTGGAGTCGACGAGGCCATGAGCCGGGGGTCCGCGGGCGGGCCAGGCTCACCGGGAGGCCGGTATGGAGCCCAACACCCTGCTGGACGCGATCCTCGACGAGGCCGGTATCTCGCATGCCGGGCTCGCCGCGCGCATCAACCAGCTCGGCAGGTGTCGCGGACTGGCGCTGCGCTACGAACACACGGCGGTGGCCCGGTGGTTGAAGGGGCAGCGGCCGCGTGGGCAGGTGCCCGATCTGATCTGCGAGATCCTCGGCGAACGGCTGCACCGGCCGGTCGGGCTCGACGACATCGGCTTCAGCGGTCCGGGCTCGGCGCGTGCCTCCGGCACCCCGCTCTCCGGTTTCGTCGAACGGGCCACCGCGCTGTGGCGGTCCGACGAGCAGCAGCGGCCGCACCTCCTCGACGCCCCGGCGCTCACCGGAACCTCGGCGGTCATCCCCGTATGGGAGTGGGAGAACCCGCCCGAGGACTCCGATGTGTCGCGCGACGGGCTGACCCGGGTCGGTATGGCCGACATCGAGATGCTGCGCGCCGCGCGGACGCACTACGAGACGATGTACCGGAAGGCGGGTGGTGTCGCTACCAGAGCACGCATCGTGGGATTCCTCAACGCCGAGGCGGCGCCGCTGCTGCGGGGCAGCTACAGCGATGCGACGGGACGTCAGCTCCACCGGGCGACCGGCGGGCTGGTCGCGGTCGCGGGCATCTGCGCGTACGACTCGGACTCTCTCGGGCTGGCCCAGCGCTACTTCCATCAGGCGTTACGGCTGGCCAAGGCCAGCGGGGACCGCAGCCTGGGCGCGTATGTCATCGCGCTGCTGGTCAACCAGTCCCTCTTCGTACGGGAATACCGCCAGGCCGTCGCCTTCGCGGAGGCGGCGCTGCGGGCCGCGGGCCCGCAGATCACCCCGGCGCTCTCCGCGGACCTCTACGCGATGCAGGCCAAGTCCTACGCCCGGCTCGGCGACGGCGCGGGCGCGCTGTCGTGCATCCGGCGTGCGGAGGCGGCCGCGGAGCGCATCCGGCCCGGCCTGGAGCCCGCCGAGACGGGCTATGTCCAGCCCGGCCTGGTGAACGTACAAGTGGCGGAGGCGCTACTCAGCCTCGGTGACCTGCGGGCCGCCAGGGAGCAGGCGGACGCCGCCGTCGACACCCCCGCACACGACCGCGGCCGGGTCCACCGGCTGGCCATGCTCACCCATATCGAGCTGCGCCAAGGCGATGCGGACCGGGCCGTGGCCAATGCCGCGCAGATGACGGAGCAGGCTCGCGGCATGGAGTCGCAACGGCTGCGGGACCGGCTGCGGGCGGTGCGCGAGCATCTGGCGGAGACCGGGAGCTCCGCGACGGACGAGGCTGCCGATCTCATCGACGAGGTGCTGCGCGTTCCCCTCTGACCGGGCTCGTGTCACCTTGCCGGCTCCTCAGCGGAAGGTGGCAGTTACGTGCGTTGGAACAATCTCAGCGAAAAGCCCGTCTATGCGAATCCCTGGTTCCGGGTCAATCTGGCCGATGTGGAACTGCCCGACGGCCGGCACCTGGATCACTATCTGATCCGGATGCGTCCCGTCGCCGTGGCCACAGTGGTCAATGAGGCCAATGAGGTGCTGCTGTTGTGGCGGCACCGGTTCATCACCGACACCTGGGGCTGGGAGCTGGCCGCCGGTGTCGTCGAGGACGGCGAGGACATCGCGGCGGCGGCCGCCCGGGAGCTGGAGGAGGAGACCGGGTGGCGCCCGGGGCCCCTCCACCATCTCCTGACGGTGGAGCCCTCCAACGGCCTCACCGATGCCCGGCATCACCTCTACTGGTCCGAGGAGGGCGAGTACACCGGCCCGCCCCAGGACAGCTTCGAATCCGAGCGACGGGAGTGGGTGTCACTGAAGCTGGTGCCCGACATGGTGGCGCGAGGGGAGGTGCCGGCCGCCAACATGGCCGCCGGGCTGCTGATGCTGCATCATCTCCGGCTGGGCTGACCGGATCCGGCCGGTGACCGCGGCCCGCGGTCACCGGCCCATGGCCTGCCACAGTGCCACCACCAGCGCCGCGAGCCCCGTGAGTGCGGCGAGGGACGGCAGTGGCCAGCGGGTGCTCTCCAGTCGTGTGACGCGGGCCTGTAGTTCGTCCGCGTCACGCTCCTTCTGCTCGGAGCGCTGGGCGAGCAGCGCGAGTTGGCCGTCGACCCGGGCGGTGCGGACGTCCAGGAGACGTCTCAGCTCCGCTAAGTCGGCGGTGACCAGATCGGGTTCGGGGTGGGCGGTCACGGTCCGCTCCTCATTCCTTCAGTCAGTGACGTCGTGTCCGTACGGGCATCAGTCAACTGCGCTGCGGCGAGGGACGGGAGCGTGTGCGGTGGGGATATGCGGGTCTGCGGCGCACACCCCGTGTGAAGTGACGGGGAGTGACGGCAGGCGGTCATTCGTACGGGGTGTGAAGGGCGCACTCCGAACGGGGCGCTTCACACGCTCCCGTACGCGCCCGCGCGGGGGTTGACTCGGGAGTGCCACGGGGGCCGACGCCGGCGGACGGGCGCCCGCCGGCCCGGGGTCCGCCCGCCGGTTTTCCCCCGAGCGGCGGGCGGACGGCCCCGGACCCGGTACGAGTGGACCCGGACCCGCCCCTTCCGGATCTGATGGAAACTCAAAGTCCGCTCGGCGAGGTTCAGTTGTGGGTTCTGGCCGCCGACGCACCCGCTCCCGGAACGGGCCAGGTGAAGACGGACGGTTTCCTCGGTGAATACCTCGACACTCCGCGTGATGATCGGGGATGCTTGGGGCGATGACCAGAATCGACAACACACCTGCCGCGTGGGACGAGCGCACCCAGCTCACCACGTTCCTCGACTACGCACGTGACAGCGCCCGCGCCAAGTGCGAGGGCATCTCCGCGGAGAACGCCCGCAAGTCGCTGCTGCCGGGCTCACCGCTGATGACCGTGAGCGGACTGATCAACCATCTCCGCTGGGTCGAGTACTACTGGTTCCAGGTGGTCTTCCTCGGCGAGGAGATCCAGGGTCCCTGGACCGAAGAGGACCCCGACCGCGAGATGCGGATCGCCGTCGACTTCCCGCTCACGCAGCTGCTCGACGAATACGCCGGACAGAGCGACGGCTACCGCGAACTGGTCGCCGGGAACAGCCTGGACAGCCAGGCCAAGCGGGCTGTCCGCGACGGCGTCCACGTCGACCTGCGCTGGATCCTCCACCACCTCATCGAGGAGACGGCCCGCCACAACGGCCACATGGACATCCTGCGCGAGATGCTCGACGGTACGACCGGCGACTAGGGCGACCGAGGGGGACAGGCCATGATGCCGCCTCGGCGCCACGAGGCGTCCTGGCGGCGGGAGCCGGGGGGAGCGGGCACCACGCCCGCTCCCCCCGAAGAGCAACCCGGCCCGGGCCGGCCGTCTCCTCAGGAATCCCCTCGCTCCTCCTGGCCCGTGGCGCGGGAGGGCGGGACCCGCAGCCCCGGAGCGTTGGCCCGGCCCTGGGCGTCGAAGAGCTTGAAGTCCGCTCCGGCCGCGATCCGTTCCAGCAGGTCCCGGTAGTCGGCGGCGATGTCCCGCACGCGCGCGGGAGTGAACGCGTCGGTCCGGTAGGTCACGATGACATGGGTGCCGGCGGTGCCGTGGGTGACCCGGAGCGTGAAGTCCCGCTCCGCCCGCCGCCACGGGGGATCGTTGATCATTTCAATCCGCAGGGCGTCGATGTCCTGCGGCGGGAGTGCCGGGTTGCTCTCCTCGGTGAAGAGCGAGCGCAGCAGGGGGTGCGGGTCGGCCGTGGGGTCGTGGCCGAGCTCCGTCATGATTTCACCGACCGGCAGTTCGTGGTGCTCGAAGTCGGCCGCGGTCCGGTCGCGGATGCGGCCCAGAACCTCCGTGAAGGTGGGGTCGCCGGACAGGTCCGTGCGCAGTACCAGATAGTTCATGAACGCGCCTGCCAGATGGTCGATCTCCGGCCGGTCCCGGTAGGTGTACGGAGAAGCGACCGCGCCGTCGCGAACCCCGGTGTACCAGGACAGCAGGGTGTGGCAGGCGGCCAGCGTCACCATGAACAGCGTCGCATGGTGGGTGCTGCCCAGGTGCCGCAGTGCCTGTACCGTCTCGGCGGCCAGCGGGAGTTGGTAGGTGCACCCCCGCGAATCGGGCGTCGGCCGGGGCCCGGCATCCGTCGGCGGCAGCACCCCCGTCGCCCCCTCCAGCGCCGGGAGCCAGTAGTCCAGCAGCCGCTGACGGGACGCGCTCAGTCGCTGGTTCTGCCAGACGGCCACGTCCGCGACCTGGACCCGCAGTGGAGGCAGGGGAGAGGGGAGGCCGGCGGCGAAGGCGAAGTAGCACGCCGTCAGCTCCGCGATGATGATCTCCATCGTGCGGCCGTCGCTGATGATGTGATGCACCACGAGGACGAGGTGGTGTTCCTGTGGGCCCAGCCGCAGCACCCGCAGACGTACCAGCGGGCCCTCGCGAAGGTCGAACGGCTCGTCGAAGACCGTGGCCATCGCGGCCTCGGCCCCGTCCGGGGTCACTTCGGTGACCGGTACGGAGACGGGGGCCGCGGGCTGTACGGCTTGCACGAGATCGCCGTGCTCATCGGTTCCGAAGAGCGTGCGCAGCGCTTCGTGCCGTTCGGTCACGGCGGTGAAGGCCTGCTCCAGTGCGGCGAGGTCCAGCGGGCCGTGCAGGCGGACGCCGCCGAGGGTCACCCAGGTGCTGCCGCTCGGGGAGGCGTGGTGGAGGCGCCACATCAGTCGCTGGCTGGGGGAGAGAGGGAACGTGCCCCCGCTTTCGGGCCGGGGCAGCCGCGGGATGCCGGTGGCCTTCCTCTTGGCCCGACGGGCCAGCAGGGCGGCCTCCAGTCCGGCCCGGGCGGCCAGGTCCGGTGGCGTCGATGTCATGCCGATTCCTCTTCCGCGTCCGTCCCGTCCGGGGCCTGCGCTCCGTCCTCGGCGAGCAGCAGCTCGAAGACGTACTGCCCCACCGCGGCCACGGTGGGCTCGATCGTGAACAGCACCCGCAGGGGAACCTGCACGCCGAGCTCCTCGCTCACCTCGGTGAGCATCCGTACGGCGATCAGTGAATGGCCGCCCAGGTCGAAGAAGTTGTCGTGGATACCGACCCGCTCGACGCCCAGTGTGGTGGACCAGATCCGCGCGAGCTCTTCTTCCACGGGCGTGCGGGGAGCGGTGTACTGGGTGGACACGGAGACTTCGGGGACCTCGGGCAGGGCGCCGCGGTCCACCTTTTCGTTCGCCGTCAGCGGCAGCTCCGGCAGCGGGACGTAATGGCTGGGGATCATCCATTCGGGCAGCTTGCCGGCGAGAAACGCACGCAGCTGACCGGGGTCCACCACGCTGCCCTCGGCGGGCACGACAAAGGCCACCAGCCGCAGGGCGTTCACGGTGTCGGGCCGGGCCACCACGGCGCATCCGGAGAGCCCGGGGTGCCGGGTGAGCACGGCTTCGACCTCTCCCGGCTCCACCCGGTAGCCCCGGATCTTGACCTGCTGATCGGCCCGCCCGACGAATTGCAGGGTGCCGTCCATGCGGCGGCACACCACGTCTCCCGTCCGGTAGAGGCGGGCGCCGGGTGCCGTCGCGTACGGGTCGGGCACGAAGCGTTCGGCGGTCAGCCCGGGGCGCGCGTGGTAGCCGCGGGCCAGGGACGGGCCGCCCAGGTACAGCTCGCCGGCCACTCCCGCGGGGACGGGCTCCAGCCATTCGTCGAGGACGTACGCGCGGCAGTGCGGCAGCGGATGTCCGAGCGGCACGACGGCATCCACGACTCCGTCGTAGTCGACCGGTGCCACGATGGACGTACAGGCGGCCTCGGTGACGCCGTAGACCTGCCACAGCCGCCCCGGCCACCCCTGCCACGGCAGCAGATGGCCCAGCGCGGGAGCCGCCTCGCTCCCGAAGAGCAGGGTGCGCAAGGTAGGCGGAAGCGCGGCGCGTTCGGCGTCGGTGATGGCGTTCAGCCGGGACGGGGTCGTCGACAGCACGGTTGCGTCCGTCTCCCGTACCAGGTCCCACAGCTCCGCGACGGCTATCGGCGGCTTGCCGTCGGGCAGCGCGACCGATCCGCCCGCCAGCAGGTGGGGGAACACCTCCTCCGCGACCACGTCGAAGCCCAGCGGCGCCAGTTGCAGGGCCCGGTCCTCGCTGGTGAACCCGAGGGTGCCGGCCATCGCGCGGGCGAAACAGGCGACTCCGGCGTGGGTGTTCATCGCACCCTTGGGCTGCCCGGTCGAGCCGGACGTATAGATGAGGTAGGCGAGGTGATGCGCCGTGGTCCTGTCCGGCGGCGGGCCCAGGTGCGATGACGGTCCGGCGGCTGCGGCGAGGACCGGCTCGCGGTCGCGTACGCCGGGCCGGGCGGCGTACTCGTCCGTGGTCACGATGTAGGACACCCCGGAGTCGGACAGCATGTATTCCAGGCGTTCGGCCGGATAGTCGGGGTCGAGCGGTAGGTAGTAGCCGCCGGCCTTGAGCACACCGAGGTAGGCCGTGATCAGCTCGGGAGAGCGGGGCAGGAGGACGGCGACCGGTGTGTCGAGGTCGACGCCGCGCTCCCGCAGCTGCCAGGCGAGACGGTTCGCCGCGCTGTCCAGCTCCGCGTAGCTGAGCGTGCGGCTGCCGCAGAGCACGGCAGTCGCCTCCGGTGTGGCCGCCGCTTGCCGGGCGAACTCCCGGTGCACACAGTCGGGTTGCGCGGGGGTGACCGGTGTGGCCGGGTGGTGGGCGGCACCGGCCAGGAGCTCCTCGCGCTCGTCGTCCTCCAGCAGCCGCAGCCGGGAGAGCGGGGTTTCCGCGTTCGCGCCGATCGCGCCGAGCAGCGTCACGAAGTGACGGGCCATCCGCTCGATGGTGGCGGAGTCGAAGAGGTCGGTGCTGTACTCAAGGGTGGCGTGGCAGACCTCCGGGCCCGGGATGATCTCCAAGGACAGATCGAACTTGGCGGTGCGCGTGGCCACGGGCACCGCCTCGAAGGTCAGACCGCCGGCCGACCAGCCTTCCTGCGGCAGGTTTTGCAGCGACAGCATCACCTGGGCCAGCGGGCCGCCCAGGCCCGCGTAGCGCTGCGGCTTGAGCTCTTCCACCAGCTTCTCGTACGGCAGATCCTGGTGTGCGTAGGCGCCGAGGCACACCTCCCGGCAGCGGGCGAGGAGTTCGGTGAAGGACGGATCGCCGGAGCTGTCCACCCGCAGGGGCAGCGTATTGACGAAGAACCCGATGAGGCCGGCCAGTTCGGAGCGGTCGCGTCCGGCCACCGGTGAGGCGACCGAGATGTCATGGCTGCCGGAGTAGCGGGAGAGCAGCACGTTGAAGGCCGCGAGGAAGGTCATGAACGGCGTCACCTCGTGCTCGCGCGCGAGCCGGTCCAGACGGGTGACGAGCGCCGTGGGGATGGTGAACGCGTGCAGCGCTCCGGCCGAGGAGGGCTCGGCGGGGCGCGGCCGGTCGGCGGGCAGCTGGAGCGGTTCGAGGCCGGTCAGCTGCGCGCGCCAGTAGTCGGCCAGTCGTGACAGCGTCTCGCCCCGCAGCGTCTCGCGCTGCCAGACCGCGTAGTCGACGTACTGGAGGGGGAGGGGCTCCAACTGTGCCTGTGAGCCGCCCACGTGGGCCTCGTAGCAGAGCGAGAGTTCCCGCAGGAGGATGCCGGTCGACCAGCCGTCGGTCACGATGTGATGCATGGTCAGGACGGCGATGTGCTCCTCGGCGGACTGCCTCAGCAGCCGCATGCGCACCAGCGGCCCGGCAGTCAGCGAGAAGGGCCGCTCGACCTCGGCCTGGATGAGTTCGCCGACGTCCCGGCCCGCGATCTCGTCGACCGGAAGCTCCACGTGCAGTTCCGGCAGGACGACTTGCAGGGGCTCCACTCCGTCGAAGTGGAAGACCGTGCGCAGTGATTCGTGCCGCTCGATGACACTGCCGAGTGCCTGGCGCAGTGCGGAATGGTTCAGTTCCCCTCCGATGCGCACGGCTGCGAGCACGTGGTACGTGGGCTGCCCGGGGTCCGTCTGATCCAGCAGCCACATGCTCTGCTGGCTGAAGGAGGTGTCGGCCATGAAGGAGTCGCCGTCGGTCATCTCGTCGTCCGTTTCCGCAGGTCCGGGCTTCGGTACGGTGTCCATCGTCTTCCTTGCCGCGTTCGGCTCCGTCCGGCGTCCGGACGGGAGCAGGACAGGACGGCTGTGGCCCGTGCGCCGCTGGACCGGCGCACGGGCCACAGCTCCGGGCCTCAGACCAGGGCTCGCCCGTGCGAGCCGTAGCGGCGGTCCTCGGAGTCCCGCAGGTTCGCCGTGACGTTGATACGCCGCAGCCAGCGGTCCGTGCCGTCATAGCGGGCCTTGAACGGCTTACGCCCGTGCACCGCACGCTTGTTGTCGATGATCAGCAGATCGCCGGGGGTGGCCACGACGTCCCGGAGCCGGTTGTCGATCGCGTCGATGACGAGGTCCAGTGCCTTCTCGGCTGCCGGGTCGTTCAGGGACCGCTTCATGAAGGCCGGGTCGAGCCGTACGAAGGGGGCCTCCCGCCTCCCGCTGAAGATCGAGGTGGGCCGGGGACTGCTGTTCATCTCGGCGATCTGCTGGTAGGCCTTGTCGGCCCATGCGGTGGCATCGACACCGGTGGTCGTCTCGTTGAAGGCCGCGGTGTGCGACTCGTCCGGGAGGATGATGAACCGCTCCTCGAACAGGATGCGGCGGGTGGCCTCGTCCAGTTCGAGGTCCTGCACCGGCGCGAACGTGGTGGGTACGTTGTCGGGGTTGCGCAGGCAGAACAGCATGATCCAGTCGGCGCGCATCGGGTGGAACGCGTCCTCGTTGTGCCATTCCAGGTTCACCGTCGAACTCGAACCCAGCTGGGATTCCTCGTGGCCGTGCACCGGGAAGACATCCAGCACCAGCCGGCCGCGCTGCTGGGTCAGATAGGAGACCGGGTCACCCATCAGGGAGCCCGCCAGAAGCAGTACGGCCGCCGCCCGGTCGGTCTCGCGGCTCTTCGGCTCGTCCGTGTAGCTCATCGGTGTCGGGCCCAGCGTGTCCTCGTCGACCGGCAGTCCGGAAACCACCAGACCGCCGTACGGCCGGCCGGTGAGCCGGAACTCCGTCAGGTGACGGCGCACCCGTTCGGGCATGTCGTGGGCCCGCACCGACAGCCGGTCGAGCCGCTCGTCGAGGGGACGCTGCGGGTCCTCGTCGAGAAGGTCATCGGTGAGCTGACGGACCACTGCGCTCTCGTCACGGGTCAGCTCCAGGCACGGCACGCCATCGGCTGCTCGTATGCCAAGGCCTTCGGCGTCTTCGACATCCGCCAATCCCACGGTCAACCTCCTCTGTGAACAGCCTGAGCCAGGCTGTCTGGCTACGAGGCTGGCAGCCGTCCGCGGGCATCAGGCAGTCGGGGACTCCCCTGACAGCTCGTCGTCCACCTCGTGGCCGGCGGCGCGCAGCGCGGCGAAGGCGTCGGCGCGGCGGGCCCGCGGCACCAGGACCAGATCACTGTGGAAGGTGGAGTGGACGAAGACGGGTACGCCGGTGGCGGCGAGCGGTGCGATCACGGCCGTCAGCATGCCCGGCACATCCAGTCCGTGGGCCGTGTCGCCGTACAGACCGGTCCACCGTTCCCGGGGTCCGGGGCCGCCCTCTCCTGCCGCTGTCTCGGGCGGGGCCTCGCGCACCACGGTGAGCCCCTCGGGCGCGCGGACCATGGCCCACCAGGAGGAGTCGGCGGCCGGCTGCCCGGAGGGGAGGTGTTCGACGGTGAATTCGAGGGGCAGGACGCGGAGTCGCTGTGCCGGAGAGGTGATCACGAGGTCACGCTAATGCCGGACTCCACGGGGCGGAATGCGTCAAGGGCATCCCCTGAAACGGCTGTTGGCCACTCGTACGGGAGCGTGCGCGGACGGTCACGGTGCTCGCCGGCCGGTCCGTGATCCGCCGGTGGCATGAGGGATTCCCCCGACTCCTGTCGGGTGCGCTTCGTTGCCACGATCGGGGTGCGCTTCTCGGCCTCAGGAAGGAGGCACCCGAGGTGGCTGAACCGACCAATGCCGCAGCGTCGCGGCGCCGCTTCGGGACCGGATTTCGGCAACTGTGGTCCGCGACCTCGATGTCCGGGCTCGGGGACGGCATCCGGATCTTCGCGCTCTCCGTGTACGCCGCCACCGTCAGCAGCGACCCCTTCGCCGTCTCGCTGGTCTCGGTGGCGGGCCAGCTCCCCTGGGTTCTTGTCGGCCCGCTCTCCGGCACGCTGATCGACCATCTCGACCGCTGGCGGATGCTGTGGATCTGCGATGTGGCCAGGGCCGTCGTGCTGGGCTGCTTCGTGGCGGTGATTCTCGCGGACCGGGTCGGGATAGCCGCACTGGCGGTCACGGCGTTCCTGCTGAGCTCCATCGAGACGATGGCGGACAACCTGTCCCAGGCCGTCGTGCCCGATGTGGCCGGCTCCAGATCGCTGGACGCGGCCAACAGCACCCTGCTGACCGGGCGGTTGGTCACCATGGAGTTTCTCGGTGCTCCCGTGGGCACGGCGCTGTTCGCCGCGGCCCATGTCCTGCCCTTCAGCCTGGCGACGGTCTGCTTCGCGCTCTCCGCCCTGCTGATCTTCGGGGTACGCGGGACCGGCACCCGGACGCCCGGGCAGGGCCGCCCCCTGGGCCCGCGCACGCTCGCGGTCCAGACGGGCGAAGGCATCGCCTGGCTGTGGCGGCACCGCCTGCTGCGCACGGTCTGCCTGATGGCGGGGGTACTCAACTTCGCGGTGCTCGCCGTGATGGGCATTGCCGTGCTCTACGCCTTGCGCGTGCTGCACGTCAGCGAGACGGAGTACGGCCTGCTCCTGCTGGTGATTGCGGGCGGCGGACTGCTGGGCCTCGCCCTCGCGCCCCGGCTCGTTGCGAGGAGGGGGCGCGGCGCGGTGCTCCAGCTCTCCTTCGCTCTGTGCCCGTTGGCCTTCGCGCTCGGCGGGGCGGCCGTGCACCCGCTGGCCGCAGCGTGCGCCTTCGCCTTCGTGGGAGTCAGCGTCGCGCTGGTCAACGTGGTCACCACCACGCTGCGCCAGGAGCTCATCCCGCCGGGCCGGTTCGGCAGCATCAACGGCGCGTACCGACTGGTCATCAACGGGCTGGCGCCACTGGGCGGCCTCACCGGCGGCCTGATCGCCGGCCACTTCGGCCTGCGCGCCCCGTTCTTCCTCGCGGCTGCCCTGCTCGCCGCGGTCACGCTCCTCTCGCTGCCCCTGCTGTCGAACCGCAGCATCGGGCGGCTGACCGGGCAGGACGACGCGTCACGGCACGAGGGCACCGGGAACCCGACCACCAGCACAGGAATGGCTGAGCAGTGACCCTTCGCGAGATCGCGACCCCCGATCCGTCCACCCGGCCACCGGCCGCGTCGCCCGCGGTGCGGCGGCGCCTCCCGGGCCTGCTGCTGCTCACCGTCGTCGCCCTGATCGCCGTGACGGCGACCGTGACCGGCACGGTCAGCCTCCCCGACCCGCTGCCCGCCGACGCGCCCGCGAAGGAGTTCTCGGCCGCCCGGGCGTACGGGCACGTCGAGGAGATCGCCCGCGCGCCCCACCCCATCGGGTCCGCCTCGCACGACCGGGTCCGTGACCGGTTGATGCATGAACTGACCGGCCTGGGACTCGTACCCAGGACCAAGGAGTCGGTCGGTGTCGACCGCACTCCCGGCCACGCCATGGCCGCCCGGGTGCAGAACATCCAGGCCACCGTGCGGGGTACGGCCCCGACCGGTCGCGTACTGGTCGTGGCCCACTACGACTCCGTGGAGAACGGCCCCGGCGCCACCGACGACGCACACGGCGTCGCCGTCCTGCTGGAGACCATCCGGGCGCTGCGCGCGGGGCCCGCGCCGCGCAACGACATCACCTTCCTGTTCTCCGACGGGGAGGAGGCCGGTCTGATGGGGGCCCGCGCGTTCGCCGCCTCCGGCGGCCCGGGCGGCGCGGACCGGACCGTCGTGCTCAACCTGGAGGCCAGGGGCACGTCCGGACGCACGGTGATGTTCGAGACGGGTGCGCACAACGGCGCGCTCGTACCGGCGCTCGGTGACCACGTCCCGGTCACCACCTCGCTCGCGTACGAGGTGTACCGGCTGCTGCCCAACGCCACCGACTTCACGGTCTTCCGCGAGGCGGGCCTGACCGGGATGAACTTCGCCAACATCGGCACGTCGGCGAATTACGACACCCCCCAGGACAACCTTGCCAACTCCAGCCGCGCCACGCTTCAGGACAAGGGCTCCACGGTGCTGGCCGCCACCCGGCAGCTCGCCGCCGCCGCCGACATTCCCGCGATCGCACGGAGTGCGGACGCCACCTACTTCTCACTCGGCGGCCTGCTGCTGCGCTACCCGGGCGGCCTCGTCCTGCCCCTGGCCGGTCTTTCGGTCGCAGCGCTCGCCGCTGCCCTGTACGTCGCGGTGCGCCGCCGGGCCGTCAGGGGCCGCTCGGTGGCGGTCGCGGCCACGACCGTCGTGGTGCCGCTGCTCGCGGCGGCCGCCGTCGGCTGGACGGGCTGGCAGCTCATGACGTTCTTCCGTCCGCACTACACGGGCTTCGTCTTCGGGGACCCGTACCGGCCGGCGCTCACCGCGCTCGGCCTGGCGGTGCTCACCGCGGTGGCGGTCTGGATCTGGGCCTCGGTGCTGCGGCGCCGGCGCGGGGCCCTGGAACTGGGCGCGGCGCTCACCTGCTGGCTGACCGCACTGGCCGTACTCACCGCCGTCCTGGTGCCCGGCGCCTCCTACCTCTTCGTGTGGCCCGCGCTGGCCGGTTCGGCGGGCCTGGTGCTCGCGGCCCGGCTGCCGGACGGCTCGGCCTGGCGGGACGCGCTGTCGGCGCTGGCAGCGGTGCCCGGGGCCGCGCTGCTGGTCCCCATAGCGGCGCTGTTCTTCGACGCGTTGGGACTGGTCCTGGCGATGGTGCCGCTCCTCGTGGTGGCCCTCTTCGTGGCCCCGCTCGTGGCGCCGTTCGCCGGCCGCCTCCGCGGCCGGGCCCTCGTCGTATGGACGTCCGTGGCGGCGCTGGTCGGGGCTGCCGGGTGCGTGGCGGGGGTGGCGCGGGACGGAGTGGACAGCCGGCACCCGGCGCACGTGAGCCTGCTGTACGTGGTCGACGGTGACCGGAACAAGGCCCGCTGGGTGAGTTCCGGGTACGGCGACCACCCCTGGCTCGAACGGTACGTGGGCGCCGGCACGACGCCGGTGGCGGTGAAGTTCCCCTACTTGAAGGAACCTGACGACTGGCGCACGGGCCCCGCGCCGCTGGCCGACGCTCCGGCGCCGGAGCTGAAGGTGCTGTCCACCCGGGCCGGCAGCGGATCGAGGGACGTCGTGGTGCGCCTCGGATCCGCCGGCACGGCCAGTCAGCTGATGCTCTACGCCGACACGACGGGCAGCTCCGGCGTCCAGGGCCTGACTGTGGGCGGTGACAAGCTGCCCGGAGGCAGGAACCGGCCCGGTGTGAAGGGGCGTTGGGGGTGGGGCTTCACCTACGCCGCGCCACCGGCCGAGGGCGTCGAACTGACACTGAGGGTCAAAGGCGACGGGCCGCTGCGTCTGCGTCTGCTGGCGAAGTCCCCCGGGTTCCCGGCCGGAGCGCTGAGCGGGAAGCGCCCCGCGACTGTCACCTGGGCCTCCTGGGATGCCGGATTCACCCTCGTCTCCCGGCAGTTCACCCTCTGATGTCCGTACGGCACATGCTGCTGCCACTCCAGCGGCCCCCGCCGGGGAGACGGTCAACCGCCGTACACCATGTCCAAAAAAGATGCCTTATTAAGGTGCACCAACGGGAGGTTCGTCATGGCAGGAGCGCAGGAGTACCACGTCGTCGTCAACATCGAGGAGCAGTACTCGATCTGGCGGGCGGGGCGCGAGATCCCGGCCGGCTGGCGGGAGGAGGGATTCAGCGGTTCCAAGGAGGACTGCCTGGCCCACATCGACAGCACATGGACCGATATGCGTCCGGCCAGCGCCCGCTGACCGATGAGCCGCGGTACCACTGAGGGCCTGTCCTCCGCCCGGACCGGGGCGGGGGACAGGCCCTCAGTGGCGGCCCTGGTCAGACGCTCGCGTCGATGGCGATCCACAGCGCCGAGGCATGCGCGAGCAGCCGGCCCTCGGCCGCGTCGTAGAGCGCGGTGAGATTCGTCGTCGTGCGCTCCTCGGTGCGCTCCAGCTTGGCGACCACCACGTACTCGCCTCCTGCCGACGGGAGTTCGGTGATCCGGGCGGACATCCGGCCCAGCAGCCGGGGGCGCCGCACCGGATCGGTCGTCCAGCCGCCGGGGCAGTCCAGGGCGCTCCACACGATCTCAGGGAGTACCGCACCCCGTTCGTCGGCCAGTTCGGGCCCGGGGGACCACAGGCAGGCGACCGTGTCCGGCCTGCCCTCGACCGCACCCGGCCGCAGGGCCAGACCGCCCTCGGCCCGCTCCGGGCCGCAGACGAAGCACGTGGGGAAGGGATGCCCGACGTCGGTGAAGGAGTCCTGCGCCGCCTTTGCCGCCGCCGCCGAAACCGGCTCCACCACGGGCAGGGGACCACTTCCCGCCGTGACCGAGGCGACCACGTCCTCACCGTGCCAGGCGTGCCCGCGTTTTCCGGCCGGCCGGTAGGTGAGCGGGGTGTCCAGCGGGACCGGCAGGTGCAGTGACACCGCGACAGGGGAGTCCAGCAGGCCTCCGGCCGTCGCCAGCTCGGCCAGCCTGCCGCACGCGTAGCCGCCATTGGCGCTGGTGGGAGGCCCGTTGAAGGTGCCGGCGACGGAAAAGGTGGATATCGCGGTCAAGGAGGCTCCTCGGCGGGGCGACGGATCGTGCCAGCGACCCTAGATCGTCCGGATGCCTGCCGCCCGGCTCGCCGGCCGCCCGGATGTCAGGAGTGTTCCCGACTGTCAGCGCGGTCCGTGTACTTGCCAGTCTTTGCCGGTGCCCACGGTTGTGACTCCGCAGCGCCCTCGGACGACAAGGGCGCCGACGCACCAGATGCGCCCCGTGGCGGGGAGCCGGCCCGGTCCGCTCGCCGATCGGCAGCGGACCCCGGACCCCGTCACCCTCCGCTGCCCGGCCGACGGCGAGGTGCCGGCAGGCCGGCAGACTTGCGCTCGGCCCGGCGGTCCGGCCGCCTCGGTCCGAGGCGTGCGGTGACCGCTGCCGGGCGTGTCCACGATCCGGCCCCGGTGCTGTCCGTCCTCCCCGGCCTGCCGCCCGACGCCGTCCACGTGTGGTGCCTGGACCTCGACGACGTGGTGCTGCCGGACGGCGGAGACTGCCTGGACGCGCAGGAACGACAGCGCACCGCCCGGCTGCACCACGCGGCCGGCCGGCGGCGCCACCGGGCGGCGCACTGCACGCTGCGGCACCTCCTCGCCGGCTGCACGGGCGAGGAACCGGCCACGCTGCGGGTCGAGCGCCGCTGTCCGCGCTGCGGGTCGTCGCCGCACGGCAAGCCCGTATGGAGCGACGGAGCGGGCCGGACCGCGTTCGACGTCAGCCTGAGCCACAGCGAACACCTGGCCATGGTGGCCGTCGCAAGGGCGCCGCTGTCGGTGGGCATCGACGTGGAACGCGTCCGTACCGGCATCCGATGGGCCACCGTGCTCCGCGACCCGGGCGCCGAGCGGCTGTCCGACGAGGACGGCACCCGGATGTGGACCCGCCACGAAGCGGTGGGCAAAGCGGCGGGGACCGGTATGGCGGAGCTGCCGCGCCTGGGCGGGACACGGCCCGACGGGTGGACCGCGGCGTCGGTCCCCGCACTGCGCGGCGGCTGGTCCGTACGGGACCTCGCCGCGCCCCCGGGCTTCGCCGCCGCCCTCGCGGTCGGCGCACCACCCGCGCACCGCACGGTGACGGTGCCCTGAATCCGTACGCCACTGGCTCAGGACCACCTGTCAGGAACTCCCCTGACTGCAACTCCCGGCCGCTGGCGCGAAGCTGGAATCCGGTGTCCGGCGCGGCCGGATCCGCTGTGATGTGAAGGGGACTTCCGATGACATGGCTGCGCGACTGGTCGCACAGGGGGCACGTCGCCCTGCGCGTGCTCTGCCTCCCGGGCGCCGGCACCGCGGCCCACACGTTCCGGCGATGGTCCCGGTTGCTGCCCGCGGAGATCGGGGTGGTCGGGGTGGAACTGCCCGGCCGCGGGAGCCGTATCGACGAGCCCCCGGTGCACTCGCTGGAGGAGATCCTGCGGCCGCTGAGCGAGGAGGTGGCCGAGCTGGCCGACCGCCCGCTGGTGGTCTTCGGCCACAGCATGGGGGCCACCGTCGGTGCCGAGCTGTGCCGCACCCTCGGCCGCGAGCGCGGCTTCACCCCCGACCTGCTGATCGCGGCGGCCTGTGAGCCTCCGCGTCTGACCCCGCACAAGGACTACGGCCGTTGGCTCACCGAGCAGGGGGCCCTCGACTTCCTGCGGCACGTGGGCGCCACCCCGCCCGAACTGCTCGCCGATGAGGAGTACATGCGGATGCTGCTCCCGGCACTGCGCGCGGACCTGACGGTCCTGGCGACCCGGCCGCCTGCCGAGGACAGGCCGCTGGGCTGCCCGGTGCGGGTCTACCTGGGGAGCTCGGACCCGGGCGTATGCCCGGACCGGGCCGCGCACTGGCGCGCGGAGAGCAACGGTGATTTCGCCGTCCGCACCTTTGCCTCCGGGCACTTCTTCCTCCAGGACCAGATGTCCGAGGTGCTGGCAGGGCTGCTCGCCGATGTGCGGGCCACCCTCGGCGCCGTCGCGCCTCCCGCGCCGGCTCACCGTCCCGAGTTCCGCGCACGGCCACTGTGAGGGGCGCGCGTACGCCCCCTCCCGCGAGCGCACCCACGGCCGTCACGGCCCTTGCACCAGCCACCCCCACCGACCCGTCACCGAAGAGTGAGGCGCCCATGCGACCGGCAACGCTGACAGCCGAACAGAGGGAACTGCTCGACCGTCTGATGGGCCGACAGGCACCTGCCGTCGCGGACAACCGCATCACCTCGTACGGCGGCGACCGCGGTGCCATGCCGCTGTCCTCCGCCCAGCAGCGCATCTGGTTCTTCCACCAGCTCCAGCCCGAGGCGACCCTCTACAACGTCGCGGGAACCGCCCGGCTGCGCGGCCGGCTCGACGTGGAACTCCTGCACCGCTGCCTCGGCGAGATCGTCGAGCGGCACGAGGTGCTGCGCACCACCTATGGGCAGACCGACGGCGTACCCGTACAGACCGTCCGCCCCTTCACCGGCATCGAACTGCCCCTGATCGACCTGACGGACCTGTCCGCCGAAGCGCGGGAGGCCGAGGCGCGGGTCCGCTGCCAGGCCGAGACCGACCGGCCCTTCGACCTCGCACGTGACCTGATGCTGCGGCCCGTCCTGCTGCGGCTGTCCGCGGACGAGCATCTGCTCCTGATCTGCCAGCACCACATCGCCACCGACGGCTGGTCGCTCAACGTCCTGATCCGCGAGCTGGGCGAGCGCTACCGCGCGCATCTGTGCGGCGACACCCCGGATCTTCCCGAACTTCCCTTCCAGTACGGTGACTTCGCCGCATGGCAGCGCGACTGGCTGGGCGGGCCGGCGGTGCGGAGCCAGCTCGACTACTGGCGCGAGCAGCTCGCCGAAACCCGGCTCGTGGACATCGCCACCGGCCTGCCCCGGCCGGCCGAACTGAGCTGGAAGGGCGGCACGCTCCAGTACCGGATCGCCCCGGAGACCGTCCGCCGGATCACCGACCTCGCCGAGGCCGAGCGCGCCACCCCGTACATGGCGCTGATCGCGGCCCAGTCGGTGGTGCTCTCACGCTGGAGCGGCCAGGACGACATCGTCATCGGCTGTGCCGTCGCCGGGCGCCGGCACGTCGAACTCCAACACCTCGTGGGCTGCTTCGTCAACGAGGTCGCCCTGCGCATGGACACCTCCGGGGCGCCGACCTACCGCGACCTGGTCCGGCAGGCCCGGGAGGTGTGCCTGGGCGCGTACGACCACCAGGACGTACCCTTCGAGCGCATCGTCGAGACCGTGGTCCCGGAACGTGACACGCTCGCCAGGGTGCCTCTCGTCCGCCATCAGCTCGGCTTCCACAACGAGCCGCACTCGCGTGTCGAGATGCCCGGACTGACCTTCTCCGTCGAACCTCTGAGCACCCATACCGCGCGCTTCGACCTTGAGGTGGACCTGTCGCCCGACAGCGACGGCGGCATCAGCGGCACGGTGTACTTCTCCACCGACGTCTTCACCGAGGACATCGTGCTCCGCATGCTCGACTCGCTGCGCACGGTCCTCGACGGGGCAGGCCGGGAGCCGGACGTGCCCGTCACCGGCCTGCCGGTCCTCGGTGAGCGCGAGTCGGCACTGCTCAGCGACGACGGTGACCGGCGCCCGGTGCGGCCGGACCCGTCTGCCACCGTCCCGGCGCTCATCGAGGAACAGGCACGGCTGCGTCCCGCCGCGCCCGCCGTCCGCCACCACGGCGGCGGCCTCACCTTCCGCGAGCTGGACGAACGCGCCAACCGGCTCGCCTGGTGGCTGAAAGACCTGGGGGTGACCCCGGGCCAGCCCGTTGCGGTGTGCATGCAGCCCTCCGCCCACCTTGTGGTCTCCCTGCTCGCCGTGCTCAAGGCCGGCGGTCTGGCCGTCCCCCTCAACCCCGGCCACCCGGTCGCCGACATCAACGAAGTCCTGCTGGACTGCTCCACCGGACTGGTCCTTCTCGACGGCGCGGCGCCGGACGGGCTGGACTTCATGGTCAGCCCGGTCGATGTCAGCAGTGATCTGGCGCGCCGGCCCGCCGACGGCCCGGCGGCCGTCCCGGCGCCGGACCAGGGCGCCTTCGTCAACTACCGGCACACGCCGGACGCCACCCCGCGCGGCCTGGTCAACACCCATGCCGGCGTCGCCCACCGGCTCCGCTGGGCCGCGGCCACCTATCTGCACGGGGATGGTGCGGACGGCGCCGAGCACACCGTGCTGTCCACCGGAGCCGGATTCGACCTCTCGCCGTGGGAGCTCCTGTGGGCCCCGGCGGCCGGAGCGTGTGTGGCCATCGCCGGCAGCGACGAGCCCGCCGCACCGGCCGGGACCCCGTCCCTCGAAGCGGTCACCGTCCTGCGGTGCACCCCCTCGGAACTCGCCGTGCTGCTCGACGCCGACAAGGTGCCCGCCACCCTGCGCCAGGTGGTCCTGCGCGACGAGCGCCCCTGGCCCGCACTCACCGCCCGGCTGCACACGGCCGCCCCCGGCTGCCGGGTCCACCTCCAGTACGGCCCGGCCCACGCGGCGCTGGACATCATCGCCCAGCCGTTCGGGGCCGAGCGCTGCCCCGCAGCCCTCACCGCGGCGGTCGGCTCGCCCGAGCCCGGCGCCACCTTGCGCATCCTGGACGAGACGGGCCTGCCGGTACCGATCGGCGTGCCCGGTGAACTCTGGCTGGGCGACGTCCCGCTGCCCGAGGGCTACCTCGGCAGGCCGCACGAGCACCGCGCGCTGCTGGCCGACGACCCGCTGCGCGAAGACGGCGCCCGCCTCCTGCGCACCCACCAGCGGGTGCGCCGCCTTCCCGACGGCACCCTGGACCCGCTGGGCGAGGAAATCCGGGTACGCACCCACTGTGTCGAGCAGAGTGAGGTCGAGGCGGCGCTGCACGGCGCCTCCGGTATCGAGCGGGCCGTGCTCAGCGCACGACCGGGCGACGAGGATCCCAGCCTGATCGCCCACCTGTCCCTGCGTATGGACGACGACGCCGACAGCGGCACCACGGACCGCCTGCGGTTCGCGGAGATCTACTCCACGCGTGCGGCCGAGGACGATCCGACGCTCAACGTGGGCGGCTGGAACAGTCCGCACACCGGCGAGTACCTCACCGCCGCCGAAATGCGCGAATGGGCCGACACCACCTTCCGGCGGATCCTCGCGCTCGAGCCGTCCGATGTTCTCGAGATCGGCTGCAAGACCGGCGGGCTGCTGTTCCGGCTGGCGCCACGCTGCGCCTCGTACACCGGTACGGACCTCTCCGCCCACGCGCTGCACCACATCCGCGATCACCGCGACTGGCTCGCCAGCAAGGTCGACGACGTCGAGCTCCTGGAGCGGGCCGCCGACGACTACGACGGACTCACCGCAGGCGGCTTCGACACCGTCGTCCTCAACTCGGTGATCCAGCACTTCCCGAATGCGCGGTACCTGGAGCGGGTCCTGGACGGAGCCTTGCGGATGCTGCGCCCCGGCGGCCACATCTACCTCGGTTCCGTACGCAGCCTGCCGCTGCTGGGCGCCCTGCACCTGCCCGGACAGCTGGACCTCCGCCAGGCCACCGATCCCGCCGGTCAGCTGAGTCAGGCGGTGGCCGCCCGCGTCGGCCAGGAGGAGGAACTGGCGCTGGACCCCCGCTACTTCACCGAACTGGCCGGGCGGCTGCCCGGGATCGGTGAGGTGTATCTGCTCCCCAGGCTCGGACGCCACCGCAACGAACTGGGGGCGTACCGCTACGACGTGGTGCTGCGGGCCGGCGAGCCGGTGAGCCCCGGCAGCGCGGACCTCACCCTCGACTGGCAGGCGGACGGCCTGACCCTCGACGCCGTGACCGGGTCCCTGCGGGAGCGGGCCCCCCGGCGGATGCTGCTCGCGGCCGTGCCGGACAGCCGTGTCCACGCCCGGCTGCGTGCCTGTGCGGACCTGATGGCGGGACGTACTGCCACCGTCTCCGACACCTCCGCGGCCCTCACGCCCCGCCGCTCGGAGCCCGGTGGGGCGGTCGATCCGCAGCTGTTCGCGGCACTGGCCGAGAAGGCCGGCTACACCGCACTGGTGCAGTGCGCCGAGAACGCGGCCGACGGCACCGTGGAGGTGCTGTTCACCCGCGCGGAGGCCACCGGCTCCGCGCGGACGGCCCCCGCCGATCCGCTGCCGGCCGGCTTCGGCAGCCGGGTGACGGCCGGCACCGGGCCGGCCCCGCACGGCACCTTGCACAACGACCCGCTGAGCCTCACCCGCGAGCGGGCCGTGGTCAGCAGAATGCGCCAGCACCTGCAACAGCGGCTGCCCGCCCACGCGGTACCCGAGCACGTCCTGGTGGTTCCCCACTTCCCCCTCGACCGGGCGGGCGTGACTGACTCCGCGGCCCTCCCGGGCCCCGACCTCGCGGCCGCCGCGGCCGAGGCGCACCGGGAACCGTCCACCGAGACCGAGAGCCGGCTCACAGTCATGTGGTCGGCGGCACTCGGCGTGGACCGGGTCGGCGTCCACGACGACTTCTTCGCTCTCGGCGGGCACTCGCTGCTCGGCTCCGAGGTTATGGACACCGTGCGCCAGGAGTACAAGGTCGACGTACCGCTCGGCCTGCTCTTCGAGTCGCCGACCATCGCAGCCGTCGCGGCGTACGTGGACGAGCAACTGGCCCGGCCCAGCGAGGCCGTGGCCCCCATCCAGCGCGTCGACCGGTCCGCCTTGCGCAGTCGCCGTGCTGCGGCCCCGGTCGCGTCCACCCCCTCCAAGGAGGACTCGTGACATCAATGACCCAATCGCCGGAGCGCGGGGCGAGTGGCCCGCCGGGCGAAGCGTCCGCCCTGAGGCCCGCGTCCGCCGTGGCCTGTGTGGTGGCGGTCCTGCACCGGTGCACGCTTGAGGACACCGTACGGGTCGCCTACCGGGACGCCCACACCGAAGGCGTGCTGTCGTTCGACCTGTCCCAGGACCCGACGCCGGCCGCTCTGAGCGCCGTGGCGGAGGCGGACCTGGCGGCCCTGGAGCAGGACCGGGACGGTGCGGAAGCGGACCCGTCAGTGGTGGCCGATGTCCGGTTCGTCTGGGACACCGACCCCGGGGGAACAGCGCCTGGGCTGACCGTCGAGGCGGGTCCCGCCCTGTTGCGGGCGACGGCCGGCGCCGGGCGGTACACCGCCGAGGACGCCGAGCGGATCACCGGTCTGCTGCGCACCGCGCACCGTGCCGCGTCCGCCGACGGCGCCGTGCCGCTGTCGGTTCTCCCACTGGCCACCGCCGACGACCTGGCCCTGGTGGGCGCCCAGGCCGGTACGGGCCGCGCCCCGGTGCCCGCGCGGCCGCTGCATGTGATGGTTCAGGAGCAGGCGGAACGTACTCCGGAAGCGGTCGCCGTCAGCTGTGCCGGGGCGGAGCTGAGCTACCGCGATCTCGCCGCCGGTGCCGACCGGCTCGCCCTTCGTCTGCAAAAGGAGGGCGTGGGCCGCGACCGGGTCGTCGGCGTCCTCGCCGAGCGCTCGCCCGACCTCGTCGTCGCGCTGCTGGCCATCCTCAAGTGCGGGGCCGCCTATGCCGCGTTCGAGCCGGACCTCCCGGCCCGGCGGCTGGGCGAGCTGCTGGCCGACGCCGGTGCCGGCCATGTGCTGGCACAGGACCGGTTCGCCGCCTCGGTGCCGGCCGGCGTCACCGTGCTGCCGCTGACCCCGGACGGGCAGGAGACCCCGGTGTCGCCGGTCGGCGTCGACGTGGCGCCCACCGCGGTGGCGTACGTCAGCTTCACCTCCGGATCGACCGGCACCCCCAAGGGCGTCCGCGTTCCGCACGCCGCGGTCTCCCGGCTCGTCGTCGAGCCCGACTGGGCCGACTTCGGTCCGTCGGACGTCTTCCTCCAGCTCGCTCCGGTGGCCTTCGACGCCTCGACGCTCGAACTGTGGGCGCCGCTGGTCAACGGGGGGCGGCTGGTCGTCCACCCGCCGGGCTCGCTCGCCACCGAGCAGCTCGCCGCCACGCTCGTCGACGAGAAGGTGAACGTCGCCTGGATGACCGCGGGCCTCTTCCACCAAATGGTCAATCAGCACCTGGACGCCTTCGCGGGTCTGCGCCATGTGGTGGCCGGCGGCGACGTGGTCTCCGCGACGCACGTGAGGCGGCTGCTGACCGCCCACCCGGGGCTGGTGTTCACCAACGGCTACGGGCCCACGGAGAACACCACCTTCACCACCTGCTGGACCTCCGCCGAGCCCCCGGCCGGAAACTTCATCCCGCTGGGGAAGCCCATCAGCGGCACCCGCGCCCTGGTGCTGGACCCCGAGCTGCGGCCGGTTCCGGTCGGTGTGCCCGGCGAGCTGTACGCGGGCGGCGAGGGGCTGGCCCACGGATATGCGGGCCGGCCGGGTGCCACCGCGGAGCGCTTCGTGCCCGATCCGTTCGCACGCGAACCCGGTGCGCGCCTGTACCGCACCGGTGACCTCGTATCCCGCAGGCCCGACGGCACCTTGGAGTTCCTGGGCCGGGCCGACCGGCAGATCAAGGTGCAGGGCTACCGCGTCGAGCCGGGCGAGATCGAGGCCGTACTCGACCGGCACGAGGACGTGCGCCAGGCCGTCGTCGTGGCCCAGAGCGACGGCGCCGTCGGCAAGCGGCTGCTCGCCTACATCACCGCGGAGCGGCCCGACGACGACAGCCCGGCCGCACTGGGACAGCGGCTGCGGGAGTGGCTGCGGGGCGAACTGCCCGGCTACATGGTCCCCTGGGCGATCCTCACGCTGCCCGAGCTGCCCTTGAACCGGAACGGCAAGGTGGACCGGGCGGCCCTGCCCACCGCCCGCCGGGCCGCCCGGCCGCTCGCCACCGAGTACACGGCCGCGCGCACCGCCACCGAGAGCGCCGTGGCCGAGGAGTGGGCCGATCTGCTGGCCATCGAACCGGTGGGCATGGACGACGACTTCTTCGAACTGGGCGGCCACTCGCTCATCGCGGCCGACCTTCTGGGACGCCTCCAGGACCGCTTCGGCGTGGAGCTGTCCGCGCGCACGCTCTACCTGCGCCCCACCGTCGCCGAACTGGCTGAAGAGCTCGACAGCCTGACATCCGCCTGAATTGCCGTTGAGACAGGGAGACCACCCGAAGTGAAGCTCAGCCAGTCGGTGCCGCCGGAGCAGATCGACCTCGATTCCGTCGATCTGACCGATTCCGTCCTGTACGGGGAGGGCGACCCGCACTCCATCTGGAACGCCATGCGGCAGCGCGACCCGGTGCGCTGGCAGCAGGTCGACGACACCCTGGGGTTCTGGTCGGTGACCAAGTTCGAGGACGCCGACCTCGTGCTGCGCGACCACACGCTGTTCACCTCCCAGCGCGGCACCATGCTCTTCCTGCTGGGCAAGGACGACCCGGCGCGCGGCCGGCAGATGGCCGCCACCGACCCGCCCCGGCACACCCGGATGCGGGCCCCCATGCAGCGGGCCCTGACGAACAAGCAGGTGGAGAAGTACCGGGAGGCGGTCACCGGCGAGGTGCGCCGGCTCCTCGAACCCGCCCTGAGCGAAGAGCCTTTCGACTTCGCCGAGTCGATGATGACGCTGCCGATGACCGCTGCCGGCACGATGATGGGCCTGCCGCGTGAGGACTGGACCCGGCTGACCCAGCTGACGACGATGTCGATAGCCCCGGACGACCCGGAGTTCGCGGGGCCCGGCAGCGCCGAAGAGACGCTCAAGGCCGCCCACCGGGAGCTGTTCGCCTACTTCCACGACATTCTGCGCGACCGGCGCAACAACCTCGGCGACGACCTCATCAGCCTGCTGCTCGGCATGGAGATCGACGGCCGGAGCCTGGAGACCGGTGCGATCCTCTCGAACTGCTACAGCCTGATCCTCGGCGCCAACGTCACCACTCCGTTCGTCCCGACCGGGGCGATGGCCGAGATCGTCGGCACCCCGCTACTGCACGAATGGCGCACGGATCCCAAGCTGATGAACACCGGGGTGGACGAAGCGCTGCGCTGGTCCTCGCCGACCAACCACTTCATGCGGTACGCGTTGCAGGACATCGAGCTGCGCGGCAAGAAGATCCGGGCGGGCGATGCCGTCGTGGTCTGGCTGGGCTCGGCCAACCGCGACGAGGAGGTCTTCGCGAACCCCTTCACCTTCGACATCCGCCGCAAGCCCAACCGGCACATGGCCTTCGGCAGCGGCCCGCACTACTGCGTGGGCCACACCGTGGCCCGGATGAGCATGAAGATCCTGTTCACCGAGCTCTTCGAGAGCTTCGAGGACTTCGAGCTCGTGGGTGAGGTGGAGCACCTGCACTCCAACTTCGTCGCCGGCATCAAGCACATGCCGATGGTGGCCAAGGTCCGTGCGGGAGCCGCCCGTTCGCACACGGGGCTGGTCAAGTGAGCGCCTCGAAGTGGTTCCTGCGCGAGCCGTCGCCCGAGAGCGCCACGCGCCTGTTCTGTCTGCCCTACTCCGGGTGCGGGGCGAGCATGTACCGCAAGTGGCCCCGGTTCCTGGGCGACATGGAGATCGTCCCGGTGCAGCCCCCCGGCCGGGAGAACCGCTTCCGCGAGGAGCCCTACGGGACGTACGAGGCCCTGGCTGATGATCTCGTCGAGGTGCTGCACCCGTACCTGGACCGCCCGTTCGGGCTCTTCGGCCACTGCGGCTCCGCGCTGCCCGGCTACGAGACCGCCGTCCGGCTGATGGAGAAGGGGTATCCCACCCCGGACCGGCTGTTCGTCTCCTCCCAGGTCGCTCCGCACCGTGGTCCGCACGGCCGCTTCCTGGAGATGTCCGATGCCGAGCTGGCCGACGAGGTCCACACCCTGATCGTGCAGCTGGGCGGCAAACCGCGCCCCGACCTGGTCGATCTGAGCCTGGAGATCCTGCGGGCGGACGTGGAGACCAACAAGCGCTACCACCCGGACGAGCCCGTCCGCCTGCCCTGCCCCATCACCGCGCTGGGGTGGGACCAGGACGCGGAGGTCGACCACCGGCTGATGGATTCCTGGGCGGATTGCGGGGAGACCACCTTCCGGGTCCTGGAAGGACCGCACTACCGGTTCATGGAGGCCCCGGACGACCTGATGGACGCCTTCCTCGCGGATCTGAGCGCCTGACGGGAGAGGGCTGCGCTCGCGCGGCGCCCGCCTTGACGGCGGGTGCCGCAGCAGGCGTGCCGGGTGCCGGTCGCGGCGGGCACTCGTGGGTCGTGGAGCGGTGACGAAGAAGCCCTGCCGGTGAGGTCCCGGCAGGGCTTCTGCTCGTGAGTGCTGTGCGGGCTGCCGCGCAAGGGGGCCCGGCCGCGGTGGAGGCCGCCCCGCGCGGCAAGACCCTGGCGGACGCGGCGGGCGCGGCCGACGGGGGAGGGCCGCCCGGACCGCGCCGCCCTCACCGCGGCTGCGCCGTGCCCGTTACGGCATGCCCTCACCACCCGGCTCCTTGGCGAGCAACTCGGCGACCTCGTCGTCCGAGAGCCCGGACAGCCACCCGAGTACGTCGTCGACCTCACCGTCGCCCGCTTCGGCAAGCTGCCTGCTCTGCACCAGGGCCGCCAACCGCTCGATCGTCAGCGTGCCGCTGAGCAGCTCACCGGCGGACAGGGTGACTCCGAACGCATAGCGCACACGCATCGCGACCCGGGTAGCCATGAGTGAGTGACCACCGAGCTGGAAGAAGTCGGCGGTGACTGACAGCTCCGGCACCCCCAGCACCTCGCTCCAGATCCGGGCCATCTTGCCCTCCACGGGGTTGCGCGGCGAGACCGCCTGCTCGGACGCGGCCGGCCGTGGGGCCGGATCCGGTAGCGCCGAGCGGTCGAGCTTGCCGTGCGGACTCACCGGGAATTCCGACAGGACGGTCACCGTGTCCGGGACCAGGCCCGCCGGCACCACCTGCTCCAGATGGGCGCGCAGCGTGCCGGGGGAGGGGAACTCCGTGCCCGCGGGCACGACCCAGGCCAGCAGCCGCAGCCGGCCCGAGGTGTCGGGCCTTGCCTCCACGACCGAGGCGCGCACGAGCGGGTGCCGGTTCAGCACCACCTCGATCTCGCCGGGCTCCACCCGCTGGCCGCGGATCTTGAGCTGCCGGTCGAGCCGGCCCAGGTACTCGAACGTCCCGTCAGGGCGCATCCGCGCGCGGTCACCGGTCCGGTACAAGCGTGTGCCGGAGCCGTAGGGGTCGGGCACGAACCGGTCGGCGGTCAGGGCGGGGCGGCCGAGATAGCCACGCGCCGGAGCGACCCCGCCGATGTGGAGCTCGCCCGGGGCCAGCGGCGGGGCGATCCCGCCCGATGAGTCGAGAACGTAGAGACGGGTGCCCGCGATCGCGCGGCCGATGGGGACGCGGCTCAGGACTGTCTCCGCGGGACCGATCTCCTGGGCAGCTGCCTCGATCGCGGCTTCCGTCGGCCCGTACAGATTGTGCAGCCGGACACCGGGCAGCACCTCGGCGAAGCGCTCGGCCAGCGCCGGGGCCAGCTCCTCGCCGACGGACCCGACCTGACGCAGCGTCCGTGCGGCGTGCACGGCGTCGGGCTCCTCGAGGAAGATCTGGAGCATCGACGGGACGAAGTGGCAGATGGTGACGGAGTGCCGGGCGATCAGATGGGCGAGGTAAGAGGTGTCACGGTGTCCGTCCGGCCGGGCGAGGACCACCGTGGCCCCGGCCACGAGCGGCGCCAGCATCTCCAGGGTGGCCACGTCGAAGCTCGCCGGGGTCTTGAGCAGCACCGCCTCCCCGGCGTCCAGCCCGAGGGTGCGCTGGTACCACACGAGCTGGTTCGCCAGGGCGTCGTGAGTCGTCATCACGCCCTTGGGCTCGCCGGTCGAGCCCGAGGTGAACAGCACGTTGGCGAGGTGTCCCGGCAGCACCTCCGCATCCGTGAACAGGCCGGTGCCGGTCTCCTCGGGACCGACCAGCACGGTGCCCTCGGGAGGCGTGAGCCCGGGCGCGGACCCGATGAGTATCCGGGCGCGCGCGATGCCGATCTGCCGGGTGAGGCGGGCCAGTGGGTGAGAGGTGTCGAGGGGCAGGTAGGCGCCACCGGCGAGGAGAACGGCGTAGATCGCGATGACCAGCTCGGGCGAGCGCGGCAGGCACACGGCGACCGGCTGGTCCGGGGTCACCCCGAGTTCGCGCAGCCGGGCCGCCAGGCCCCGTGCCCGCGCGTCGAGATCGCCATAGCTGAGCGAACCGCCGTCCCATGCCACGGCCGTTGCCTCAGGGGCCGATCGTGCGACGCGCTCGACGAGCTGGTGGACCAGCATGCCGCCGTGCGCCGCCGGGCCGCCGTCCGCGACGGTTCGCGCGATCCGCTCCGCCTCGGCGGGAGCCAGCGTCGGCAGGTCGGCGACAGAGGCGGACGGATCGGTGAGCGCCGCGTCGAGCAGGACGGGCAGCCCGGACAGCAGGGCAGTGATGGTCTGCTCCTCGAACAGGTCGACCGCGTAGACGGCGTGGCCCGTCAGCGAGCCGTCGGAGGTCGGAACGAGGTGGAGAGCCAGCTCGAACTGCGCTCCTGGAGAGGGGAGTTCGAAGGGCTCGGCGCGCACACCTCGTGCCTCCCAGGGGTTGATCGGGAGGTTCTGGAGCGCGAGAAGCGCGCGTACCAGCGGAGCGCGGCCGTCGGCCGGCCGCTCGGTGGTGGCACGCACGATCTCGTCGAACGGCGGCCGCTCAGGGTCGTAGGCCGCGAGACGCTGGGCCCGCACATCGTCGATGACGGCGCCGAAACCGGCCGAACCGGTCCGCACGCGCAGCGGCAGGATGTCGGCGAGCATGCCGATGGCGGTCTCGGTGCCGGGCTGGTCCCGGCCCGCGGCCACGGTGCCGACCACCAGGTCGTCCTGGCCGCTCCACCGGCCGAGGAGCGCGCCGAAGGCCGCCAGCAGCACCATGAAGGGGGTGGCCCCCCGTTCCGCGGCAACCGTTTGCAGCCTGACGACCAGATCCGCGGGGATCCGTACGGGCAGGGACGCGCCGTGCCAGGTCGGCGTGGCCGGAACGGGACGGTCGGTGTGGAGCTCCAGGGCCGGTGCCCCGTCGAGCCGCTCGCGCCACGAGGCGAGGCTCTTCTCGGTCCACGGCACAAGGGGAGGGATCGCCGACGGTCTGGGCTCGACCGTCCCGCCGTCCCGGTAGGCGTCGCCGAGCCGCTGGAGCAGCAGGCCCATCGACCAGCCGTCGAGCACGGCGTGGTGCGCGGCGATGCCCAGCACCCACTCCTGCGGGCTCCGCTGGAGCAGCAGCAGGCGTACCAGCGGTCCGGTGCCGAGATCGAACGGCTCGGCGGCCAGCGCCCGCAGCTCTTCCGCCACGCGGTCCTCGCCGTGCGCCGACAGGTTGCGGAACGGCAGCCGGAACACCTCGACGGTGGGCAGGACGGACAGGCCCAGCGTGTCGTCCGGTCCTCGCCGGAACACCGAGCGCAGGAGCGGGACTTCGTCGAAGAGCCCGGTGAGGCACCGCTCCAGCAGCGCCCGGTCGAGCGGTCCGTGCAGCCGGAGCCCGCCGACGACGTGATAGGCGTCGCCCGCGCCCATCTGGTCGAGCAGCCACATCCGCTCCTGCTCGGGGGTGACCACGGCGGGCCCCGGCTGGGCGGTGACGGGCGGCCGTGCGGGTTCGTGCGCCGGAAGGGCGGCGAGGTCCAGCGGCGTGAGGCCGTCCAGGAACCGGGCGAGCGGGACGTCCACGCCGCGCGTGTCGAAGAGCGCCGCCTTGAGCCGGACGGCACGCAGCGAGTCGAGCCCCTGGCTGACCAGCGGTGCGTCCGCGACGAGTGCGGCGGGGTCGGTGTCCAGAGCCGCTGCGACGAGCTCGGTCAGCTCGGCAGGGACCGTCGTGGCCGGCCCGGTCCGCTCGGCTGCCGCCACCGGTTCGAGCGTTCCGGCGAGCCAGCGCGCGCGGCACTCCGCCCGCCGCACCTTGCCGCTGCTGGTGCGCGGGATCTTGCCGACCCGGACGAGCACGACGTCCGCGAGCGCGATCCCGTGCTCGGCCATCACGGCCTCGCGTACGGCCCTGACGACGAGGGGCCCGTCCTCGTTCCGGAACGTCCTGACCACCTCGTGCACGAGCACGACCTGCTCCGACGCCCCGTTGTCGACCGCGATGGCCGCGCTGCGGCCCGGGTGCAGGAGCGGGTGGGCCCGCTCAGCCGTCATTTCGAGGTCCGGCGGGTAGAGGTTACGGCCACGGACGATGATCAGGTCCTTGATCCGGCCGGTCACATACAGTTCCGCTTCGTGCCGGAAGCCCAGGTCCCCGGTGCGCAGGAAGACGCGTCCGGGGTGGCCCTCGGCCACGGCCCCGAAGGCGGCGGCCGTCTGCTCGGGACGGTTCCAGTAGCCGCGGGCGACGGTCGGGCCGCTGACCCAGACCTCGCCCACGGCGCCCGGGGGCAGCGGCTCGCCCGTGGCGGGATCGACGATCAGCGTGAGGTCCTCGTGGTGTGCCCAGCCGCAGCCGGTCAGCTCGGCGGCGGGCTCACCGGGTGCGGCCATGCCCGCCCGGCCCTCGTCCAGATCCGGTCGCCGCACGCGCAGGACGGCGGGCTCGGCCGCCGGATCGGCCCTGCCGGTGACGAACAGGGTGGCCTCGGCGAGGCCGTAGCACGGGTAGAACGCCGAGCGGCGGAAGCCCGCGGTGCGGAAGGCCTCGGCGAACGCGTCCATCGTGGCACGGCGCACCGGCTCGGCGCCGACGAGCGCGTGCCGCAGCGCCGACAGGTCGAGCTCCTCGCGCTCCTCGGGCTTGGTGCGGCGCAGTGCCTCGGCGTAGGCGAAGTCGGGGGCGGCGGTGATGGTCGCCCGGGTGCGGCTGAGTGCCCGCAGCCAGCGCAGCGGCTGGTGGAGAAAGGTCAGCGGGGACAGCAGCGTGCAGGGGAAGCCCGTGTGGACGGGTTGCAGGATGCCGCCGATCAGCCCCATGTCGTGGTAGGGCGGGAGCCAGCTGACGCCGCGGCTGTTCTCGTCCAGCCGGAGGGAGCGCCCGATCGTCTCCGAGTTGTGCACGAGGTTGGCGTGGCTGAGCATGACGCCTTTCGGCGTCCCCGTGGAGCCCGATGTGTACTGGAGGAACGCCAGGTCGTCCGGGGACAGTTCGGGCTCCTGCCAGTCCTCCGGCGCCGTGGCCGCGTCGTCGGTGGTCGCCCACTCGAGGGAGGAGCCCAGATCGAGCCGGTTGCCGCGGTCATCGATCGCGGCGAGCGTGGCGGTGTCGACCAGGGCCAGCATGGCACCGGAGTCGGCGGCGATGGCCCGCACCCGCTCCAGGCCATGGGTGCCGAGCGGCGGGTAGACCGGGACGGCGATCGTTCCGGAGTACAGGCAGCCGAAGAACGCCGTCACGTAGTCGGGGCCGGGCTGGTGCAGGAGCAGGACCCGGTCGCCCCGGCTGGCGCGCTGCTGGATCTGCGCGGCGACCGCTCTGGCGCCCCGGTCGAGTGCGGCGTAGTCCAGCGTGCGGATCTCTGTCTCCGAGACCTCGAACTCCAGTGCCGGACGATGAGGAGTGGCCTCGGCCCGCCGGCGGAGAATCTCGATGAAGGTGGGGCCCATGTGAACTCCTCGAACGAAGGTCGGTCAACGGTGGCGGAGCAAGGGGTCACGGAAGCGGCCGGCGCCGAAGCGCACGGCCTCCACGGCGCCCGCTCGTCGTCGGCGTGCACCGCGTCCTGGTGGCGGCTGCCCGCGGGGAGCAGCATCGGTGGTACCGCGTGCGCACCGCACCAGGGTCAGCGCCATCGGCAAGCACGCCCTGGGGCCCGGACGTTTTGGCCAGGAGGTGCGGCAAGCAAGGACTCTGATCGGGCGTCATGCCTGCGGGGCGGAGCACGGCCACGTCGGATGGATCACTCGGCGAGCCTCCTGGTCACCTGATCCGCATCCATGCCGCTCACCTGGAGGATCAGCTCCGCCGTCCGGTCGACGTCCGTCCCCGCTTCGGCCGCGGCCGAGCGGAGCCGGCCGGCCAGCGCCTGCACCGTGCCCGCGGCCAGGAAGCTGCGGATCGAGAGGTCCACCCGGAACAGGTCACGGATCTGGGAGACCGCCTGCGTCACGAGCAACGAGTGCCCGCCGAGGTCGAAGAAGTCGTCGGTCGACCCCACCTGGTCCAGTTCGAGCACCTCGGCCCAGATCCCGGCGAGCACCCGCTCCAGTGGCGTCGTGGGCTCGACGTAGGCGCCGGACAGTTCGGGCCGGTTCGCGGCAGGGTCGGGCAGTGCGGACCGGTCGACCTTGCCGCTCGGCTGTAGCGGGAATTCCTCCATGAGCACGAACGCCGAGGGCACCATGTGGCCGGGCAGCCGGTCGAGCAGGTACCGCCGCAGCTCACCGACGCTCGGCGGCAACGGGCCCTGCGTGGTGAGGTAGGCGACCAGGCGCTGCTCGGTGCCCGTACCCCGCATGAGCACCATGCTGCGCTTGACGTCCTCATGGGAGGTCAGCGCGGCCTCGATCTCGCCCGGCTCGATCCGCAGGCCGCGCAGCTTCACCTGGTGGTCGAGCCTGCCCAGGAACTCCAGCTCGCCCGAGGAACGCCAGCGCGCGGCGTCGCCGGTGCGGTAGAGCCGCCCGGAGGAGTCGCGGCCGAACGGGTCGGGCGTGAACCGCTGCGCCGACAGGCCCGGCCGCTGCCAGTAACCACGCCGCACACCCGCGCCGCCGATGAAGAGCTCGCCGCGGACGCCGACGGGGACGGGTTCACCGTGCGCGTCGAGGACGTAGAGGCGTTGGTTGGGCAGCGGGCGGCCCCACGGGATGATGCCGGGGACCGGTTCGGGCCGCCGCACGAGGTGGTAGGTCGAGCAGTACGAGACCTCCGTCATGCCCGCGAGGTTGTAGAGCCGCAGATCCGGCAGCAGTTCGCCGAGCCGCCCGGCGAGCCCCGGTTCCATCCGGTCGCCACCGAGGACGGCCATCCGCAGCGCGGTGCCGTCGAGACCCGGGCCGCCGTGCACGTGGTTGACGAGCAATTCGAGCAGGGCCGGCGCCGAACTCCAGGTGGTGACCCGGGCGTCGATGAGGAGTTGGCGCAGCCGTATGGGGTCGGTGACCTCAAGATCTGCGGGCGGGACGACCACACATGCGCCCGCGAGGAGGCTTCCGAGGATCTCGTACACCGACATGTCGTAGTTGAGACTGGAGATCGCCAGCATCCGGTCCGTCGGCTTGAGGCCGAGCGTCCGGTTCAGCCCGGCGAGCGTGTTCACCACACCGCCGTGCTCGTTGGCCGAGCCCTTCGGCAGACCGGTGGAGCCCGAGGTGTAGATGACATAGGCCAGGGTGCGCGGGTGCGCCAGCTCGGGCAGTGGCTCCGCCGTCCCCTCGACGCCGAGGTCGTCCACGAGCACCAGATCGGGAGTGAGGCCGGCACCGGCTCCGTTGTCCTCTCCCACGTTCAGCCGGCCGGTGGCGGCCACGGCGCGCTCGGTGATGACGATCGAGACGCCCGAGTCGCGGACCATCAGGTCGATCCGGTTCTGCGGATAGCCGGGGTCGAGCGGCAGGTACGCGGCGCCCGCTTTGAGGATGCCGAGCAGAGCGACCACCATGTCGGCCGAACGGGACAGGCAGACGCCGATGAGCTGCTCCGGTCCCGCACCGAGGGAACGCAGCCGGTGCGCGAGCAGGCCGGCGCGCTCGGTCAGTTCCCGGTAGGTGAGCTCGGTGGTGCCGCACGCGACCGCTGTGGCGTCCGGCCTGGCCCTCGCCTGTTCCTCGATGAGGGTGTGCAGGAGGCCGGCGGTGTCCGCGGCGCTCGCGTCGCCGTCCCCGGACAGCTCCCCGACGAGATGCGCGCGCTCGTCCGCCGACACCAGTGGCAGCCGGTCGACGAGCTGATCGGGTTCGGCCAGTGCGGCCTCCAGCACCCGGACGAACGCGTCGGCGATCCTGCCCGCGGTGGCCGCTTCGAAGAGGTCGGTGCTGAACTCGACCCGGCTGCGCAGCCGGCCGTCCGGCTCCGGGACCAGATCGAGGACGAGATCGAACTTGCTGGCATCCTGGTTCGTCGCCAGGTCCAGTTCCTCTACGTCGAGCCCGGCCAAGGCGGGCGCCTGTCCCGGCACATCGCGCAGTGCGAGCATCACCTGCACCAGCGGCACAGGACCCAGCGAGCGGTCCGGCCGCAGCGCCTGGACGAGCTTGCCGAAGGGGACGTCCTGATGGGCGTACGCCTCGGTACAGGTCTGCTTCACCTCGGCGAGCAGCGCCGCGAAGGACGTCGCGCCCGGCACGTCCACGCGCAGTGGCAGGGTGTTGACGAAGAACCCGGCCAGCGGCTCCAGTTCGGGGTGGGAGCGCCCGGCCAGCGGTGAACCGATCACCACATCCTGCTCGCCGCTCCACCGTGCGAGCACGACCGCGAACGCCGCCACCAGGACCATGTACGGGGTCGTCCGGTGTTCCTCGGCGAAGTCCGCCACCTCCTTCCACAGTTGCGGGGGGAAGTCGAACGGTGCCGACGCGCCCCGCCAGGTGCGCTCCGCCGTGGGGGCGCCGTCCGCGGGCAGCTCCAGCACGGGGGTGCCGTCGAGGCGTTCTCGCCAGTAGGCGAGCTGGTCGTCCAGCGGGCCGGTGGCGAGCCAGTCCCGCTGCCAGACGGCGTAGTCGGCGTACTGCGTCTCGAGCTCGGGCAGCGGAGAGGGCGCACCCCGCCGGAAGGCGTCGTAGAGCGCGCCGAGCTCATGCAGCAGGACGCCGAGCGACCAGCCGTCGGCGGCGATGTGATGGAGACCGAGCACGAGCACATGATGCTCGTCGGACAGCCGCAACAGCCGGGCGCGCACCATGAGGTCGCACGTCAGGTCGAAGGGCGTGGTCGTTTCGGCCCGGAGCGCGGCGGAGACCTCGTCCTCGCTCGTCACGTCCAGCACGGCGAGCGGAACCGGCCGGGGCCGGCCGATACGCTGCTCAGGCCGGCCGCCCTCGTCGGGGAAGGTGGTGCGGAGCACCTCGTGCCGACGCACGATCTCGTCCAGGGCACCGCTGAGGGCCTGTCGGTCCAGTTGGCCGCGAAGGCGCAGCGCTCCGGGCATCACATAGGCCGTCGATTCCGGGTCCGCCTGTGCGAGGAACCAGAGCCGCTCCTGTGCGTAGGAGAGCGGGAAGCGCGGCTCGGCGCCCTCGCGCGGCAGCCGCCGTGGTGTGAGCGCCGCCGCCTTGCGGCGGGCAAGTTCCAGGGTGAGCAGCGCCTTGCGCTCCTCCGACAGCCCCTTCAGGGGGAGTTGGCCCGCCCCTCCGGCTGTCTCTCTCGACGTGCTGCGGTCCGCGTCACCTTCGTGCGCTTCGGATATATCCGCCATGACCATGCCCATTCCTCCTGTTCGGCCTCACCCTCGTGCGCCTGACTCGCTCATCCGGATCGCAGGAGCCGGCCTCCGACCGCCGCGTCCGCGTCTTCGGCCAGTGCGGCCAGGACCGGTCCGGTGGATTCCTGAACGAAGAAGTGACCGCCGGGGAAGCTGCGGGACAGCTGTTTGCCCGTCGTGAGCGTGGCCCAGCAGCGCTCCGACGCGGGCCCGTCGACCGACAGGTCCTGCTCGCCGAGGTAGACGTGCAGCGGACAGCCGAGCGGCGGTTGTGCGCGCTCCGTCCTGCCTGCGACGAGTCGGAGATCGGCGCGCAGCGCCGGCAGCATCTCGGCGAGAAACTCCCGGCTGGTGAGCAACTCCTCGGATGTACCGCCGAGACCGCGGAGCCAGGTCACCAGTTCCTCGTCCGAGGCGTCGGGAGAGGCCTCCGGCACCCGCTGTCGTTCGGGCGGCTCACTCGCGGCGGCGACCAGGGCAACTGGCTTCCATCCGCGCCGAGTACGCAGCTCGTAGGCCAGGTCGAGCGCGAGAACCGCACCCATGCTGTGCCCGAAGAGCATCACCGGCCGCTCCAGCAGCGGTGTCACGGCATCAGCGAGTTCCGCGACGGCGCTCTCGAGGTTCGTGGCCGCGGGCTCGGCCAGCCGACTGCCGTGGCCGGGCAGTTCGAGCGCGGCCACGCCAAGGCCCTCAGGCAGCAGCCCGGCCCAGTCCTTGAACAGTCGCGCACTGCCGCCTCCGGGCGGCAGACAGAGCAGCCACATCCGGACCTCGTCCGGCTTCGACCACACGCGTAGCGCGTTCATGCACCACCACACTGTTCCCGTCGAGTCAAACGATCTCTGCGAAGTCGGTTTGAGGCTCGCAGCCCGTACGGGTGTCGGCCAGTCGGGGAGTTCCCTTACCCGGTGAAGGCCGGCAACTCCTCGGACACGGCGCCGTTCCGTGCCAGACTGCGAGGCGTGCCGGCGGTGGAGGCGAAGGGGTGATGGTGACCATGGGGTGCGACTAGGACTCGGACGACCGGCCCGCCAGGGCACTCCGCCCCGCCCGCGACCCGGCCGCGCACGGCACGACGACGGCCGGCCCCGCTCGACGGCGAGGGCGCTCGGCTCTCCTACCGTCGTGCCCGCACCGCGTCCCCCTACGTCCGATGACGTCCCGCGCCACGGCCGAACGCGGCCCCGGCGCAGACAGTTTCCGAGCCGGCGCCCGGAGAGTAACGGCCGCCCCGCTTCCCGTCTTCACCATCTTCTCTCCGCCGGCGGTACCAAGTACCCGGCACCGGCGATTTCCACCATTCCATTCACCCGGTCCGCCTGGTGTGATGGAATGCATCCGGCCCGATCCCTGGAGCCGGCGCGGCGCGCCAGTGCAAGAATCCGGGATCGAGGTCACCCTCCCGGGTCTCCATCTTTTCGGCTCTGTCTCAGTGTGTGTTCAGCGAAAGGTGCGAAATGGAACGGCAGGATCTGAACTTCTCGCTCACGGCCGAGGAGATCGAGAAATTCCATCAGAACGGGTTCATAGGTCCCTTCGATCTGTACGAGCCCGAAGAGATGGAGAAGAATCTTCGCGCGCTGCGTCCCAAGCTACTGAACACCAAGAAGGCCATCTATAAGCAGGACAAGGCCGTTTCGGGTAACACGAACCTGGCCAACTACGACCGGCATCTCGATGTGGACTTCCTGGCGGAGCACATCGCCAGGCCCGAGATCGTCGACCGGGTCTCCAGCCTGCTGGGTCCGGACGTCCTGTGCTGGCGCAGCGAGTTCTTCCCCAAGTACCCTGGTGACGAGGGTACGGACTGGCACCAGGCCGACAACTTCTCGAACGTCGCCGGCTCCAAGCACCCGCAGATCGTCTGGCCGGAGGACGCCGAATTCGGTGGCACCATCACCGTGTGGTCCGCCTTCACCGAAGCGTCGCTGGAAAACGGCTGCCTCCAGTTCATCCCGGGTTCGCACAAGACGATGAACTACGACGAGTCAAAGACGATGACGTACGATGTCGACTCCATCAACAAGAAGGAAAAGGACGGCGTACGCCGCGGGTTCTTCGGCTATGACTACCGCCAGCTCCAGAAGGACCCCAACTGGAGCCCGGACGAGTCGAAGGCCGAGTCCCAGGTGATGCGGCAGGGACAGTTCATCATCTTCTGGTCCACGCTGATGCATGCGTCTCACCCGCACAGCGGCCTCACCGACCAGATGCGGCTTGGATTCGCCGGCCGCTATCTTCCGACCTCCGTGCAGGTCTATCCGCACTCCGATTCCCTCCAGGAATTCGGCGGTGCCGCGAGCCTCGACAAGTTCGGCAATGTGCTCGTCTCCGGCAAGGATGAGTTCCAGCACAACCGGTTCGTCGAGACCACGGTCAACGGGTACCGCTTCCCGCGACGCTAGGCCGTGCCCGGCCGGCGGACACGCAGCAAGGCATGCCCGCCACCCGGTCACTGCCCGGCACGCGCAAGGCCACAGTGCCCACGCCTGAGAGGAGACTACGCAGCGCCATGAGTGCTTTTGACAATCACGACGAGATCGAGAACTGGGTGGTGGAGGTCTGCAAGGGCCTCGGCCTGCCGGTCACCGGCACCGACAGCGACTTCTTCGAAGCCGGCGGCACCTCGCTGACCGCGATGAGGCTGATCGGCAAGGCGGAAGAGACCTACGGCGAGGACGCCCTTCCCCCCGACGACCTGTACGCCGAGAGCAGCCTGCGTGAGATCGCGGCGTCGATCCGGCGCAACGGTTCCCTCGCGGGCGCGGTCGGCGAGAGCTAAGCGCCATGGTGCGGCCTGACAGCGACAGATGGCTGGTGCGCCTCAGGGCGGCGTCCGCCACGCCGGGCGTCCGGTTGATCTGTTTCCCCTACGCGGGCGGCAGCCCTGATCTCATCAGGGCCTGGGCGGACGGTCTCAGCGCTCATGTGGAATTGCTCGCTGTCAGGCTGCCCGGCAAGGGACCGAGACTGGCCGAGGGCCCGTATACCGAGTGGGAACCGCTGATCGCGGACACCTACGCGGCCCTGGCCCCCTGTCTGAACGAGCCCCACGCCTTCTACGGCCACAGCTTCGGGGCCCGACTGGCCTACGAACTGGCTCACGTGGCCGGCGCCGAGCACGGTGACCTCACCCGCCACCTCTTCGTCTCCGGATCCCGCAGCCCCCGTCACCCTCAACACCGGCCGTATATGCACGAGTTAACGGAGGACGGCTTTCTGGACGCCCTGCGAGGCATGGGCGGCACCCCGGCCGAAGTCCTGGACGACAAAGTGCTGATGAGGCTCTTCCTGCCGACCATCCGCGCCGAGATCCGGCTGGCGGAGTTGTGGGGTGACCGGCACGGCAAGGCCGTGAACGTCCCGGTCACGGCCTTGTACGGGCAGGACGACCCGATCGACGGGCGCGAGGCCATGCGTGACTGGAAGCACTTCACCGAGCGGGACTGCGAACTGCTCGGCACCGCGGGCGGGCACTTCTTCCTCGAAACGCACCGCCGGCCCTTGCTGGATGTGATCAACGCCCGATTGGAGGACCCGAATGGAGAGCCTCGCCACTACAGCTGAGGCGCTGTCGGTCCACCAGGAGATCAACCGCACCTCCGTTCCCTTTCCCGACGAGGCCGGCGTCAATGAACTCTTCGAGGACTGTGCGGCCCGGCACGTCGACGCGGTGGCCGTTGTCCACCGCGACCGGAAGCTGACGTACGGCGAACTCAATGAACTCGCCAATGGTCTCGCGGACGTGCTGCGGACTCGGGGCGTGCTCCCGGGGGACACCGTAGGGGTGTGCGTCGAGCGGTCCCCGGAACTGATCGTCGGCCTGCTCGCGGTGCTCAAATGCGGCGCGGCCTATCTGCCTTTCGACGCCTCATGGCCCGATGAACGGCTACGGACCCTGTTCGGCGACGCCCGCTGCCGCAGGGTGCTCACCGACCGGAACGAGGCTCTGTCCGCGCGCTTTCCCGAGTGCGAGGTCGTCCCGGCCGTGTACGCCGAGCCGCCGCGCGGCCGGACGAACCCGGTCGTGCCCGTCCGCTCTCACGATGTCGCGTACATCAACTTCACTTCGGGTTCCACCGGTAAACCCAAGGGTGTCCCGATCCAGCACCACGCCATAGCGCGGCTGGTGTTCGGTGCCGTCTACGCACGCCTTGACGCGCACGCCAGGCTGTTGCAGCTGGCGCCGGTCTCCTTCGACGCGGCGACCTTCGAGATCTGGGGTGCGCTGCTCCACGGCGGGACCTGTGTGCTGTACCCGGGGAAGAACCTGCGCCTGTCCGAGCTGAAGCGGGTACTGGACGAGCACCGTGTCACCGTGCTGTTCCTGACCACGGCCCTGTTCAACACGGTCGTGATCGAGGCACCGGAAACCCTCGGCGGCCTCGACACCCTTCTCACCGGCGGTGAGGAGCACTCGCTCAAGCACATGGCGAAGGCTCTCCAGCACTACGGCCGGGACCGGCTGGTCAGCGTGTACGGCCCCACCGAATGTACGACCTTCGCCACCTTCCACCCTGTCAGGGAACTGCGCCCGGAGGATCCGGCGCTCCCCATCGGGCGACCGATACAGAACACCCGCCTGTACGTGGTGGACGGCGAGAAGTTGTGTGCGCCGGGTGAGACCGGCGAGGTACTGCTGGCCGGTGCCGGCCTTTCGCCCGGGTACCTGGGCATGCCGGGCATCACGCGCCAGCGGTTCATCGACCGCGATGTGGCCGGGCGGCCCGAGCGCCTCTACCGCACCGGTGACCGTGCCTATCTGCGCGCCGACGGAGACCTGGTCTTCCAAGGGCGGCAGGACGACCAGGTGAAGATCAGCGGGTTCCGCATCGAACTCGGCGAAGTGGCCCACCACATCAGGTCCCATCCCACGGTGAAGCAGAGCTATGTGATGGCCACCGAGCTCGCGACGGGGGAGAAGGCCCTCGTCGCCTTCGTCGTGCCGCACGGCGAGGACCTCACGCCCGAGGGGCTGCGGACACATCTGCGAACCCGGCTGCCCGGGTACATGGTCCCCTCCGCGATCCATCTCCGTGCTTCGCTGCCGCTGACGGCGACCGGCAAGGTCGACCGTCGCGTGCTGCTCTCCTCTCGCCCCGGAACAACAGGAGTTACACCGCTATGACTCTCAGCAAGCGGGCGCAGCAGTTTCAGGACGCCCTCCACCGGCGCGGTCTGGATCTGACCGTGGTCGAACTGCCCGACTCGCCCCGCACCGCCGCGGACGCAGCCAGTGCTCTGGGCTGTGGGACGGCACAGATCGTCAAGTCGCTGGTGTTCCGCAAGGAGCCAACGGGCGAGCCGGTGATGGTGCTCGCCAGTGGCCCGAACCGGGTGAACGAGAAGACCATCGCGGCACGGGTGGGCGGGAGGATCGGCAAGGCGGACGCGGAGTTCGTCAAGCAGACCACCGGATACGCCATCGGAGGCGTGCCGCCGGTGTGCCACCGCGAGCCGCTGACGGTGCTGGTCGACGAGGATCTGCTGGCCTTCGAGGAGACCTGGGCCGCCGCCGGCACACCCCACGCGGTCTTCAAGATCTCAGGAAGGATCACGGAGATCCTGGACCACCACACCGTGGTCTCCGTCAAGTGAGCCGGCCGGACGGAGAGACCGCCATACCGGACCCGTACGGCTTCGCCGGACACCGCGAGTTCAGGGAGCGCACGCGGCACCTTCTCGCGCAGTCGGTGCTGCCCCATGCCCAGGAGTGGGAACGGAGCGCGCGCATCCCGGCCGAGGCGTGGCGGACGCTGGGCAAGCAGGGCCTGCTGGCCTTCGGGCACAGCGGGGAGGACTTTCTGCGCAGTGCGGTCTTCCTGGAGGAGCTGGGCCGCACCGGGTACGCCGGTATCCGGGCGGCCGTCGGGGTGCACGCCTATATGGCCGCGTCCTATCTGGAGCTGTTCGGCACCGCTGAACAGAAGGAGACCTATCTGCCGCCGATCCGCAGCGGGGAGTGCGTCGTTGCGTTGGCGATCAGTGAGGACGAGGCAGGTTCGGATCTGAGCAGACTGCGTACCCAGGCCCTGCCGGCCGACGAGTCGGGCCGTTACCTCACCGGCTGCAAACACCCGGTGACGAACGGCACCCAGGCGGACCTGTTCGTCACGCTGGTCAGGACGCGCCAGGCCACGTCGAGCAGAGGTCTGACGGGGGCCAGCCTGGTCCTCGTCGACGGCCACAGCCCCGGTGTGACCCGCCGGCCCGAGCCGGGGCTCGGCATGCGCAGCGCGGATGTGTGCCGCGTCGGCTTCGATCGCGTCCCGTTGAGCGACGACCAGTTCCTGGGCCGTCCGGGCCGGGCCCTGATGTACCTGATGCGGGCCTTGGAGTTCGAGCGGTTGGTCGCCGGGATCCTCGCCGTCGGCGGCGTGCACTCCTGCCTTGCGCTGCTCGGCGCATTCGTCCGTGAGCACCGGGTGGGAGACGCCCCGCTCGCCGCGAAGCAGGCGGTCAAGCACCGACTGGCGGATCTGGTGGCGGAGTTCGAGCTGGTACGCCACTACGCCTACCGGGCGGCGTGGCGCCACAGCAGAGGTGACCTCGACAGCCAGACCGCCTCGATTCTCAAGCTGAAGGCGACGGAACTGGCCGTCGAGACGGCGCAGGTCTGTGTCCAGTACCACGGCGCGCGGGGCTATACCGAGGGTTCGGCGGCGGCCCGCCACTATCGCGACGCCATGGCGGGGACCCTCGCCGCGGGCGCCAGCGAGCTGATGCGCGACATGATCTTTGAGGGCATGTCGTACGAACTCTGAAAGGCCGCCCGAACCCTCGGCTGGACCATTCGCACGGGAAGACTTACAGGGGTAGGGGGAGTTATGGCGCGGTTGCCCGGTTCGGACGAGGAGCAGAAGCAGCGTCCCTGGGGGGCCTTGGTGGTGGGGGGCGTCTTGCCGCTCGCGGTGATCGGAATGATCGCCACCGTGGTCCTGGGGGGCCGGCCCCAAGGCGCCTCGGGCGCGACGAGCGGTCATGGACTCGACGTCTCCGGACACTTCCTGCTCGCCGCGGCGGTGATTCTTGCCGCGGCTCGCCTGGGAGGCCTCCTGGCCGAGTGGCTGCGCCAGCCCCGGGTCGTAGGGGAGATCTGCGCGGGTCTGGCTCTGGGGCCCTCACTGTTCGGCAGGTTCGCCCCGGACGCGGCCGGCTGGCTGTTTCCGCAGTCGGCGCAGCAGCTGCTGAACGGGCTGGCCCAACTGGGCCTCGTGCTCTTCATGTTCGGGGTGGGCCGGGAACTGTCGGGGATGCGTCTTCGCGGAGCGGCGATGCAGGCCCTGCTGATCAGCCAGGCGTCGATGCTGGTGCCCTTCGCCCTGGGCACAACGGCGGCGGTCCTGCTCCTCGACTACGCCGCGCACGGGGTGCATCCCCTCGCCTTCGTGCTCTTCGTGGGCTGCGCCCTGAGCATCACGGCCTTTCCCGTACTGGCTCGCATCCTTGCCGACCTGGGAATCATGCGCACCCCGGCCGGGCGGCTCAGTCTCTTCGCGTCGGCGCTGGGCGACGGCGGAAGCTGGCTGATCCTCGCGGCGATCCTGGCCGGCGCCCACGGTTCGAGTCCGGTGGGAGTGCTGGTCAACGCCCTGGCCGCGATCGTGATAGCGCTGTTCTACCTCGGTCCGCTGCGCCGGCTCCTCGTCAAATGGCCCACGATGGAGAAGGACAAGGACGGCAGTACCACCATGGTGCTCCTGGTCGTACTGGTCACCGGAACGGCCGCGCTGACCGCGAGCATAGGACTGCATCAACTGATCGGCGCACTGCTGGTCGGCGTGGCCTGGCCCAAGGGGAACCGCACGGCTGTGGTGGCCGCCGAACGTCTGGTGAGCACCGCGGCGTCCGTGCTGCTGCCGTTCTTCTTCTTCGGGTTCGGCCTCACCCTCGATCTCGGTGCGCTGCGGTGGGGTGCCTCGTCGCTGGTCACCTTGGCGGGGCTGCTCGCTCTGGCCGTCCTCGGCAAGGTGCTCGGGCCCGCTCTGGTGTCCCGTATGACGGGGATGCCCTGGCGGCCCGCTTTCACGCTCGGGGTGCTGCTCAACGCCCGCGGTCTGACCGAACTCGTGGTCCTTCAGATCGGCTACCAGGCGGGGATCATCGACCGGCGGCTCCTGGCGATCCTCACGCTGGTGGCGCTGATCACCACCGCGATGACGACTCCCATGCTCAACATGTTCGGCCTGAAACCCGATCCGGCCTCCGACGCGAAGGAGACCGCCGAAGGGCCGGAGCGCACCGTGGAGCTGGAACCGACGGGTGCCGTCTCCACCGAGCGGGGCTGACCGCCGGGTGGGGGCGGCCGCGTCGCCCCGCGAAGGGCGGACCACGTGCGGTGCGAACCCGGGAGGGCAGCGCTGCCGCTGCGCTCCCGGGTTCCCGGTCAGGCGCTACGCGATCCGGTTCCGGCCGCTCCGCAGTGTCTGGCGGCCGGGGAACTGCGTATCGGTGATCCTGGTCGCCCGGCCGATCGACGTAGCGACCTGCGCGCGCGAACCGACCTTGAGCTTCTTGAAGATCCGGCCGAGGTGGGTCTCCACCGTCTTGTGGCTGAGTTCGAGCGCGCGGGCGATTTGCTGATTGGTGTAGCCGTCGCTGACCAGCACCGAGATCTCCCGCTCCCGGCCACTCAGCCGGGCCAGTCTGGCGTCGGCCGACTGACCGCCCCCGTTCGCGGCCTGGCTGACCGTGTGTTCCAGATAGCCGTGTGCCCCGCACTCGTCCAGCAGCAGCCGTGCTTCGTTGAACTGGCTGCGAGCCACCGCGGAGTCGACGACGTTCCAGGCCGCCGCAGCCGCCAGGTGTGCGCGGGCCACGTCGAGAGTCCGCCCCGCTCTGGTCAGTGTCACGACCGCGCTGGAGGCGAAGGCGGCCGCCTTGAGCGGATCGGCGCTGCGGTGGTGGTGCGCGCGGGCCAGGAGCGCCAGTCCCGTGGCACCCGGCAGTTGCAGTCGGCCGGCGGCCTCTTCCGCCGCCGTCGCCCACCGCCCCGCCTCGGCGTCCGACCCACTGCGCTCCGACTCCAGCCGGGCCAGGACCTCACCGACGGCCGGGACCAGCGCGACGATCGGGAACGTGGCGGCGCGCCGCACGATCCCCATGGACAGGAGCCCCTTGCACAGTTCCTGGTCATGGGTGTCGAACGTCGTCTCGAGCAGCGACAGCCGCACCCGGTCCGCCCAGGGTTCCCGCCACGCCTCCGCCTGCTCCGCGGCCCTGCGTGCCGTGTCCCACGCAGTCGCCTGGTCACCGCTGACCCACGTCGCCCGGGCGAGCCCGGCACCGGCCTCGGCCAGGAGGCAGGCACCCCCGATCCGGTCGGCGGCGCGTATCGCCTGACGTCCCGACTCGACCGCGAGGTCGATGCGCCCCTGACGCAGGCAGACCTCGGCGAGCCCGGTGGCGAACTGCGGGACCAGATACTCGAGTTCATGCGCCACCGCGATGCCGAGGCCCCGCTCGAAGTGGCGTGCGGCCTCGGCCTCCTGCTCCAGCCGGGCCTGGGCCCTGGCCAGCCAGTACAGAGCGTCGAGCCGTCCGAGGAGGGTGCTGTCGTCCAGGCCGTCGAGCAGGCCGGCCACCTCACGGAGCCGGACGGCGGCCTGCCCGGTGCGGCCCGAGTCCGCTTCCTGGGCACCGAGCAGCGCCCAGGTGTACGCGCGGGCCAACGGGTCGTGCTGAGCGGCGGCCCACCGCACGGCGGTCGACAGCTCGTCGTCGGGCAGGCTGCCCCGCTCCAGCACGGTCGCGAGCCGTGCCAACTCCACCAGCGCGAGGGCCTCGGGTTCGGCGGCCACCTCGGCCCGTACCGTCGTGAGCAGCGACTCGGCGAGGGAGTGCCTGCCCAGCAAGCGCTGGGCCCAGGCCCGCCACTCGGCCGCCTCCGCACGGACGAGGAGCGGTACATCGGCGCCGGGCCGGGAGGTCCGGTCGAGGATGTCGAGGGCCTCCCTCGGCCGTCCCGCGACGACCAGGGCTTTACCCGTGCGGACACGCTGCTCGTAGATCCTGGTCTCGTCGCCGGGGGAGTGGCCGGCTTCGTTCGGCAGCAGTCTCGACCGGACCCGGTCGGCCGCCGGGGTCCGGGACGGCATGGGTTCGAGCGCCGGATAGGTACTCGGCACGGGCATGCGCATGAGCTGGGTCGCGGCGGAATGAGCGGCCAGCCGCCATTCTTCACCGGTGGTGCGGTACACCGTTTCCCGCAGGATGGGATGGCGGAAGCAGTAGGTGTCCGCTGTCCGGCAAAGCCGGATGATGTCCTCGCGCAGGAGTTCTGTCACGGCCCCCACGAGGCGCTCCGTGGGCAGTGCGGCCACGGACTGCATCTCCGGGAGGGTGAATGTGTCGCCCAGAATGGCGGCGGACTGCGCGGCGAGCCAGCCGTCATCGGATACGGCGCGGAATTCGTCCAGGAAGCGGGCGAACGGTGCGAGCGTCAAGTCGCCGGATTCGGTGCCCTCGCAGTTTTCCGGGGAATCCGACAGGGCCAGTAAGAGTCCTGGATTTCCGCCCGCGCGGCTGATGAGGTTCTTGCGTGACGGCCGGACCATGCGCTTCGGTAAGAGGGCGGCGAGCTCCTGCTCGGGCAGGGGGCCGAGCGCGATCCGGTACGATCCGGAAAGGGACGCCAGGAGCCCGCGTAGATGAAGCGGCGACTGCCGGTTCCGGTGGGTGACCGCGATCAACAGCCGGGCACCGGGCGGCCTGCGGACGAGGCTCTCCAGCAGTTCCAGTGAGGCCGGGTCCGCCCAGTGGACGTTGTCCAGTGCCAGCACCAGGCCCTGTGACCCGGCCAGTTCGCGCAGGACCTGACGCAGCGCCGATCCCACCGTGCCCGCCGGGACCGGCACGGAACCGCTCTGGGCCTTCCGGTCGAGGGCGGGGAACACCAGGCCGAGGGCACGCTGGTAGGCGACCGGTACGGACCGGAACACCTCGTCGGCCCGTTCGGACAGCACCTCTTCGAAGGCATCGGCGAAGAGTTGGTAGGGCGACGCGCCCGCAGGGGGGCCCGCCGCGGCGTGGGCGACGGCCCAGCCCCGTTGTCGCGCCGCCCCGAGAATCTGCTGGAGCAACCGGGTCTTGCCGATCCAGGGCTCGCCTTGAATCTCCACGGTGGCCGGCCGGGAATGCTTCGGATCGAGCAGGCATATCACCTCCTCCACCGTCAGCCTGGCTTTTTCGGCTGATGTGTACTGTGGAGATGATCTGCTATACACCATGAACGGCGGTCTCCCTCTGAGGCGCCGTTTCCGTCGTACTCAGAGCAGCTTTGTCGGCCGCCATCGTGCGACGCAGGCTCAAGGGCCGCATGTCGGTCCAGTGCGTCTCTATGTATGCCAAGCACTGCTCTTTGGGGGCCGGCTCCTGCACGGCTCGCCAGCCGGACGGGAGTGTCTTTCCCTCGGGCCAGATGGAGTACTGCTCTTCGGCATTGACCACCACGAGATGGCGCTCTGACCTGTCGGTAGACATACTTCTCCCTACATAGAGCTTTGTGTAACTGCAAGTAAGGGGCGCTCAGTCATTCGTACGGCGAACTCAATCTAACCGAGGCCGCGCCAACTTGGAAGTGCATATTTACGGGTCAGGATCGCGATCATTTCAGCATCGTGTTCGCGGCAGCCGGGCCACCGGAACTCCTGCTTTCACGGCAACAACTTGAAATGGCCCGCCAGTTGAACTGGCAAGCCAGGCGAAAGGCCGAGGTGCACGCCCTCTTAGATCAATCTGACCTGGACAGGAAGCTCCGCATGGGGTTGAACATAGCAATACGATGCGCGCGCAGTGGAAACAAGCGTGGCATTGTGCGTTTCGGCGAGCAGGCGGGCATGACAGGCGGCCAGAACCTCTGACCCGTCCAAGTGCCTGTCCACGCAGTTCGCATAGTGACGGCCGGCGGATATCGAATCGGATAAGCTCGGGTGGACCACTTCCACACCCGCACGGGAGTGCAGGCTTTGCAGCGCGGAACCCGAGCTGGGCCGGTGGTCCTGTGAACAGTCGCTGTCCCAGCACGTCCTCATGCCGCAGGCCACGGCGAATGCGACGGCAGGCGTCTCGACGCGAAGATCCCCATTGCGGACTGATTCCATGAGCGACTGGGCGGCTTCCGTATGCCCCAGGGCCAGCCTGTAGAGGGCGAAGGAGTCAACTACGACAAGATCGCCAATGTCTCCGCACGGCACATTCTTGACTGCCACTAACGCCTCCGCACTAGGTGAGCGCATGGGTTGAGCTGCCTTTTCGGATAGGGCTGTTGTGTAGCGCCCTAGTAAAATCTTCCAACACCGTCGGCGCATGGTTAATGATAAAGAGGTGTCCGCCCGTAAGGCCTCTGCCCCATACTTGAAACCGTCGCCATCCCACCGTGATCCGAAGCATCTCGATGGAAAGCTATCGGGGTATCAGGAATCGGAGGAGGGCATCCTTTATGGGAAGTCTTTGAGGTATCCGTGAGACCCCGGATCCCCGCCAGGCACATCAAGAACGCTTTGTGCCATTTCGTATCCCCGTACCCCCATGCCCCCCGCGCCCCCGCGACAATCCAGTGCGTCATCGCAATTTCAGGATGAACGCAACCGCAATCTTAAGCAGGGCCACCATACGAGGAGTAATCGAACGCGTCAAGGAGTAGCGACCGCCCTTGTTGGCGTAAGTCACTTGGCATTCCCGACGGGGTTGGGCCGGGCGGCGCCTCGATGCGCCGTATGCCGAGATTGTCAATCTATGGAGCAAGTCGACGAGAATGTGAATGTGGTCCAGGTCACATTCGCGCTCTTCGGCGGTCACTCCGCGATTTTTGTCGATTGAATAAGCGCGCTGGGGTCCGATCAGGCCCTTGCTCACTCACCTCTTCGCGCGGCCAGGCGCGGGCTGAGGGCTGATACCGGGTGACTGGCCGCCCCAAGTGGGGTGTCCCGCCCGCTGGTCACGGATGGGGCGACCTTGATGAGGCCGGTGTGATCACGGCGTCAGAGCCGTCGGAGCCTGCGGGGGTCTCATGCCGTGACGGTGTTCCGTGCGGTCCGCATCGACCAGGCGGCGTTGCGTGGCTGAGAGCCTGGCGACCGTCGTGGGAGTCCAGCCGACGGCAGCCCTGCCGCCGGCGCTGCCCCGGGTGAACTCGCCCTGGAGCAGCGCCGGTCGGCGGCGTCGTCGCGCACGCGGGTGCGGGCTAGTACGAGTAGAACCCCGACCCGGACTTCCGCCCCAGCCGGCCCGCGTCGACCATCCGGGCGAGCAGCGGGGGAGCGGCGTACAGCGGCTCCTTGTACTCGTGGTACATCGACTCGGCGACCGAGGCGACGGTGTCCAGGCCGATCAGGTCGGTCAGCTTGAGCGGGCCCATCGGGTGGGCGCAGCCCATCTCCATGCCGTTGTCGATGTCCTCGCGGCTGGCGATGCCCGACTCGAACATCCGGATCGCGGAGAGCAGATACGGGATGAGCAGGGCGTTGACGACGAAGCCCGAGCGGTCCTGGGCGCGGATCGCATGCTTCTCCAGCACGTCCTGCACCAGGGCCTCGGCCCGCTTGATGGTCTCCTCGCCGGTGGTCAGCGCGGGGATCAGCTCGACGAGCTTCTGCACCGGTGCCGGGTTGAAGAAGTGGATCCCGATGACCTGGTCCGGCCGGGAGGTGGCGACCGCCAGCTTCACCAGCGGGATCGACGAGGTGTTGGACGCCAAGATGGCGTCCGGCCGGGTGATCACCTGGTCGAGGACCTGGAAGATCTCGGTCTTGACCTGCTCGTTCTCCACGACGGCCTCGATGACGAGATCGCGGTCGGCGAACTCTCCGAGGTCGGTGGTGAAGCTGAGCCGGTCGAGCGTCGCGTCGCGCTCCTCGGCGGTGATCTTGCCGCGCTCGGCGGCCTTGCCGAGAGAGTTGGTCAAACGGGTGCGACCCAGCTCCAGAGCTTCGCCGGTGGTCTCGGCGACCATGACGTCCAGTCCGGCGCGGGCGCACACCTCGGCGATGCCTGCGCCCATCTGGCCGCAACCGACCACTCCGACGCGTTCGATGTCGGTCACATCGTGCCTTTCGCTGATCTTCAGGACCGGCGGTATGCCGTAAGGGTCCGGCGCCCGCCTCGGCCCCGACGTTACTCCGCGGGGTGCTGTGCTAAGCGTGGCGGGGCGGGCATTCTGAGCCCTCAGGACGGGACGAACCGGACAACCTGGGGACTTTTGATGAGACGTATCACACGCAGGGGTTTTGCCGTCGCCGCGATGGGGGCGGCGTCTTCGCTGCTCACCGCGGGGGCGGCGGCCGCGGACGGGGTGGCGCGGCGCGAGATGCGGGGCATGTGGCTGGCGACCGTCGCCAACCTGGACTGGCCCTCCAGCGCGAAGCTCCCGCCCGCCGAGCAACAGCGCGAACTGCGCGCCCACTTCGACCGGGCCGTCGCCCGCAAGCTCAATGCGGTGTTCTTCCAGGTGCGGCCCACCGCCGATGCCCTGTGGCCCTCCCCGTTCGAGCCGTGGGCGCAGTACCTGACCGGGCAGCAGGGCCGCGACCCGGGCTGGGATCCGCTCGACTTCGCGGTCCGCGAGGCCCACCGGCGCAACCTCGAACTGCACGCCTGGTTCAATCCGTACCGGGTCGCCAACCACACCGACCCCGGACGGCTCACGCCGGACCACCCCGCCCGCCGGAACCCGGGCTGGGTCCTCCCGTACGGCGGCAAGCTCTACTACAACCCCGGGCTGCCGGAGGTCCGGAGCTTCGTCCAGGACGCGATGCTCGACGCGGTGCAGCGCTACCCCGTCGACGGTGTGCACTTCGACGACTACTTCTATCCGTATCCGGCCGCGGGGCAGCGCTTCGACGACGACGCGGCGTTCGAGCGGTACGGCAGCGGCTTCGAGAGCCGGGCCGCCTGGCGCCGGGACAACATCGACCGGCTGGTGTACGAGATGGCGCGCAAGCTCGAGGACGGGGGCCGGCGGGCCGGGCGCCGGGTGCGGTTCGGGGTCAGCCCCTTCGCGGTCTGGCGCAATCGCGGCACCGATCAGCAGGGCTCCCGTACCCAGGCCGGGGTCCAGACCTACGACGATCTGTACGCCGACACCCGTCGCTGGGTGCGCGAGGGGTGGATCGACTACATCGTGCCGCAGGTCTACTGGCCGCTCGGCTTCGCGGCCGCCGACTACGCCGAACTCGTGCCCTGGTGGGCGCGGACCGTCGACGGCACCGGAGTGGACCTCTACATCGGCGAGGCCCTCTACAAGGCGGGCAATACGGAGCCCGCCGCCTGGAAGGATCCGGCCGAGCTCTCCCGCCACCTCACCTTCGCCCGCGGCTATCCGCAGGTGGGCGGCCATGTCTACTTCTCGGCGAAGGAGGTGGCCAAGGACCGGGCGGGCGCCATGGCGCGGGTCGTGCGGGACCACTACTCGGGCGCGGCGCGCACCTAGGGGTCCGCACAGGCGCCGGAGGGGTCCACGCGGGCCGCGACGGCGGTCCGCCGGGGGAGTCCGTCACCGGCCGGGGTCGGTGTGTGCCGGCCGGTGGCGGTGTCTAAGACACGCCCTAGCGGCCGGGGTCGGCGTCGGTGGCCTTGCCGTGCCGGACGACGCAGTCGGGGCCGGGCGACACGATCGCCTCGTGCCCGTCCTCGCCGCGGACGCGGTAGGGCGGGTCGCCGTCCGTTCCCATGACTTCGACGATTTCGACGACCCGGTCGTGATGCCCGACGGTCCTGCCGTGCACCACCAGCCGGTCGCCCCTGTTTGCATGCATCAGGGTCCTCCCCGCCTCGGGGCGGCCGTACGACCGGCAGGCCGACCAGTGCGACGGCCGGCGGTTGAACGGCCAAGGGTTTCCACGGTTCACGGTCCTGGCGTGACCCGCGACGGCGGTACCTGCCGTCGCGGCAATTTTACGTCCGCGGGTCGTGACCGCACCCGGTACGTACGCATTCGTTCCGCTCCGGCGGCCGGGCCGTCATCCACGGGTCCGCTGGGTGACGGCGATGCACGCCAGGACGGCCAGTGCCGCCGCGGGGGCGGCCGGCGGCAGCTGTTCGCCGAGCAGCAGCACGGACCACACCAGCGTCAGCAGCGGCTGGGCGAGCTGCAACTGGCTCGCCTTGGAGATGCCGATCGCGGCCATGCCGCGGTACCAGGCGACCATCCCGAGGAACTGCGAGCCGAACGCCAGCCACAGCAGCCCGCTCACCGCATGCACCGTGAGCCGCAGCGGCTCCGTGGACAGCGCGAGAGCCGCGCCCGCCACCGTCACCGGAAGCGCCAGTACCAGCGCCCAGCCGATCACCTGCCAGCCCGGCATATGGCGGGCGAGGCGGCCGCCCTCGGTGTAGCCGGCCGCGCACACCAGCAGGGCCGCGAACAGCAGCAGATCCCCGCGGCCCGGCGCCCCGCCGCTCTGCTGCACCGCAAAACCGATGACGACGACGGCGCCGACCAGGGAGGCGATCCAGAAGGTACGGGAGGGCCGGGCGCCGGTCCGTACGGCCGAGAAGGCGGCGGTGGTCAGCGGCAGCAGGCCGACGACGACGGCGGCATGCGAGGTGGTGGAGGTCTCCAGCGCGAGGGTCGTCAGGAGCGGGAAGCCGAGGACCACGCCGCCCGCGACCACGGCGATGCCCGCCCAGTGGCGCCGCTCCGGAGGACGTACCCGGAACACGGCCAGCGCGCCGCCGGCCAGCGCGGTGGCCAGCACGCTGCGCAGCATCACGACCGTCCACGGCCCCATGCCCTCCAGCGCCCAGGCGGTCGCGGGGAAGGTGAGCGAGAAGGTGGCGACGCCGAGTGCGGCGAGCAGGGCGCCACGGCTGACGAGGGCGCTGCGGGCGGGAGCGGCGGGCTCCGGGGCGCCCTCGACGGGGTTGCCCGGGGTGCCCTGGACAGGGGCGGCCGGGGCGCCGGGGGTGCTGACCGCTATCGCGACCGAGGCGGTAGCGCTATCGTTGTCTCTCATGCAAGAGCGTAGCAGTGGATCGGAACTGGCCGCAGTCCTCCGTACGGAGCTGAATCGCTACTCTCCAGGAGAGAAGCTGCCGTCGAGCCGTGTTCTCGTGGAGCGCCATCGGGTCAGTCCGGTGACCGTCTCCCGGGCGCTCGCGGAGCTGGCGGCGGAGGGCCTGGTCGTGACCCGGCCGGGCGCGGGGGCCTTCCGGGCCGAGCCGCGCAGTGAGACGCCCCGGCCGCTCGACACCTCCTGGCAGGAGATCGCGCTGAGCGCCGAGCCCGCCGGTGACCAGGTGCCGCGCAGCGTCGACGCCTCGGGAGTCCTCGCCACGCTCGCCACCCCCGCCCCCGGTGTCATCGAACTCATCGGCGGCTATCTGCACCCCGATCTCCAGCCCGAACGCGCCCTGGCCGCCGCACTGGCGCGGGCCGGACGGCGGCCCGGCGCCTGGGCACGGCCCATCGTCGGCGGCGTGCCGGAACTGCGGGCCTGGTTCGCACGGGAGATCGCCGGCCCCGGTGGCCCGCTCGCCGCCAGCGACGTCCTGATCACCGGGGGCGGCCAGAGCGCGCTGACCGCCGCGCTGCGCGCCCTCGCCGCCCCCGGCGCGCCGGTGCTCGTCGAGTCCCCGACCTACCCGGGCATGCTGGCGGTGGCCCGCGCCTCCGGGCTGCGGCCGGTCCCCGTACCGGTGGACGCGGACGGGGTCCGTACGGATCTGCTCGCCGATGCCTTCCGTGCCAGCGGCGCGCGGCTGTTCGTCTGCCAGCCGCTGTTCCAGAACCCGACCGGCGCGGTGCTGGCCGACGGGCGGCGGCGCGAGGTGCTGCGGGTGGCCCGCGCGGCCGGCGCCTTCGTGATCGAGGACGACTTCGCGCGGCTGCTGGCCCACGGCGACGCCCCCGCGCTGCCGCCGACCCTGATCGCGGACGACCGGGACGGCACGGTCGTCCATGTCCGCTCGCTCACCAAGGCCACCTCGCCCAACCTCCGGGTCGGCGCCCTGGCCGCCCACGGCCCGGTTCTCGACCGGCTGCGCGCCATCCAGGTCGTGGACAGCTTCTTCGTGCCGGGCCCGCTCCAGGAAGCCGCCCTGGAACTCGTCGGATCGCCCGCCTGGGCCCGCCATCTACGGCTGATCGCCGGTGAGCTGACCACCCGCCGGAACGCCCTGACCGCGGCCCTGCACCAGCACCTTCCCGCACTCGCCGAGCGGGACGGGGGGCACGGAGCGGCGTACGGCAACGCCCCCGCGCCGGGCGGCCTCTACGTCCCGCCGGGCGGCTACCACCTCTGGCTGCGGCTGCCGGACGGCACCGACGAGGCGGCGCTGACCGGTGCGGCGCTGCGGGCGGGCGTCGCGGTCGCGGCCGGCCGGCCGTACTTCGCCGCCGAGCCGCCGGCCGCGCACCTGCGGCTGAGCTTCGCGGCCGCCGCCGGCACGGCCGAGATCACCGAAGGTGTCCGCAGGCTCCGTGCGGCGTGCGAGGAGGTGGGGGTCGCGGTGGGCTGACGGGCCGGAGGCGGGGGTGCGCGGACCGATCCCCACGAGGCCGGCGGGGCGGCGGCACGGTCCACCCCGGCAATCGGTTCGACGCCGCCCCGGCCCTTCTGCGAACCTCCCGGCATGAACGATCACGCCCTCGACGGCTACGAGATCTCCACCGACCCGGCGCGCCTGGACGCCGACCGGGTCCACCACTGGCTGTCCACCGACTCCTACTGGGCCGTGGACCGGCCCCGGGAGCTCCAGGACCGCGCCGTCGCGGGCTCGCTCAACTTCGGCCTGTACGAGACCGGTTCCGGCCGTCAGGCCGGGTACGCCCGGGTGGTCACCGACCACGCCACCTTCGCCTGGCTCTGCGACGTCTACATCTGCCGCGACGACCGCGGCAGGGGCCTGGGCACCGCCCTGGTCGAGGCCATAGCCGACCATCTGACGCCCTGCGGTCTGAGCCGGCTCACGCTCGCCACCAAAGACGCCCACGGCGTGTACGAGAAGGTCGGCTTTCGCGCCCTGGTGTCCCCGGAACAGTGGATGACCCTCGGGCTGATCGACCCGGGGCCTGTCGAGATCTGATCAACCGGGTCCGCGGGGGCGGCGCGGCTCTTACCATCGGCGGATGAGCGTCCGACTCAAGCTGCTCGCCGCGGGCCGCTCCTCGCTGCTCGGAACGCGGTTCGGTGACGACCGGCCGCTCGACGCCGCAGGGTGGCGCGAGGCCGAGCGGGCCGCGCCCGTCCTGTGCCGGCTCGCCGCCGCCGAACTGCGCTACTGCTCACCGTCCGCCCGCTGCCGGGACACCGGCGAGGTCCTCGGGCTGCGCCCGCTCGCCCAACCGGCGCTGCGCGACTGCGACATGGGGCGCTGGACCGGCCGCACGCTGGGCGAGGTGGCCGCCGACGAACCGCGCGCGGTGGACACCTGGCTGGCCGACCCGCGGTCCGCACCGCACGGCGGGGAGTCACTGCTGGCGTTCATCAGCCGGGTCGGCCGCTGGCTGGACACCCGGCCGGTCGAGGACGCCGACGGGCTGCTCGCGGTCGCCGAGCCCGGTGTCGTCCGCGCCGCCCTGGTCTATGCGCTCCAGGCGCCGCCGCACTCGTACTGGCGGATAGACGTCCAGCCGCTGTCGGTGACCACCCTCACCGGCCGGTCGGGCAAGTGGGACCTCCAGCTGGCGGGGTGACGCGGTGCACGGGTGGTGCCGGGGCCTGTCGTAGGCGGGGACGGCCGGTCCGCTCGCCCCGGCGGCCAGGGTCTTCCCGGCGGCCGCGGTCATGAGGGAGGCCGTGCTGCCGCCGTCGCGGGGTGTGTGCCGGGGCCGGCGGGGGTGTGCACCACCCGGAAAGCCCATCCCGCCCGTTCCGCCGCCCGGGGCGTACGCACCCTTGTGACCTGCGGAGAGAGGCGACGGCGGAGGCCATCCGCGGCAGTTGGCCCCGGGCGCGGCGCACCATCGAGGTGCGCACCGCCGGGCCGGGCGCTTCTCTCGGGTTATGCACATACGCCACATTGCTCTGTACGCGCTGGCGGCCGGCGCCCTGGTGGTGCCCGTCATGCTGTTCGGCGAGGGCGAGGGGGCTGACGCCGCCACCGGGACCGGGACCGAGTCCGCTGCGGACACCGCGCAGACCGTGGTCGTTCAGCCCGACCCGGTGGCACCAGGCGCCGGGTTCTCCGTCTCCGACGGCGGCAGCTGCCAGGGGGACACCGCGGAGGCCACCTTCGACGACGCGGACATCCCCGCGATGCAGCTGTCCGCCCAGAGCGGCGAGATCAGTGGCACCGCGATCGTGCCGGAGGGCACCGCGCCCGGCTCCTACCAGGTCACCCTCACCTGCGGCGGCACCTCCGGAGCCCGGCAGAGCGCCCTGGACCCCGGCCGGGCGGGCGACGAGGAGCAGGGCGGGGCAAGCGGCAAGGCGGACGGCCACGGCCACGGACGTGGCGAAGAGCGCGGTGCGGAATCCGGTGACGGCCGGAAGACCCTCACCGGCACCATGATCGTCTCCGGTGGCGCCGACGAGGTCGTGCCCCAGGGCGGTGCGGACACCGGCGCCGGCGGGGCGGCCGGCACCGGCCGGACGGCCACCACCCTGACCGGTGTGCTGCTGCTGGCCGCGGCAGGCTGGGGAGCTCTCCGCCGCCGGCGCCCCCGCGACACCCGGAGCTGACGGCGGTGACCGCGCATCCGTCACTGCGCGCCCTGGTCATCGGCCTGGTCACGGCCCTCGCCACGGCGGGGGTGCTCGCGCTCGCCGCCGTCCATCTCCGCGCCCGCGAGGCCACCAGCGAGGTCGACGGCGGCACCCACACCGTGCCGCGCACCGAGATCGCCAGAACGCTCAGCGGCCAGCTGACCCTGCCTTTCCGCGGCGGGCCGGAGGCGGTGCGCTGCTCCGGCGACCTCCGGCCCGTGCCGTACGCGGAGGTGCGCTGCACCGCGCACTTCCCTCTCGGTCCGGACCGCCACCTGGCCGTCGAGGTCACCCACGTGCGCCACAACCAGGTCACCTACCGGCGCCACGCCCTGCCCCGCTGAGGCGCGGACCGCTACGGCGCGCCGGGCACGCCCGGCGTACTAGGGC
>NZ_JAMJFM010000060.1:0-55883 GCF_023544705.1 Streptomyces sp. MCA2
GAACGGCCACCGCTTCGTCCAGCACCGGATCGCCGCCGAGGCCACCGAGGTGTGGGAACTGCTCCAGGCCGGCGCGCGGGTGTATGTCTGCGGTGACGGCAGCCGGATGGCGCCCGGTGTCCGGGCCGCCTTCCGCGAGCTGCACGGCGCGTGCACCGGCGCCTCGCCACAGGAATCCGAGGCCTGGCTGCGCGAACTGACCGCCTCAGGACGCTACATCGAGGATGTGTACGCGGCGGGCTGAGGCCCGGCTCTCTCCCGGCGGGCCGGATCTTCCGGCTCGCCGGGGTCAAGGCGGAGGGATCAGCGCACCGCGGTCGGGCGGTGCGCCGAGCCGGGGCACCGTGCGCGCGCTACTCCCAGCCCTCGTGCCGTGCCGCCGCCCCCGGCAGATGGACGACCACCAGCGCGATCCCGGCCAGCGTGACGTTGCGGGTCGCCGCCTCCAGCCCGTTCCAGTCCTTGGACTGCCACATCGCGAACCACTCGCCGCCTATCGCGAGGAAGCCCGCACCGAACAGCAGCAGCACCATCAGCAGCCCCACCGTGCTCACCTGCCGGGCACGGGCGAAGCTGCCGCGTCGTGCGCCGACGGCCCACAGCGCGGTGGCCGCGAGCAGCACCACCGAGGCCGCCGTCTCCCAGGCGATGATCGCCAGATACGCGGCGTCCTGCACCGCGTGCGAGGTCAGGGCCCGCCACATCAGCTCCGGGTCCTTGAACGTGGTGTCCATGGCCAGGACATGGCGGACGAACTGCCGGTTGGTGTCGAAGTCGGTGATATTGCCGAAGGCGACGAGTGAGAGGTAGAGGGCGACCGTCCCGGTGAGTACGGTCGCCGCGAGCGGCAGTCCGGTGCGCGGTGTTCTCTCGGTGCGTTGCTTTTCGGTCATGTGCCCTCCCGGCCGGTGCCTGTCAACGACTGTTCCCCTACCCGCCGCCGCCCGCGTGGTCCCCCGTGCATCGAACTCCCGTACGCTGCTGCCCGGTCGGCCGGGAGACCAACCGGTCGAAGGGGCGTTCGCCAGTGTGCCGGACGGCCGAGGACCTAGGGAAAGCGGGGCACATGAACGGGAAGCGGTGTGTGGGGACGGCCGTCGTCGCGGCGGCGGCAGTGATCGCGGTGAGCGGGCCGGCGGGCGCCGAGCCGGCCGGCACGACATACGGCACCAGCACGTCCGTGGGCGTTCACAACGCCTATGACAAGGAGAAGTACCGCTACTTCGCGGACGCCCTGGACTCCGGCGCCGCCCTGCTCGAACTCGACCTCTGGTCCAACGGGCTGGGCCGCTCCTGGCGGGTCTCGCACAGCAATCCGCTCGGGAACAACAGCAACTGCGAGGGTGCCGCGAACGCCTCGGAGCTGCGCACCAAGAAGCGGGACCAGGACTTCGCCGGCTGCCTGGCCGACATGAAGGCCTGGCACGACGCGCACCCGGGCCACCGTCCGATCCTGTTCAAGGTCGAGATGAAGGACGGCTTCAACGCCAAGGGCGGCCGCGGCCCCGCCGAGTTCGATGCGCTGGTGCGGCAGCAGCTGGGCGACGCGGTCTACGGCCCCGGGGACCTCACCGGCGGACATGCCAACGCCGACGAGGCGGTGCGGGCCGGCGGCTGGCCCTCGCGCGCCGACCTGGCCGGCAAGTTCCTGTTCGAGCTGATACCCGGCACGGTCGAGGAGAAGAACCCGTTCGACAAGCTGTGGACGGACGTGGAGTACGCCGGCCACCTCAAGGACCTTGCGGCGCAAGGGAAACTGGCGCAGTCGACGGCGTTCCCCGCCGTGCACGGTGCCGCTCCCGGCGACCCCCGCGAGCGCTACGCCGACCCGGCGCTGCGCCCCTGGTTCGTGGTCTTCGACGGTGACGCCGCGACCTATCTGAACGGCAGTATCGACACCTCCTGGTACGACTCCCGCCACTATCTGCTCATCATGACCGACGCGCACAACGTGCCGCCGGTCATCGACGGCACCCGCCCGACCGAGGCGGAGGCGCTGGCCCGGGTCGGCCAACTGGCCGCGGCGCATGCGAGCTTCGCCACCGCCGACTGGTATCCGCTGCCGTCGGTCCTCAAGACCGTGGTGCCGCGCGGGGCATGACAGCGGACGCGGCGGCCCGGGAGCCGGGCTGTGCGGCCCCCGGGCCCGGATTCGTGATCGCCCGCCGGTAGAGCGCGGCAATGTCCTTGCCGAACCGGCTGCTGTACGAGACGAGGTCGTCACCGCCCCCTTCGAGACCGCCTATCACGCCGATCAGTGACCCGGTGCCGGTGGCCGGGTCGAGGTCGGTGAGCATCGGGCCGCCGCTCGTCCCGTTCGGGAACCCCGGGCAGGCGAAGCGGAGTTGGGTCGGGCTCTGGGCGTCCGCGGTGTGCCGGCAGCTGACCGGTGTGTCCTGGTCCTCGGGGTAGCCGGTCAGCTGTGCCGGGCGCCCGGCCGGCGCGTCGAACCGGATCCGTTCGGCCCCGGTGACGTCCTCTATACGGCCCCCCGCCCGCCCCGCCCGGCGTACCCGCAGGAACGCCACATCGTGATCGGGGTCCCGGTCGCTGATCCAGCGCGGATCGACCTGGATCCGGATGGGCACCCACAGGCCGTACGGTGCGAACCCGTCGTGCAGGCCGGGCGCGAACACCAGCCGGGTACGGAAGCCGCCGTCGTGCACACAGTGCGCGGCCGTGACGACGAGGTCGCCCGCCGGGGCGTGCACCACGCTGGCCGTGCAGTGGTGGAACGGCTCACCGTCGTCGTCGGCGGGGGAGAAGAGCGCGCCGACCGCCGGAGAGGGCGCCGCCGGGGCCGCCTGCAACGGCCGGGACGCCGCCAGCGGGGCCGCCGTCCCGCCGCCGTACCGTGCCGTCACCGGCGGCCCCGGACGCTCCTGGTAGGGGCCGGCGAGCACCGTGGCGGCGGCCTGGTCGCCGTCGGCCCGGGCCGAGAGATAGGAGCCGGTGGCGGTGTCCCCCGCGGCCAGCAGCGGATCGCGCGACGGGGACCCCAGCGCCAGCGCCGTGCTGCCCACGACCACGGTCAGCACCCCGAGCGCCAGGGTCGCCCGCAGCGGAACGCCGGCCCGGCCGCGACCCGTGCAGGTCGGCCCACCGGGGCCGAGGCAGTCCGCGACCGAAGCTGTTCCGGCGTCCTGGTCCGCCCCGGCGCCGTCCGCCGGCGCGGTCCCGCGTTCGCTCGTCGCCACCCGCCACCGCCTCCCCGCATCAGCCGGCGAAACCCCGTCGGATGCGGGGGCAACACCGGAACCAGACATTTCACCCAGTCTGATGCAGGGGTGCGCGCCGTGGTTCGGTCAGTTGGCGGATCATTCCGCACAGGCGTCGAAGATCACGGCACAAACCGCACCGGAACACCCGGCACACCCGCCATTCGAGGGGCCCGAGGGCCGGACCGGGCGGAGCGGGCCGGGCGTGCCGCCGGAACGCGCTCCGCTGGGCCGGTCGGGTGAACCGCGCGGTGCCCCGTCGAGGCCGGACCCGGCCTTTCCCGGCGCCCTCCAGTGCGTGCCCGGCGGCTCCCGCTCAGGCCGTGAGCCGCACTCCCCGGCCCGAGAGGTGGTGCCGGATCAGCGCCTCGGCCAGGCCGAACTCGTTCGGGAAGTCCATCGGGACGATGCCCAGGCCCGTCCAGGCGCTCCCCTCCGATCCCGCCAGCAGATTCTTGACCTGCGGATTGAGGCGGTCCGCGTTGGAGCGGGGCGGCAGCAGGGCCGAGGTGCTGACGTAGTTGACGAAGAGCTTGCCGGGCTGGGTGACGGCCTTGCGGAACTGGGCCTCGATCTTCGGGTACTTCCCGAACGGCTCCGCCATGTAGTCGTCCTGGATGTCGAACAGCTGCGGATCGGCGTAGCGGACGCCGCCCAGCCCGTCGGAGTCCGCCAGCAGGACCACCCTGCCGCGGGCCTGACCGAGCGTCGGCAGGCCGGCGTCGAGCCGGAACAGTGACCGGTAGCCCTTGTCGTCCAGGTAGAGGTCGAAGATCCGGCGGAACTCCTCCGCGCCGACCTCCGAGTACTCCTGCTTGACCCGCATCAGCACTGTCTCGGAGGGGTGGGCCTGGAGGAACGCCCGGCAGGCGTTGAGCACATCGCCGAACATCAGCTCCTGGTAGAAGGCGCCGTGATGAATGGCGAAGACATTGTCGATGGCCCGGCAGCGGACATCCAGGAAGCGGACACCGCTGGTGAGTTGGGCATCGACGGAGGTGTTCTGGCAGGCGACCCAGGGGCCGCCTATCCGGGCGCCCGAGTCATGCGTGCCGGGGATCGTCAGCCGCTGGACGGGGGTGGCGTCGTCGAGCGCCGACATCCAGTCCTGTACGGACAGGACGGGCGCCCGGCGTGGGGCCGCCCCGGCCGTGAACTGCCCGCTGCCGACGCCCGCCAGCACCCCCGCGGCCGACAACCCGGCCGCGCCCCGGAGGAAACCCCGCCGATCCAGTCCCAGCCCCATGCCGCTTCCCCTGTCCGTCGAGTCTGCGTGGGTGCGCGGCGGCGTGCCCGGTGCGCACCTGCGGTCGGGGCATCGAACCACAGGGAGCCTGCGGACGGCACCCGGCCGGCGGACCGGATGTCACGCCGGCCGGGAAGGGGCGGAAATCAGACGCGGAAGGACAGCGACAGCGCGAAGCGGTCCGCGCTGTCCGTCCACCAGTTGTTCAACTCCAGTCCGGCCGCGGCGAGTTCGGCCCGTACGCCCTCCTGACGGAACTTGGCAGACACCTCGGTCCGCAGTTCCTCGCCCGCGGCGAAGCTCACGGCCAGGTCCACTCCGGGGATCTTGACGCCCAGGTCCTTACGGGCCCGCAGCCGCATCTCGATCCACTCGCGGTCGGCGTTCCACACCGCGACATGGTCGAAGTCGGCTGAGTCGAAATCGCCGCCCAGCTCGCGGTTGATGACCTCCAGGACGTTCTTGTTGAACGCGGCCGTCACGCCCTGTGGATCGTCGTAGGCGGCGACCAGCGTGGCCTCGTCCTTGACCAGGTCGGTGCCGAGCAGCAGCGCATCCCCCGGGGAGAGCATGCCGTGCACGGAGTGCAGGAACGCCGAGCGCTCCTCGGGGAGCAGATTGCCGATGGTGCCGCCGAGGAAGGCGAGCAGCCGCGGACCGGGGGTGTCGGGGAGTTCGATGCCCCGCTGGAAGTCGGCGACCAGCGCATGCACGCTGAGCCCGGGGTGCTCGGTGAGCAGCGCCTCGCCCGCCGCGGCCAGCGCGGATTCGCTGACGTCGATGGGCAGATAGGTGTGCAGTTCGCCCAGCGCGCCGATGAGGTGGCGGGTCTTGTCGGAGGAGCCCGACCCCAGCTCGATCAGGGTGCGGGCCTGGGTGGCGGCGGCGATGTGATCGGCGCGGGTGAGCAGGATCTCCCGCTCGGCGCGGGTCGGGTAGTAGTCGGGCAGCTTGGTGATGTCCTCGAACAGCTCGCTGCCCCGCGCGTCGTAGAACCACTTGGGCGGCAGCTGTTTGGGGGTGCGGGTCAGGCCCGTGGCGACATCGGCGCGCAGCGCGGCCGCGGTGGCGTCGGCAGGGAGGGTGCGGGTGATGCTGAGCGGGCTCACGTGGCGGACTCCTTGAGCGGGGTCAGGTGGACGTCGGTCCGGGTGGCGCGCAGCAGGGTGCGGTCCGGTACCTCGGTCCAGTGGGGGGAATCGTCGTACGGTTCGGAGGCGACAACCGTGCCGCCCCCGGGAACGGCCAGGTGAAACAGCGTGTCGCCCCAGGTGGTGGCGGCGATGGCGGTGCCGTCGGTCAGCAGCAGATTGAGCCGCGAGCCGGGCGCGGCCGCGGCGACCGCCGTGACGGTGCCGGCCAGCGCGTCGCCGAGCTCGTCACCGCGCGCCAGCCGGTGCTGGACCAGCGCCCACAGGAACGCCGCGTCGCAGCGGGCCGGCAGCCGTAGCAGCTCCCGCGGCGGCAGTTCGGCGGCCAGCGGGGCGAGCGAGTCCGGCCAGCCGGTCACCGCGCCGTTGTGGCTGAACAGATAGCGCCCGGCGGCGTACGGCGCGGCCGCGGCCTCGGCGTCCGCACCGGCGACGGTGGCATCGCGTACGGCGGCCAACAGCGCGCCGGTGCGGACCACCCGCGCCAGGTCGGGCAGCAGATCGTCGCCCCAGATCGGCCCGGCCCGCCGGTAGCGGGCGGGCACCGGGTCGCCCGGCGCGTACCACCCGACGCCGAACCCGTCCGCGTTGACCGTGCCGTGCCGCTGCCGGCGCGGCTCCCACGACTGCCGGTACAGGCTGTGCGGCGGGGCCAGGACCACCTGTTCGAAGGGCACTTCCGGCCCCAGATAAGCAAGATGACGGCACATCAGGCAGCGGCCTCCCGGGGTGTCCTCGCCGCGGCCCTCACGCGTCCGCCGCCGGGTCGGCGTCCCGGGCGGTACGGAACCCGGAGAAGATCTGGCGCCGGACCGGCAGGTCCCAGTTGCGGAAGGTGCCCCGGCAGGCGACCTCGCCGACCGCGAACGAACCGCCGCGCAGCACCTTGTACTCGTCGCCGAAGAACACCTCCGAGTACTCCCGGTAGGGGAAGGCGGCAAAGCCCGGATACGGCAGGAAGTCGCTCGCCGTCCACTCCCACACATCGCCGATCAGCTGCCGTACGCCGAGCGGCGACTGGCCGTCCGGGTAGCTGCCGATGGCCGCGGGCCGCAGATGCCGCTGGCCGAGGTTGGCGTGCGCCGGTGTGGGGTCCTGGTCGCCCCAGGGGAAGCGCCTGGCCCGCCCGGTCGCCGGGTCGTGCCGGGCGGCCTTCTCCCACTCGGCCTCGGACGGCAGCCGCCGTCCGGCCCAGCGCGCATAGGCGTCGGCCTCGTACCAGCTCACATGCAGCACGGGCTCGTCCGGCGGCACCGGTTCGGTCACCCCGAACCGCCGGCGCAGCCACTGGCCGCCGTCGCGCTTCCAGAAGAGCGGCGCGCGCAGCGTGTGCTTCTGCACCTGCGCCCAGCCCTCCGCGGCCCACCAGCGCGGGTCCTCGTAGCCGCCGGCCTCGATGAACCGCTGGTAGGCACCGTTGCTGACGGGTGTGGTGTCGATCAGGAAGGAGGGCACCAGCCGGTGGTGCGCGGGCCGCTCGTTGTCCAGCGCCCAGGGCTCGGTGGCGGTGCCCATGGTGAACGGGCCGCCGGGGACGAGGACTTCGGCCGGCAGGATGTCGTCGGGGGCGGGCGGCGGCTCGGGCGCGGTGAGCACCGCGGGGCCGTGGCGCAGTTGGTGCGTGATGAGCATGGTCTCGTCGTGCTGCTGCTCATGCTGCGCGATCATGCCGAAGGCGAAGCCGGAGTCGAGCAGCGGAGCGCCGTGCAGCGGGGTGCGCTCCAGGATGTCCAGCACCCGGCCGCGGACGTCGGCGACGTAGCCGTGCGCCTCGTCGGGTGCCAGCAGCGGCAGCGAGGGGCGCGTGGCGCGGGGGTGTTCGAAGGCGTCGTAGACGGAGTCGATGTCCGGGCGCAGCGCGTCCCGGCCGCCGACGGTGCGCAGCAGCCACTGCTCCTCCTGGTTGCCTATGTGGGCCAGGTCCCACACCAGTGGGGACATCAGCGGGGAGTGCTGCGCAATGAGGTCGGGATCCTCGACGCAGGTGGTGAGCAGGCGGGTGCGGTCGCGAGCGGCGAGCAGCGCCGAGGCCGCGCGTTCACGAAGGAGCTCGGGGTCGAGGGTCACTGGCTGTCCTTCCCAACTATGAGGTCGCCCTCCGCGGCGTACAGGGCGTCGAGATGATCGTCCGCGGGGCAGCGGCCGCGTGCCACATAGCGCTCGGTGAACTCCGCGACCGCCGTGAGCACCTCGGGGGAGGCGCCGAGCCGTGGCAGTGCCTCCTGTGCGGCGGCGAAGCAGGCCACCGCCGCCGCGTGCAGCTCCGGGTCGGTCAGCGCGCCGCGGGCGGCCCGCCGCCACAGCGGATTGCGCGGCGCGGGGCGGGAACCCGCCGTCTCCGCAAGGGGTTTGACGATGCGGTACGCCCGTTCCGTGGCCTCCGGGTCGTCGAACAGCGCGGCCGTGACGGCCAGCGGCACGACCCACCCGGCGTCACCCGACTGTGCGTCGATCATGCGCAGTTCCAGATGGCCGCGCGGCCGTACCGGCGGGAAGAGGGTGGTGACGTGGTAGTCCAGATCCTCCTGGGTGGGCGGCCGGGGCACGCCGGTCCGGATCCACTCGCGGAAGGTGAGCCGCTCCGGCGAGTGCCAGGGGCCTTCCTCGGCGCGGATGCACATCACCGGAGCGTCCAGGACGTAGTTCACCCAGGCGGTGCGCGGATCGGGCCCCGGCGGCGGGGCGAGCGTACGGTCCGGGTCGAGCTGCGACCAGACGACCTGGCGGGTGGTGCGGTAACCGGTGGGGCAGCCCTCGCTGGTCGGGGAATTGGCGAAGGCCGCGGCCAGTACCGCGCCCAGCAGATGGGCCAGCAGCCAGCGCCGGCCGTGCCCGAGCGGCCCCGGCTCCTCGTACCCGGCGTCCACACACACCTGCACGGACGCGGTGGCGCACATCATGGACCGCCCGGCGGAGCCCCACCGGTCGAAGTACTCCTCCATGGCGTTGTAGCGCGGCTCGGTCAGCACCCGCTGCGGGCCGTGCCACGGATTGTGACCGTGGCCGGCCATACCCAGGCCCATGGCCAGCATGGCGGGGCGGACCAGTGCGAGGTCGGCGGTGACCGACTCGATGCACTCGGTGAGGGAGCGGGCGGGGAGCGAGCTGAGCTCCAGCTGACCGCCGGGCTCGAAGGTCAGCAGCGAGGCGAGGGGAAGCGCGCGAAGGGTCGTGGCCGCGTGGTGCAGCCGGGACGGTTCGACCGGACATCGGGGGTTGCGCGCGTCATGGACCAGCCATTCGATCTCGACTCCGATGCGGCGCGGCGGCCCCGTCTTGAAGCATATTCCGCGCAGGTGAGCTTCCAGCTCCGCTTCTGTTTCCGCAGGCCGTACGGGCATGGAATCCCTCTCCCTGGTGGGGTGGCGGCAGGATTGCCGCCCTCCACCTAATCTGCTGCGGGCGATGCGCTCAAGGGCGCGTTTGTGCCGCGGCCGGTGGGACGGGCTTCCACGGGGCGAGCGGGCCGTCCGGGCCGGGAGACCACGGACGGCGCCCCGGCGTCCTCCCGGCGCCTGGACGGCCTTACCGCCCGCCGGCGGGACGGGCGACCGGTCCGGCGAGCGGCGGACGGGGGCGGGAGAGGGGTACGGCCGTTCGAGTGAGTGCCGGGCGGGGTGCTTTTTGCCGCCGCGGCGGCACGGCGCCTCCGCCGCCCGGTGTCACTGGCGGTAGCCGGCCAGGAAGCGGCCGATCCGGCTGATCGCCGCGTCGAGGTCATCGGCGTGCGGAAGAGTGAGGATGCGGAAGTGGTCCGGGTGCGGCCAGTTGAAACCGGTGCCCTGGACGACCTGGATCTTCTCCCGCAGCAGGAGGTCGAGGACGAACTTCTCGTCGTCGTGGATCTTGTGAACGGCCGGATCGAGGCGGGGGAAGGCGTACAGCGCGCCCTTGGGCTTGACGCAGGAGACGCCCGGGATCTCGTTCAGCCGCTCCCAGGCCATGTCGCGCTGCTCGCGCAGCCGGCCGCCCGGCAGGACCAGGTCCTGGATGGTCTGCCGGCCGCCGAGCGCCGCCTGGATGGCGTACTGGGCGGGCGCGTTCGGGCACAGCCGCATGGAGGCGAGGGTGCCCAGGCCCTCCAGATAGTCGGCGGCGTGCTGCTTGGGGCCGGAGACCACCAGCCAGCCGGAGCGGAATCCGGCCACGCGGTAGGACTTGGACAGTCCGCTGAAGGTCAGGACGACCAGGTCGGGGGCGAGCACCGCGGCGTGGTGGTGCACCTCGTCGTCGTACAGGATCCGGTCGTAGATCTCGTCGGCGAAGACCATCAGCCCGTGGCGCCGGGCGAGATCGAGCATGCCCTCCAGCAGCTCGCGCGGATAGACGGCGCCGGTCGGGTTGTTCGGGTTGATGATGACCATGGCCCGGGTCCGGTCGGTGATCTTCGAGGCGAGATCGTCGAGATCCGGCAGCCAGTCGGCGGACTCGTCGCAGAGATAGTGGACGGCCTTGCCGCCCGCGAGCGTGGTGACCGCCGTCCACAGCGGGAAGTCGGGGGCCGGGATGAGGACCTCGTCGCCGTCGTCGAGCAGCGCCTGGACCGCCATCGAGACGAGTTCGGAGACGCCGTTGCCGAGGTAGATGTCGTCGACGTCGACGTCCGGCAGCCCGCTCTGCTGGTAGTGCTGGGCCACCGCGCGGCGGGCGGAGAGGATGCCGCGGGACTCCGTGTAGCCGTGCGCGCGGGAGAGGTTGCGCATCACGTCCTGGAGGATCTCGTCGGGGCACTCGAAGCCGAACAGGGCCGGATTGCCGGTGTTCAGCCGCAGCACGCTGTGGCCCGCCTCCTCCAGCGCGTCCGCGTGCTCGATCACCGGCCCGCGGATCTCGTAGCAGACATCGGCCATCTTGCTGGACTGCTTGAACTGCATGCGGCGGCCTCCCGGTCCTCGCTCACCGCGCGGCGCGGCAGCACTTGTTGACACCGTACTTGGTTTTACCAAGTGGGGACTTGGAAAGTCCAACTTCTGTCTATGCTGGTGTCATGCCGCGTCGAAGTTATGACCAGTACTGCGCCGTCGCCCGAGCCCTGGACGCCGTCGGCGACCGCTGGACGCTCCTGATCGTCCGGGAACTGCTGGGCGGCTCCCGCCGCTACACCGACCTGCACGCCGATCTGCCGGGCGTCAGCACCGACATGCTCGCCTCCCGCCTCAAGGACATGGAGCGGGACGAGCTGGTCGCCCGCCGCCGGCTCGCCCCGCCCGCAGCCGCCTTCGTCTACGAGCTCACCCCCCGCGGCCGCGCGCTGCTGCCGGCGCTCGCCGCGCTCGCCGACTGGGGCGCCCCCGCCCTCGACGAGAAGCGCCCGACGGACGCGGTGCGGGCCCACTGGTTCGCCGTGCCCCTCGTCGCGCGGCTGGCCCGGCACTTCGCCGACGGCATCGAGGTGGTCGACATCGCCCTCGACGAGGGCGAGTTCCATGTCGTCCTCGGGGGCGACGGGGCGGCTGCCGGGAGCCCGGACTCCGGCGGACCGGACGACGGCCCCGGCTACGCGGACGGCCCGGCCGAGTGCCCCGACATCCGTCTGCGCATGGACACCGCGACCTGTGCCGAGATCGCGTACGATCGCCTCTCCCTCGCACAGGGGATCGAATCCGGCCGCATCGGGGTCACGGTGCCCGAGGTGTCCGGCGAACAACGGCGACGGAAGAGGACGACAACGGCATGACGACACGCCCACTGGCGGTCTTCGACCTGGACGGCACGCTCGCCGACTCCACCCACCGGCAGCATCTGCTGCAACGCACCCCACGCGACTGGAAGGCCTTCTTCGCGGCCGCCACCGAGGACCCGCCGCTCGCCGAGGGGGTGGCCCTGGCGCTGCGCAGCACCGAGGACTGCGAGGTCGTCTACCTCACCGGCCGCCCGGAGCGCTGCCGCCGCGACACGCTGGCCTGGCTGGCTCAACACGGGCTGCCCAAGGGCCGGTTGTGGATGCGCCCCAACAGTGACCGGCGCCCGGCCCGGCACACCAAGCTGGAGATCCTGCGCAGCATCGCCCGCGACCGCGAGATCCGCCATGTCGTCGATGACGACGAACTCGTCTGCGACGCCTGCGAGAAAGCCGGCTTCCCGGTGATACGGGCCCGATGGGTGACGCCGTCCGACACCCTGCGGGATGCCCAGCAGCGGGCCGGGCGGACGTAGCGCCGGGGGCGGTGGTGCGCCGGGCCCGGCCTTGCGTCGGGCCCGGCCCCGGCCCCGGCCGCGCGCCCGTTCGGCGGAACTGACGATACGTCAGGAGCGAAACCGGGTAGCGCTCGGGAAATGGATCATGCATCAGGAACCCGGGCGCGCACCGGGCTTGCGCTACTGCTGGCCGTGGCCATGCTCACCGTGTTCTGGGCCCCGGCGGCCACGGCGACGGCGGACCCGGGGAGCGGCGGACGCACCGGCTCGGCCTGGCTGCCCTACTGGGGCGACGTCGACGCCGCCTACCGCGACGCGCTGCGGCACGCCTCCCAGCTGCACACCGTCAGCCCCTTCTGGTACGAGACCTCCTCCGACACCGACATCAAGGGGCACGCGGGCGCGGGACGCCGCGACATCATCGACGGACTGCACGACGCCGGCATCGACGTCGTGCCCACCGTGACCGAGACCCTCGGCGCCGAGAAGATGGCCGACCTGATGCACGATCCGCAGCGGCGGCGGGACCACGTCGACACCCTGCTGGAACTGGTCGAGAGCCGTTCCTACGACGGGATCGACCTGGACTACGAGGCGATGGCCCTCACCGGTGACCGGGAGGACCGCGACCGGGTGCGCACCGGATACAACGCGCTCGTCAAGGAGCTGTGCGCGCGGCTGCACGACCGTGACAAGCAGTGCGTGGTCACGGTGCTCGCCCGGGTCCGCGGCAGCGGCCAGGCATTCGACTACGAGCGGCTCGGCAGGTACGCCGACCGGTTCCGCATCATGGGCTACGACCTGCACTGGTCGGGCGGCGAGGCCGGTCCGCTGTCCGCCAGGGACTGGTACGACGAGTTTCTGCGCTACGCCACCGCCACCGTCCCCCGGCACAAGATCGAGGTCGCCTTCCCGGGCTACGGCTGGGACTGGATCAGCGGGGTCACCGGCCATGCCGCCCATCTGACCTGGAAGGAGGCCGAGGCGCTGCGCGAGCGGGAGGACGCGGACTACCTCTTCGACGCGGTGTCCGGCACCCCGCACTTCACCTATCTCAAGGACGGTGAGGAGCACGAGGTCTGGTACCAGGACGGGCGCGGGGTCCGCGAGCAGCTGCCGCTGCTGAGGAAGTACGGGGTGCGGGGCACCGGCCTATGGGCGCTCGGGTTCGAGGACCCGGACTTCTGGTCCGCGCTCCGCGGCGAGTAGCCGCAGCGCCGCCTCGGACGGTGAGCCCGGCGCCGCGGTGTACATCATCACGCCGTGCCCGGAGCCGTCCGGCGTCTGCATCATCTCGAAGTCCAGCTCCAGGCCGCCCACCAGCGGATGGTGGAACCGCTTGGTCCCGAAGGTGCAGGTGTGGACGACATGCCGGGACCACAGGCTGCTGAACTCGGTGCTCTTCATCGACAACTCGCCGATCAGCGCGGCCAGTTGCGGGTCGTCGGGGCGCTGCCCCGCGGCCACCCGCAGGGAGGAGACGGCCCGCCGGATCTCCTCCTCGCGGTCCGGGTACAGCTCGCGGGTGTGCGGGTCGAGGAAGAGCAGCCGCTGGGCGTTGGGGCGGTCCTGCGGGCGGCCGGGGCTGTCGAAGTCGAGGTGTCCGGCGATCAGGGCGTGCCCCAGGCGATTCCACGCCAGGATCTCGAAGCGCGGTCCGAGCGCGAGGGCCGGTAGGTCCGCCACCGCGGCGAGCAACTGCCGTACGCCGGGGCGGACCTTGTCATGGCGCACCGCGGGGCGCCGAGCCGTGGTGGGACGGGCCAGCGCGCGCAGGTGCGCCCGCTCGTCGTCGGTCAGCCGCAGCGCCCGGGCCAGCGCGTCCAATACCCCCTCCGAGGCGTGGTGGCTCTGCCCCTGTTCCAGGCGGGTGTAGTACGCGACGCTGACGCCGGACAGCTGGGCCAGCTCCTCACGGCGCAGACGGGGGACACGGCGGCGGGCCCCGTAGGAGACCAGTCCGACGTCCTCCGGCTGGAGCCGGGCACGGCGGGTGCGCAGGAAGTTTCCCAGCTCGGCGGGGGAGTCCAGGGCGGATGAGTCCATGCCGCCCAGTCTGCGGCACCGGGCGGGCGGGAGCCTGACCCTGTCATGGCCAGGATCCGGGGCCCGGCCGGGGGAGGGGCGTCCTGGTGCGGGCGTCCAGGGCCGTGCCGAGGTGTCTCGCCGTGATGTGGCGGAGACTGTTCCCTGCGGGATACCGACCGCTTAGTATGTCGCTGGCGAGGGCGCCGCTGTGCCCTCCGCCCCACCCGCGTATCCAAGGTTGTGGAGGCACCAGGTGAAGGCATGGCGCGTACACGCGAACGGCGAGCCGCGTGAAGTGATGCGGCTGGAGGAGGTGCCGGACCCGCAGCCCGGACCGGGGCAGCTGCTGCTGCGGGTGCGGGCCGCCAACGTCAACTTCCCCGACGCCCTGCTGTGCCGCGGCCAGTACCAGGTACGGCCGCCGCTGCCGTTCACCCCCGGCGTGGAGATCTGCGGCGAGGTGCTCGCCGTGGGGGAGGGGGCGGCAGGCGAGACCGGGGCGCGGGTGCTGGCCCAGCCGCCGCTGCCCGACGGCGGGTTCGCCGAGCTCGCGGTCGTCGACGCGGCGACGGTGCGCCCGGCCCCCGAGGCCCTGGACGACGCCGAGGCCGCGGCGCTGCACATCGGCTATCAGACCGGCTGGTTCGGACTGCACCGCCGGGCCCGTCTCCAGGCGGGCGAGACCCTGCTCGTGCACGCCGCGGCAGGGGGCGTCGGCAGCGCCGCCGTACAGCTCGGCAAGGCCGCCGGCGCGCGGGTCATCGGTGTCGTGGGCGGCGAGGACAAGGCCCGCACCGCCCGCGCACTGGGCTGCGACGTGGTCCTCGACCGGCGCTGTGACGACATCATCGCCGCCGTGAAGGAGGCCACCGGCGGCCGCGGCGCGGATGTGGTCTACGACCCGGTGGGCGGCGAGGCGTACGCCAAGTCCGTCAAGTGCATCGCCTTCGAGGGCCGGATCATCGTCGTCGGCTTCGCCGGCGGCGCCATCCCCACCCCGGCCCTCAACCATGCGCTGGTGAAGAACTACGCGATCCTGGGCCTGCACTGGGGCCTCTACAACACCAAGGACCCGGCCGCGGTCGACGCCTGCCACGAGGAACTCGCCAAGCTCGCCGCGCAGGGCGCCGTCAAGCCGCTCATCGGCGGCCGGTTCGCGCTGAAGGACGCCGCCGAAGCCGTCCAGCGGGTCGCCGACGGTACGTCCACCGGCCGTCTCGTCGTCCTCCCCGGAGCGGAGGAGACCCGATGACCGACGCCGCCGACCTGCGCGGGCGCACCGCCGACCTGCTCGCCGCACACCCTCCGGCCACCACCGAGCGGCTGGCGTTCCTGCGCGCCCGTTTCGACGCGGGGCTCGCCTGGGTCCACTTCCCCGAGGGCCTCGGCGGACTGGACGCGCCACGCTCCCTGCAAGCGGTCGTGGACGCCGAGTTGGAGGCCGCCGGCGCCCCCGGCAACGACCCCGGCCGCATCGGCATCGGCCTCGGCATGGCCGCGCCCACCATCCTGCGCTACGGCACCGACGAGCAGAAGCAGCGTCTGCTGCGCCCGTTGTGGACCGGCGAGGAGGTGTGGTGCCAGCTGTTCAGTGAGCCCGGAGCCGGTTCGGACCTGGCGGCGCTGGCGACCCGCGCGGTACGCGACGACGCGGGAGACTGGATCGTCGACGGCCAGAAGGTCTGGACGTCCAGCGCGCATCTGGCCCGCTGGGCGATCCTGATCGCCCGGACCGACCCGGGCCTGCCCAAGCACCGCGGCATCAGCTACTTCGTCTGCGATATGACCGACCCCGGCGTCGAGGTGCGTCCGCTGCGGCAGATCACCGGCGAGGCCGAGTTCAACGAGGTCTTCCTCACCGGCGTCCGCATCCCCGACACCCAGCGCCTCGGCGAGGTCGGCGAGGGCTGGAAGGTCGCCCAGACCACGCTGATGAACGAGCGGGTCGCCATCGGCGGCGCCCGCATCCCGCGCGAGGGCGGCATGATCGGCGTGGCCGCCGCCGACTGGCGCGCACGGCCCGACCTGCGCACCCACGATCTGCACCAGCGGCTGCTGAAGCTGTGGGTGGAGGCCGAGGTCGCCCGACTGACGGGTGAGCGGCTGCGCCAGCAGCTCACCAAGGGCCAGCCGGGACCCGAGGGCAGCGGCATGAAGCTGGCCTTCGCCCGCCTCGCCCAGGAGATCAGCGGCTGGGAGGTGGAGTTCCTCGCCGAGGACGGTCTGACCTACGACGACTGGACGATGCGCCGCCCCGACGGCGTCGACTTCACCGGCCGCGAGGCCGGCTACCGCTATCTGCGGGCCAAGGGGAACTCCATCGAAGGAGGCACCTCGGAAGTGCTGCTCAACATCGTCGCCGAACGTGTGCTGGGGCTGCCGCCCGAGCCGCGCACCGACAAGGACGTCGCGTGGAAGGACCTCCCCCGATGAACGACGGGACACCCCTGACCGGCACCCCGGCAGCCGACCCCGATCTGCTGTACTCCGAGGACGAGGACGCGCTGCGCGCCGCCGTACGGTCGCTGCTCGCCGACCGCGGCGATCCGGCCACCGTGCTCGCCGGACTGGAATCGGACGTCGCCTACGACACCGGCCTGTGGCGCGCGCTCGCCACGGAGATCGGCGCGGCGGGGCTGCTGGTGCCCGAAAAGCTCGGCGGAGCGGGCGCGAGCGCCCGTGAGGCCGCCGTGGTGCTGGAGGAGGTGGGCCGTTCCGTTGCGCCCGTCCCCTACCTGACCAGTGCCGTCATCGCGGTGACCGCCCTGCTCGGCTGCGACCACGCCCAGGAGGAGGTCGCCGCGCCGCTCGCCGCGCTCGCCGGCGGCCGCACCGTCGGTGTACTCGCGGTCCCGCTGCCCACCGCCCCGGGCGGGCTGCCGGAACCGGCCGTACGCGCCGGGGCGGACGGCCGGTTGACCGGCCGGGTGACCTCGGTCGCCGACGCCGCGGGCGCCGAACTCCTCCTCGCCTGGGCCCAGGGCCCCGACGGCCCGGCGCTCTACGCGGTCGAGGCCTCGGCGGACGGTGTCCGCACCGACTCCGTCACCCCGCTCGACCTCACCCGCCCCTTGGGCCACGTCATTTTCGACGGTGCCCACGGCCGCCTGCTGGCCACCGGGGACCGCGCCCGTACCGCCGTCGAACAAGCCCTGCTCACCGGCGCCGGACTGCTCGCCTCGGAACAGCTGGGCGTCGCCGAATGGTGCCTGACGGAAACCGTGCGCCACACGGCCGAGCGCACCCAGTTCGGCCGCCCCGTCGGCTCGTTCCAGGCGCTCAAGCACCGGATGGCCGCGCTCTGGCTGGAGGTGGCCTCGGCCCGCGCCGCCGCCCGTCACGCCGCCGACGCCCTGGCCACCGGCAGCCCCGACGCCCCCGTGGCGGTGGCCGTCGCCCAGGCGTACTGCGCGCCGGTGGCGGTGCGGGCCGCCGAGGAGTGCATCCAGCTGCACGGCGGCATCGGTATGACCTGGGAGCACCCGGCTCATCTGTTCCTCAAGCGGGCCAAGAGCGATGAGGTCGCCCTGGGGTCGCCGGGGCGGCACCGGGAGGCCCTGGCCGGGCTGGTCGCCCTCGGCGCCCCTTAGGGGGCGTCTCCCCGAGGACGGGTCTTTCGGAGCAGCCCGGGGCCGCGCTGCTCCGAAGGACACTCCTCGGCCAACCTCCTGCGTGGCCGGTGGCCTCCGGTCATTCGGTGATGGCGAAGGTCCGGCTGACATCGCCGACCGCGCCGTCACCGGCGGTGGACACCTCCAGGAAGTAGCGGGGGCCCGGCGGCACCTTGGGCAGCGTCACGATCGCCTCACCGTTCGGTCCGGCGTCCGCCCGGGGCACCACCAGGGCCACCCGCTGCGACCGGCCCTGCCCCGTCGCCGTCCGCAGCCAGACGTCCACCTCCTCGCCGGTGCTGTTCTTCCAGGCCACCGTGAAGCTGCCGTTCGCCTTGTAGTCGACACCAGGCTGCGGCGCGGTCACCTCGATCCGTCCCGTCGGGGGCGAGGCGAACTCAGCGGGTTCCCCGGGGACGGCACTGGCGGTGGTCGCGCCGAGGGCGGGGTCCGCGCCGAGGGCGGAGGTGGCGGCCCGCGCGGCCGAGCCCGCGTGGCCGGACGTGGCGGCCTTTGGACTGCCGTCCGAGGACCAGTTCTTGCCGGCGTCGGGGCGCGACGGCGCCAGCGAGATCACCAACATGCATCCGACGGCGGTGGCGGCGACGGCGACGGCGAGATTGGTGGCCATCGAGGTGGCCCTGGACATCGTCTCCTCGTTTCCTCGGGGGAGTGGCGAGCCGGAACATCCCCGGCACTCCGATCATCAAAAACGACGCGCGGAGCGACCACCTGGATGGACATCCCCAGCGCGACAGCCCTCCGCGGGCGGGGGAGAATCCCCCACTGCGGACGGGATCGACCCGTGCATCGGTGATGTCCTGAAAGTGCGGTTCGGGTAGCGTCGAATACATGAAGACCGCAACGCGTCGTGCGCTGATCGGACCGGTGCTCCTGCTGGTGGCCGCACTGCTGGCGGTGATCGCCGCGACGGCACCGGGAGCCCGTGCCGCCGGCGGGCTCGACGAGGCCGCGAGCGCCCTCAAGAAGGGCCCGGTCTATGTCGATCCCCGCGCCTCGGACCAGCTCTCCTCCGCGCAGGCGGACGCGCTGGCCAAGAAAATCAAGGACGCGAACAAGCCGGTCTTCGTCGCCGTGCTGCCCCGGGCCGCCGAGTACCAGCCCAGCACGCTGCTGCGGGACCTGCGCACCAAGGTCGGCATCAGCGGCGTCTACGCCGTCGAGCTCGGCAACGGCTTCAACGCCGGCGCCGACCCGCGGGTGATGTCGCACAGCGCGGTGCAGAACCTCGTCGGCTCGGTCAAGCGCTCCCAGTACCCGAGCGTCGACGCCCGCCTGAACAGCTTCGTCGACACCGCGACCCAGTCGGCGAAGGGCCAGGCCCCCTCGTCCTGGGGCGGCGGCTCCGGCGGCTCGGGCTTCGACACCGGAACGGCGATCGGCCTCGGTGCGCTGGTGGTCGTCGGCGGTGGCGGCGCGTACGCCATCGCCCGCCGCAACCGCAGAAGGCGGGCCGAGGAGGAGCGGGCCGCACTGGAGGACCTGCGGGTCGTCGTCGACGAGGACATCACCGCGTTCGGCGAGGAGCTGGACCGGCTCGACTTCCACCCCGGCGAGCCCGGCGCCGACGACGCCATGCGCGCGGACTACAGCCATGCGCTGGACGCGTACGAGGGCGCCAAGTCGTCGATGGCGGCGGCCGAGCACCCCGGCGATGTGCAGCCCGTGACCAAGGCCCTGGAGGACGGCAGGTTCTCGCTGGCCACCCTTGCCGCGCGGCGTGAGGGCAGGCCGCTGCCCGAGCGCCGGCTGCCGTGCTTCTTCGATCCGCGGCACGGCCCGTCCGTCGTCGATGCCGCCTGGGCACCCGCGGGCGGAGCGGAGCGCACCGTACCGGTCTGCGCCGCGGACAAGAGCCGGCTGGACGACGGCCGGGAGCCGCTGGCCCGTACGGTCCGCACCGCGAGCGGCGACCGCCCCTACTGGGACGCGGGCCCGGCCTACGGCCCCTGGGCCGGCGGCTACTTCGGCGGCGGACTGCTGCCCGGCCTCCTGGTGGGCACGCTGCTCGGCAACATGATGTGGTCGACCGACGCCTACGGCGCAGGCTTCGGCGGCGCCGAGGGCGGCGACTCCTCCGGAGCCGACTTCAACTCCGACGACTTCGGCGGCGGCTTCGGCGACGGCGGCGGTGGCGGGTTCGGGGACGGCGGCGGCTTCGGCGGCGGAGGCGACGGGGGCTTCGGCGGCGGCTTCTGAGCGCCGGGCGCCCTTGCACGGTCAACGGCCCGGGGCGCCGGGCGCTCCGGGTCCCGGCACGGTGAGCCTTCCGCGCCCGCGGCCGTCCGGCGCTCCGGGCCCCGGCACGCTGAGGGCTTCGCGCCCGCGGCCGCCGGGCGCTCAGCCGGCCGCGGCGCCCACCGCCCGCTTGGCTCCGAGGAACCGCCCGTAGCGCGGGCGCGCCGCGAAGTCCGCATAGCGCCATACGGCGGGCCGGCCGGCCTCCCGGCACAGATGCAGCACCTGGTCCGGCCCCAGGTGCACGCCCACATGCGCGCCGTACCCCGGCGGCCGGCCGTCGACCGGCCCGCCGTCGAACAGCACCAGGTCCAGCGGTTGCGGAGAGCCGGCCCGTCGGGTCGACCGCGCGTCCGCCCAGAGTTCCGCCGAGCGCAACGGCGGTATCAGCAGGCCGAAGTGGCGGAGCACGGCATAGGCGTAACGCTGGCAGTTCGCGCCGTCGGCCAGGTCGGCGAAGGCATCGGGGGCACCGCCGGGCGCATCGGCCGTCCCGTGCGGGGGGTGTGACGGGCATTCAGGTGTCCGGGCTCCCGGATGGCGGGCGCCCGAGTAGGTCACCTTGCGCAGCGCCTCGGGCAGCCGCCGGAAGGCTACCGCGCCGTGGACGGTGGGGACTTGACGGCCGGGCTCATCCTTCACCACGCCATGATGCAGGGGATCTCCCCCGTGCCGCACGTCCCGGTGTCGAGCAGTCTCGACGCATCGGATCCGACGTGCACTCGACACCGCGAGGAGATCCCCGATGGAACGCCGCTTTCGCAAGGCAGCTCTCTGGGGCGCGACCGTCGCCGCCGTCCTGGCGGCCGCCGGCCCGCTCGGCCCGGCGCACGCCGTGCCGCGGCCCGACCCCTCGCCCCAGCCCTCGCCCCGCGGCATGCTCGACGCGATGCGCCGGGACCTCGGGCTGACGGCGCAACAGGTGCGCACCCGGCTCGCGCAGGAGACCGATGCCCATCGCGCCGCGGCCGCCGTCCGCCGGGCGCTCGGCGCACCGCCCGCCGGGATGTGGTTCGACAAGACGACCGGCAAGCTCGTCGTCGCGGTCACCGGCGCCGCCGACGCACAGCGGGTACGGTCCGCGGGGGCGGTGCCCAAGACGGTGCCGCACAGCCGCGCCGCGCTCACCGCACTGGTGCGGCAGATCACCGGCCGGGCCGGCAAGGGCGTACCGGGCGTGACGGGGTGGGGCGTGGACGAGCGCGCCAACGGTGCCGTGGTCCGTATCGACCGCACCAGGAACACCGCCCGGACCGATGCCTTCGAGAAGGCCGTCCGCGCTCTCGGGACGCGTGCGAAGATCCCGGTCACCGTCGAGCGCAGCAACCAGACGCCGCGTCAGCAGGGCGGCTCGGTGGTGGGCGGCGAGCGCTGGACGCCGGGCTCCGAGGGCATCTGCTCGATCGGCTTCTCGGTGGACGGACCGGGCGGCTTCCAAGGGTTTCTGACGGCCGGTCACTGCACCCTCACCGCCGATCAGGCCGCGTACGGCAAGGACGGCAGCAGGATGGGGACCTCGAACCCGGGCGGCGGGCACAGCATCAACGACCGGGAGGGCGACTTCGGGCTGGTCGGGGTCGACCAGCCGGGCTGGACCGTCAGCTCGTACGTGGCGGGCCAGGGCGGTCTGCCGGTCACCGTCACCGGCTCCCAGGAGGGCCTGGTGGGCATGTCGATCTGTCACTCCGGGCAGAGCAGCGGCTGGCACTGCGGGGAGATCACCCGGGTCGACCAGACGGTGGACTACGGCAATACGGTCATCGCGGGGCTCTCGCTGACCAATGCCTGCTCGGCGCCCGGAGATTCGGGCGGCTCGTATGTCACCCAGCCCAACGCCCCGATGGCCCTCGGCGTGCACTCCGGTGGCGGCGCCGCCACCTGCGGCAACTTCGGCGGCCCCACCCTCACCATCTTCCAGCCGGTCGGTGAGGCCCTGGCCAAGTGGAACCTGAGGCTGAAGACGGGCAGCCCCTGACGGGCGCCCGCCGCCCGCCGGACCCCGGCGCCTACGATGGAGGCCGGTGGTCATGAGGCCGGGTGCGTCCGAGCGGCGGACCGGCCTACGGGGAGCGGGAGAGATCGTGGCGGAAGCGGCGCAGACGGCGGACACGGCAGCGGGTACGGACGCGGCGGAGCCGTTCGCCGTCGGGATCACGGTGCGCGGCTACGAGACGGACACCCAGGGCCACCTCAACCAGAGCGTCTATCTCCAGTACGCGGAGCACGCCCGCTGGTCGCTGCTCCAGGCGAGCGGCATCCGCCAGAGCACCATGGTGGACCGGCGCGTCGGCCCGGTGACCGTCGAGACCACCATCCGCTACCGGCGGGAGCTGCGGGCCGGTGACGAGGTCGAGGTCAGCTGCGCGTTCGTCTGGGGCGAGGGCAAGACCTTCCGCATCGAGCAGACCATCCGCAAGACGGACGGGACGGTGGCGGCCGAGGTGAGCGCGGTCGGCGGGCTGCTCGACCTCACCGAGCGCAAGCTGCTCAAGGACCCGCGGGCGGCCTTCCGCGACCTGGCCGACGACCCCTCGCTGCTCGGTCTCGCCGACGGCTGACGAGCGCGTTCGCGGCCCTCCGGTGTGCGAAAGGCGCCGGCGGGCCCGGGTAGTGTGGGCGTGTGGACATGCTGCACCTGCGCTACTTCGTGGCGGTTGCCGAAGAGCTGAATTTCTCCCAGGCGGCACGCAAGTTGCATATGGCGGCCTCTCCTCTGAGCCAGCGCATCAAGGACCTTGAGCGGGAGCTGAACCAGACGCTCTTCGACCGCACCACCCACCATGTCGAGCTGACTCCGGCCGGTGCCGCGTTGCTGCCGATGGCGCGCGATGTTCTCGAACGCGTCAACTCCATTCCCTGGCGGCTGCGCGAGGCCGTCCGTCCGCAGCGCGCCACCCTGCTCATCGGGATGCCCTCCGGCGTGCATCCTGCTCTCCGCGCCCGGGTCCGGGAGCTGGCGGACGCCTGCCGGGAGACGTACGAGCTCAAGCGCTGGCCCGGCCGCTCCACCGGCCTCGCCGAGGCGGTCCGCGACGGCCGGCTGGCGCTCGCGCTGGCCCGGCTGCCGGTCGCGGACCCCGCGCTCGGCGTCATCGAGGTCATGCGGGAACGGCTCGGGGCGGCGGTCCCCGCCGACCGGTTCGAAGGCCGCGAGTCGGTCACCCTGGACGAGCTGAAGCAGTTGCCCTATGTGGCCACCGCCCCCGAGGCCATGCCCGCATATTTCGATGAAATCGATGCGCGGCTGAACTCCGCGGGCCTGAGGAAGAGAATTCGCATCAATAGCTCCGACTATGCGGGTACCTCGGAACTGGTGTCCGGCGGAATTGCCTTCTCGATGACGATGCTTTCGCCGGACAGTCCGATGCATCTTTATCGGCTGGACAATGTGACCGTGCTGCCGGTGGACGACTTCCAGGCCGAACTGGCCACCGGCCTGCTCTTCCGTGAGGACCGGGCGGGGGCCGGCGGCGATCTCGAAGAGCTCGTCACCGCGGCGCGGCGCATCTTCGCCGAGGAGCTCTTCGCCTGATTCGCGCGCCATTCGCGCGCACTCCCGCACCCGCGGCAAGGGCATGACCACCGTGGTCATGCCCTTCTTCGTTTCTTGATCGTTCTCATTCCGCGGTATCTCGCCTAACGTCGAGGACAGAAAGATTCGCAGTACAGCTACTTCCGCAGGAGCGACAATGGACGCCACGACCGAAAGCGCCAACGGCCCGCTGGACGGCGTACGGGTGATCGATCTGTCCACGGTGGTGATGGGCCCCTACGCCGCCCAGATCCTCGGAGACCTCGGCGCCGACGTCATCAAGATCGAGTCGCCGTCGGACACCGTACGGTCGGGCCGGTACCGGACCACGCCCGGGATGACACCGCTCAACCTGAACGTCAACCGCAACAAGCGCAGCGTCTCGCTGAACCTCAAGGACGAGGCCGACCACGAGCGCGCACTGGCGCTCATCGGCACCGCCGACGTCCTGATCACCAACATGCGCCCCGGTGCCCTGGCCCGGCTCGGCCTGACCTACGCCGACCTCGCCGAGCGCCACCCCGGCCTGGTCTACGCCCACGCCCAGGGCTTCCGCAGCGACTCCGACCGCGCGGGCCACGCCGCCTACGACGAAACGGTGCAGGCGTCCTCCGGTCTGGTGGACGTGGCCCACCGCGCGCTGGGCCGGCCCGTCTACCTGCCGACGATCATCGGTGACAAGGTCGCCGCGCTGACCATCGTCTACGCGGTGCTCGCCGCGCTGGTGCACCGCGACCGCACGGGCAGCGGCCAGCACATCGAGGTCCCCATGACGGACACCCTGCTCGCCTTCAACCTCGTCGAGCATCTGTCCGGCCATGTCTACGAGCCCGCCGAGGGCTCCACCGGGTTCCCCCTGTCGATGAAGCGCGGCCACCGGGCCGTGCCCACGGCCGACGGGCTGGCCTGCGTCGTGCCGTACAACCCGCAGAACTTCCGTGACTTCTTCGCCGCCGCCGGCCGCCCCGACCTCGCCGAGGACCCGCGGGTGACGGGCCCGGCCATCGACGACGCCGACGTCGACCCGCTCATGGAGCTGGTGGCCCGGTGCGCGCCGAGCCTGACCACCCAGCAGTGGGAAGAGGTCTGCGCCAAGCACAGCATCCCCATGGCGCCGGTGCTGGAACTGGACCGGGCGGCCGAGGACCCCTACGTCCGCGACGGCCACCTCCTCGACGTGGTCGAGCACCCGAGCGAGGGCCCGATCCGTTCGGTCGGCATCCCCGTGCGCTACTCCGCCACCCCGGGCTCGGTCCGGCGGCTCGCCCCGCTGCCCGGCCAGCACACCGACGAAGTCCTCGACGAGCTCGCCGCCGCCCGGCGGTGACGGCCCACCACGCCGTCGCCCGCCCCGCACCACACCCCGACCACCGAAGGACCCGGGCCATGCCCAGCACACCGGACGCCACCCCCGACCGCACCCGTCCCGCGGACCCCGCCCCCGACGTACGCACCGAGAGGATCGGCACCTCCCTCCTCATCACCCTCGACCGGCCCCGCGCCCGTAACGCGGTCAACGCGGCCGTGGCGGCCGGACTCGCCCGCGCGCTCGACGAGTTGGCGGCCGACCCCGCGCTGCGGGCCGGTGTCCTCACCGGCGCGGGGGGCACCTTCAGCGCCGGCATGGACCTCAAGGCCGCGCTGGCCGGTGAATCGCCCGAGATCCCGGGCCGCGGCTTCGGCGGGCTGACCGAGACCGTGACCCCCAAGCCGCTGATCGCCGCCGTCGAGGGCTGGGCCATGGGCGGCGGCTTCGAACTCGCCCTGGCCTGCGACCTCATCGTGGCCGCCGACGATGCCCGCTTCGGCCTGCCGGAGGTCAAGCGCGGCCTCGTCGCGGCCGGCGGCGGGGCGATCCGGCTGCCCAAGCGGATTCCCTACCACCTGGCCATGGAGCTGCTGCTGACCGGAGAGCCGGTCTCCGGCGAGCGGGCCGGTCTGCTCGGGATCGCCAACCGGGTTGTCCCGGCCGGTGAAACGGTCCGCACGGCACTGGAGTTGGCCGACCGGCTCGCGGCGAACGCCCCGCTCGCCCTCGCCGCCGTGAAGAAGATCGCCCACGCCGCCGACGGCACACCCGAGCCGGCCGCGTTCGCCGCCCAGCGCCGGGAGACGGCCGCACTCGCCGCCTCGGCCGACGTACGGGAAGGCATGACGGCCTTCGCCGAGCGCCGTGCCCCCGTCTGGCAGGGCAGGTAGGAGGAGCACCCCATGAAGCAGCACGACGTCACCCGGCACCATGCCACCCCCCTGATCAACCCGGCGTATCCCCCCGTCATCCCGCGCTTCACCCACCGCGAGTACCTCAACATCGTCTACCGCACCGACTACGACGCCCTGCGCGCGGTGGTCCCCGAGCCGCTGGAGATCGACGAGCCGCTGGTCCGCTTCGAGGTGATGCGGATGGGCGATGTCACCGGGTACGGGCCGTACACCGAATCCGGCCAGGCGATCCCGGTCCGCCACGAAGGCGAGCGCGGGGAGTACCTGCACGCCATGTACCTCGACAACTTCGCGGCCACGGCATCCGGGCGCGAGGCGAGCGCCTACCCCAAGACCATCGGTTCGCCCGCCCTGTACGTGGACCACGGCGCGCTCGTCGGCGTCCTCGACTACGGCACCGTCCGGGTGGCGACCGCCACCATGGGCTACCAGCACCAAGAGCTGGGCCCCGAAGAGGCGGCCGCGCAGATCACCGTTCCCACCTTCATGCTCAAGCTGGTGCCGGGCTACGACGGAGCCCCGCAGGTGGCCCAGCTGGTCCGCACGCAGATCAGCGATCTGGTCGTCAAGGGCGCCTGGACCGGCCCCGCCCGGCTGCAACTGAACGCGCATGTGCTGGCCCCGCTGGCCGATCTGCCGGTCCGCGAGATCGTCTCGGCCGGCCACCTCCTCGCCGACCTCACCCTGGCGCCGGTCAAGCCGGTGCATGACTACCTCGCGCGCTGACCCGCGCACGGAAAGAAGCGTCTGCCATGAGCAACACCCACCCCACCGTGGCGGTGATCGGCGCGGGCACCATCGGGCTCTCGTGGACCGCCCTGTTCGCCGGGCACGGACTGCGGGTACGGGTCACCGACCCGCGCCCCGACCTCGCCGAAGCCGTCGACGCGGCACTGGCCGAAGCCGCCCCGCAACTGGCCCGGCAGGGCCTCGACAGCACCGGCCTGGCCGGCCGGGTCCACCTGGCCGAGGGCGTCACCGAGGCCGTACGCGACGCGGATGTGGTCCAGGAGAACGGACCGGAGAACACCGACTTCAAGCGCGAGCTGTTCGCCACCCTGGTCCGTGAAGCCCCTTCCCACGCGCTCCTGTTGAGCTCCTCCTCCGCCATCCCGTCCACCGCGTTCACCGACCGGCTCGACGACGCCGGGCGCATCCTGATCGGCCATCCGTTCAACCCGCCGCACCTCGTACCGCTGGTCGAGGTGGTGCCCGGCAGGCGCACCTCCGAGGACGCCGTCACCAGGGCGGTGGAGTTCTACCGCTCGGTCGGCCGGGTGCCGGTGGTGGAGCGCAAGGAGATCCCCGGCTTTGTCGGCAACCGCCTCCAGAACGCGCTCAGCCGTGAGGCGATCCACCTGGTGGAACAGGGCGTGGTCAGCCCGTCCGAACTCGACGCGATCATGGTGAATTCGCTCGGACTGCGCTGGTCGACGGTGGGCCCCTTCCTCGGCGCCCACCTGGGCGGCGGCCCCGGCGGCTACCGGCACATGGCCGAGCACATCGGCCCCTCGATGCAGCGGATGTGGGACTCCCTCGGCCGCCCCGAGCAGAACCCCGAACAGACCGAACGGCTCATCAGGGCCGTGGAGGACGCGTACGGCGCCCGCTCCTACCGCGACCTCGGCCGGGAGCGCGACCACAAGCAACTCGCCGTCCTCGCCGCCCTGAAGGACGCCGGCACCACCAGCAAGCAGAACCAGGAGACCCGGTCATGACCGCCACCCACCCCGAGGCCCCGCTGTCCGACGGCCTCACCGCCGACTTCTACGGCTACGAGAACCTGCTGCCCGAGGACGAGCGCACACTCCTCCTCCACGCCAGGGACTTCCTGCGCACCGAGGTGAAGCCGCTGGTCAACGACGCCTGGGCGAAGGGGGAGTTCCCCCGCGAACTGATCGGCAGGTTCCGCGGACTGGGCCTCGCCGGTGTCCCGTACGAGGGGTACGGCGACCCGCTGCCCGCCGGGAGCAATCTGCTCGTCGGCATGCTGTCGATGGAGTACACCCGCACCGACGCCTCGTCCGCGACCTTCTTCGGCGTCCACAACGGACTGGCCATGTACAGCATCTACCGCGGCGGCGACCAGGAGCAGCGCGACCGCTGGCTGCCCGCGATGGCCGCCCTCGACAAGATCGGCGCCTTCGCCATGACCGAGCCGCTCGGCGGCTCCGATGTGGCGGGCGGGATGCGCACCACCGCCCGGCGGGCCGGCGACCACTGGATCCTCAACGGCGCCAAGCGGTGGATCGGCAACGGCACCTTCGCCGACCTGGTCATCGTCTGGGCCCGCGACGAGGCCGACGACAAGGTCAAGGGCTTCGTGGTGGAGCGGGGCACCCCCGGCTTCTCGGCCGCCAAGATCGAGAACAAGACCGCCTTCCGCATCGTCGAGAACGCCGACCTCACCCTGACCGAGGTCCGGGTCCCGGAGGCGAACCGGCTCCAGCGGGTCGACTCCTTCCGCGATGTCGCGGAGATCCTGCGCGCCACCCGCAGCGGCGTCGCCTGGCAGGCCCTCGGCGTCATGATCGGCGCCTATGAACTCGCGCTCGCCTACGCCAAGGAGCGCCGGCAGTTCGGCCGTCCGATCGCCCGCTTCCAGCTGGTGCAGGACCTCCTGGTCAAGAGCCTCGGAAACATCACCGCCTCCTGGGGGATGCTCGTCCAGCTGGCCCGCCTCCAGGACGCCGGCATCTTCCGCGACGAGCACTCCTCCCTGGCCAAGGCGTTCGTCACGGCCCGGATGCGCGAGGTCGTGGCCTGGAGCCGGGAGATATTCGGCGGCAACGGCATCGTCCTCGACTACGACATCGCCCGTTTCTTCGCCGACGCCGAGGCCATCTACTCCTTCGAGGGCACCCGCGAGATGAACACCCTCATCGTGGGCAAGGCCATCACCGGCGAGAGCGCCTTCGTCTGACCCTCCCCGCCCCACCCGCGGAACGCGGGGCGGGCGGCGGTCCCCGTGCCGCGTCCGGTGCCCCGGCACCACCGGACGCGGCTTTCCGCCGGGCGTACCCGGTGGTGCCGGTCCACGGCCACCGTCACGGTCCGTGAGCGGGCCCGGAGCGGCTCGGCGTGTCGGCCTCTCGAAAGGGTGAATCCGTGCACCCATTGTGACGCCTCGATGTCACAGTACGAACGACGGCGATCCTACGTTTGAGGCCTTGGGGGGCATCCACCTGCCCAGTGAAAGGCTCCTCGATGGACAAGCAGATCGCACAGGTGAAGATCCACCCCGCCATAGGCATAGCCCGGGTCGGCAACAGTGACAAACAGCCCTTCATAGGCCCCGAGTCACCCGACCAGCCGGCACTGCCGCCCGGCTCGTACAAGGACAGCTCGGGGAAGATCATCCGGCAGGCCGCCCGCTTCCGGATCTACGGCTACAACCAGGCGGGCGAGGTCGTCAGGGAACTGACGCTGGACGACGAGGACGTCACCGAGATCAAGTGGTCGGTGCACCTGGCCAACAAGAAGGCCGCCTGGTACCAGTTCCACATCCCGCTCGACATCCCCGAGGCCACCGGCCTGTCGGACACCCAGCGGCGCCGGCGGAACTTCGACGTCAGGGGAGCGGAGCGCAAGAAACTCGTCATCGACCCCGGCCGCCAGACGATCCGCGCCTCCCAGCACGAGACCGCCACCTTCGCCGGGAAGATCATGACCCGGGCGGTCGCCCTGGGCTCGATCTCCACCCAGACCGACGGACGCCTGCTGGTCGTCGGCGGTGCCGGCAAGTCGGCCTCCTACACGACGCCCGAGACGCCGATCTCCGGTGTCGCCAACAACGACACCTGGTACGACGACGTCTGCGACGGTCCGGTCACGGCGGAGGTCACCATCGGGGGCGCCACGAAGACCGCGACCCCGGCCTGGGCCGTGGTCGCGCCGCCGCACTACGCGCCCGGCGTGAAGACCGTCCGCACCCTCCACGACCTGCTCCACGACGTGTTCGTCACCGAGCACACCCTGCCCGCCGAGCAGCAGGTGTCCTACCCCGACCACATCGAGCCGATCCTGCGGCGGTTCTGCGACTTGCAGTGGGTCAACCACGGCTTCGCCACCCAGTTCGGCTGGGCCGGCCCGAACCACTTCCTCGACCCGGCCATGCGCAAGCGGCTCGCCGACCCGGGCGAGGCCAGCCGGGAGCTCCGCCGCCAGGTTTACGTCCACATGCGCGACTACGACCGGGACGGCACGTCCCCGCTGCCCTGGCCGTGGCTCTACGGCGATGCCATGTCCGGCGGCAAGCCCACCTCCGTCCGGCAGCACATCACGCTCTCCGCCGCGCAGGACCGGATGCTGGCCCTGTGGGCCGAGGGCCACTTCACCTCCGGCCCGCCCCGCAAGGGCTTCCCGGACGTGGACGAGGCGCCGGCCGCCGAACAGCCGCACCTGCTGGACCGGGCCGCGCTGGAGAACTGCGCCGCCGACGCGTTCCACCCCGGCTGCGAGGTCACCTGGCCGATGCGGCACAAGACCATGTACTCCGAACCGTTCCGCATCCTGCACCGCACGCAGGAGAACCCGGAACGCGACTACGGCGACGTTCTCACCCTCCAGGACGCCCTGGGCAAGAACGGCCCGCTGTTCGCGCAGGGGCCGGGCGACCTCACCCGCTGGATGGCCGCGCCCTGGCAGTGCGACACGGCGAGCTGCCGCTCCGGCTACCAGGTGCAGTCGGGTCTCGGCCCCCGCTACAGCCCCTATCTGCCCACCTTCTGGCCCGCCCAGATGCCCAACCACGTGCTCAAGCAGTCGGACTTCGCCACCGTCAACACCCCGCCGACCGGCCCCGACGACAGCGCCAGGGAGAAGGCCTTCGAGAACCGCGCGGTATGGCTGCGCGGCCTGAAGGGCACCAACTTCAACGTCCAGCGCCGGCAGATGATCGACGACTGGTTCAAGTTCGGCATCGTCGAGCCGCACGAATACACCGTGGGCGACGCGAAGTTCCCCAAGACCATCCAGGTGGAGTCCGAGCCCGGCTATGCGCCGGCCGCCGACCACGCCAACCTCATCAACATTCAGGTACCCGAGGCGGGTGTGCCCCAACGGGCCGGCGTGGCCGGTGCCTGGACCGGGGAGGTCCCCGCGGAGACCGTCGAGTCCATGCTCGTACAGCAGGCGGTCCAGGAGGTCAGGGAGGCGACCGGACAGGACGAAGAGGCGATCGCCGCCGGATACCTGGAGAAGCTCGACCCCTTCCACGGCACCCAGTGAGCCCCGTCCCGGACTATGACGTCGTGGTCGCGGGCGGTGGCCCGGCCGGCTGCGCCGCCGCCCTCGCCCTCGTACGGGCCGGGCGCAGTGTCCTGCTGGCCGACGCGGGCACCGGCCCGCCCAAGGCCGGCGAGGCACTGGTGTCCATGGGGCGGCTGCTCCTGGCCGACCTGGGCGTCGAAGAGCCGGTCCTGGGCAGCGGCCATCTGCCCTGCCACGGCAATCTGTCCGCCTGGGGTTCGGCCGAACTGCACGCCGTGGACTTCATCAACGACCCCTACGGCCACGGCTGGCACCTCGACCGCCCGCTCTTCGACCGGCGGCTGCGCGCCGCCGCCCGCGCGGCGGGCGCCGAGGTCGCCGAGCACACCGGCGTACGGTGCCCGGCGCGGCAGCCGGACGGCACCTGGCGGCTCGCCCTGCGCGACCGGTCCGGGGGAGGGGAACGTACGGTCCGCTGCCGCTGGGTGGTGGACGCCACCGGACGGGGCGCCGCGATCGCCGTCCGCTCCGGTGCCCGGCGGCGCACCGGAGACCGGCTCACCGCCTTCCACCTCACCCTCGACCCGGCCCCGGAGACCGTCGCCGACGGCCGTTCGCTGGTCGAGTCCGACGAGGACGGCTGGTGGTACACCGCCCCGCTGCCCTCCCGGCACCGTCTGGTCGCCTACTTCACCGACCCCGACCTGCCCGTGGCCGCACACGGCGCCGAGCGGTTCCACGACCGGCTGCGGGCCACCCGGCACGTCTCCCGCCGGGCCCGCCCGCACGGCCTCACCACCCTGCGGCCACCCCGTCGCGCCCCCGCGCACAGCGCACATCTGGACCGGGTGCACGGCGACGGCTGGACGGCCGCCGGAGACGCGGCGGCCGCCTTCGACCCGCTCAGCTCCCAGGGCATCCTCACCGCCCTCTACACCGGGCTGAGCGCAGGCCGGGCGGTCGACGCCCGGCTGCACGGCGACCGGGCGGCGCAGGCCGTCTACGCGGCGCAGGTAGCCACCGCCCGCATCGCCTACCAGCACGGCCACCGCGCCGTGCACGCCCAGGAAACCCGCTGGGCCGACCGCCCCTTCTGGGCCCGGCGACAGCGGACCATCCGTCCCCACCCCCCTCTGACGAAAGGCGAGACCCTCTCATGACCCCCACCAACGGACCCGAGCACGACGAGGGCCAGCACATCCACCGCTTCCTGCTGCTGGGCAAGAAGAAGCTGTTCTTCTACCACCTGGCGCTGTACAACCCCCAGTCCGGCCACAACTACCAGGCGGTGTTCACCTTCACCCTCAAGGACAACGGCGCGCTGCGGGAGATGTACCTGAAGGACCTGGCGCAGCACGAGAACGAGCGGGTCTTCTACGCCCTGCGCTGTCCGCACCACTTCGAACTCCCGGAGCTACAGCAGGGCAAGGAGTTCAGCGTCCATCTGGAGCGGGTCGTCGTGAAGCCGGACGGCAGCCGCGACTTCCAGCAGATGACGACGACCGAGACCCCGGTGGAGTGCAAGAGGGAGGACGTCCTCTCCTTCCGCAAGCTCGGACAGCTGCCCTACCCCGAGTACCTCACGTACCTGCTCTTCGGCGAAGGGGACGAGATCCACCTCGCCCACCAGCTCGCCGAGCGCCCGAACTGGGACGAGGCCGTCACCGTCACCACCGCGAAGCCCATCGACGCGGCGACGCTCAAGAAGGTGCCGACCCTCGTCATCGACTCGATCCAGGACGCCCACGACAGGCTGGTCGAGAGTCCGCTGAAGAAGGGCCAGCAGTACCAGGGCAAGATCGACGGGAATGGCCCGACGGTCGACTTCACCGTGGGCCGCCAGGGCTGGTGGAACCACACCAGCCTCAACAACTGACCTGCCGCGGTACACCTTCGTTCCGCATCCCCGGTCCGGGCCGCGACACGGCGTCGCGACCCGGGCCGTCCGGCACCGGGGCGGCAGGGCCCGCAGGAGAGGGGCGTTGTCCGGCCCCTCGCTCGGGCAACGCTCCGAAGACACGCCCTAACGCCCCTTGCCGGTGTGCGCCCACTGGGGCCAGAGGCGGGTGGCGGCCTCGACCTGTCGGACGACCGGGCCGACGGCCGTGGCCGACCGGGTGTAGCCCTGGACGAGTCCCCTGAGCATGGTGTCGTTCTCCTGCGGGTTGTTGCGGTTGCTGTCCACCAGCTTCACGCAGGTGCGGCTCGCGTCGAGGGTCGTGCCGAGCCAGGACGACCAGGGGTCCTGGAGGTCGCGGTCCGGGATCGGAAGGCGGCGCGCGGTGGTCGCGTCCGTGGTGAGCGCGGCGCAGGTCCTGCGGAGCCGATGCGAGTCGAAGCGGACCAGTTCGTGCGGGCGGGCCTTCGCCGCTTGCACCATGCCGTCGAGTTGCTTGCGGAACTCGCCGTAATGCGCGCTCAGTTCTCGGATATCGCGCTTCCCGCTCAGCGTGTACCACGCCAGCAATTGCAGGGTCCGGATCCGTTCGGATGCCTTGGGCGGCGGCGGTGGTGTCATGGCGGACGAGGTCTGCGCCGTCGCGCGCCGCTGACCGGCGACCGCCACCGGACCGACCGCCGCGACGGCGATCAGCAGAGCCAGGCCGCCCATCGTGACCAAGGAGCGCGTGCGGGAGGGGCGCACGGGGGCCGATGGGGCGTTCGGGGCGGGCCGGGGCTGTCGCGCCGGGGCCCGCAGACGCAGTGCGGCCGCCGCGCCTCTGGCGGCCACGGCCACCAGTGCGGCGCCGAGGACGGAAGGCAGCACCAGGCCGGCCAGAGGCTGGGTGAGCAGCCAGCTCGGGCCGGGCACCCAGTGGCAGGTGTGGGCCAGGGTCCGCAGCGGCCCCAGACAACCGTCCACGGAACCGAGCGCGAACTTCCCCACCAGCGCGACGGACTGGGCCACCCCCGCGGCCACGAGCGCACGCGGCAGCCACCGGTACCGGGAGGTGACCGCCACCACCGCACCGGTCAGCGCCACCCCCGCCCAGATCGCGGTGGCCGCCCACCACAGGTACAGCATCGAGAAGGTGCCGTTGGACGCTCCGAGCGGCGGCTGCCAGGTGTGCATATGGGCCATGACGCCGACCAGCCCCGCCAGACAGACGACACCGCCGAGGAGTCCGGCCGTCACGGCCGACCGCAGGCCGGCGGCCGGGCCGTGGACCCGGGTCCGCCGCAGCCACAGGGCCAGCGGAAAGACCCACAGCACCATCGTCGCGCCGGCGAACAGCAGGCTCGTGCCCAGCATCGCGGCCTGCGGCATGGTGGCGGTGAACCAGTCGAGCTCCGTGGTGTGTTCGCTCCACGGCCCGGGAAATGACCGGATCGTCTGCTGTTGCAGGCTGGCCCCGGTGAGGATGTCTCCTGCCAGGTACAGAAAGCCGAACCGCAGCCACCAGTTCACACCGGCCGCGGCCAGCAGGCAGCAGGCGAGCAGGGACGGCCAGATCGCCCTGCGCAACGAGGCGCCGCCCAGCGTCCGCAGCCGCAGCCGCGCACAGGCCACGGTCCACAGCGTGAACAGCACGGCACCGGCCAGGAGCGCCAGCAGGATCTCGGGGTGCTCGGGCAGCCATCCGGCGCCGCTGGTGATGCCGGTCATCAGCTCACCGCAGGCCAGACCGAGCCCCAGCGCGAGCCCCGGGCGCAGACCGTCGGGGCGGCGCAGACCGTCGGGGCGGCGCAGACCGTGATGCTCGGCGTAGGCGAGGGACCGCCAGACCGCGAGGGTGACGAGTACCGCGGTGGGCAGGGCGGTTGCCCAGGTCGCGGCCGTGGTGCCCCACAGGCCGGACAGGGTGTGGGCGGAGACGAGGGCGGCCCAGCCGACCAGGAACATCTGCTCCGTGCCCAGGGAGAACAGCGCTGCCGGATCGGCCAGGGACCGTCTGCGGACGGCCCAGGAGGGGTGGGTGCTCCACAGCGCGGTCACCCGGCTCCGTGCCGTGTGAAGGAAGGTGGGGACGGCGACGAGGGGGCCGCGGTCGCGGGCACCGTCCCAGATCTGGCGCTGTGCTCCCAGGGCGACGGCGTCCGCGTCGGCGTACAACTCACGGTGCCGCAGGGTGTCGGCGCGCGCCAGCACCACGAGGAGCACCATGAACAGCGCGCTCGCCAGGGCCCGCAGCACACCGGCCCGCCCGGCGGGCCAGAACACCGCGTCGCCCCCGTAGAAGGCGCCGAAGAACTGCGCCGCGACGAAGCTGCCCCCGTACAGCACCGTGAACGGCACGACGACCAGTGCCAGAAAGACCCGCCACAGCGCCGTGACGGCATAGGCGAGGTCGACGTCCCGGTTGCGGAGATGGGCCAGCTCGTGCAGCACGACGGCGTGGAATCCGGCCCGCGCTTCGGCGTTGCCGCGCCACGCGGCCACCAGCCCGGCGTGCAGACAGACCGTGTGCCGCCCGGCCCGGCCGAACACCACGGCGCCGGCGTCGAAGGAGTCCGGGTCCACCACGAAGGCCGGTACGGTACGCAGCCGTGCCGTGGCCACGAGGCGCATCAGCTCGGCCCGCAACTCCCCGTCGGGGGCCGCCTCGTCGAGGGTGATCACCCGGCCGCGCCGGGACTTCCAACGCGGCAGCCAGGCGTAGAGCGCGGCGGCCGACAGCAGCACCAGCCCGGCGCCGACGATGCCGGGCAGGTTCTTGACCATGGCCCCGGCGGGGGCACAGTCCTTGAGTTCGCGCAGCCCGCGGAGGTCGAGCCGTATCGAGTCCGCCATCCGGAGGTTCGGGTCGAAGCCCGCCGCGAACTTGCACAGGATCTCCTTGTCGTCCCAAGGAGCCAGCGCGAACATCGAGTTGACCATCCCGATGGTCGCCACCACCATCACGAGCACCAGGACGGCGAAGCGCAGGGTGGTGCCCATCGGCAGGACGCGCGGGTCGATCCTGCGGGGCTCGGTCCCGCCCGGGGTGGGCGGGGCACCATCCCGGGCGGGTGGTGCGCCGCCGGCGCTCAGGACGCACCTCTCGTCACGTCGGACACCACATCCCGTACGTTCCCACTCACCGGCGTCGCCTCCGCGCGTCGTGTTTCACGACTACAACGTCCCACCCGGTCAATGTAGTTGGGGCGGGCGGGCTCATGTGCGGAGATCTACGTGCCGACGGATGACCCGGGCTTCGCCCGGAGCTCGTCGAGCCGCAGGAACGCCAGCGCGCGGCGCATCAGATCGACGAGTTCCGCAGGCTCGTCCTGCCAGGCCCAGTGCTCCATGGTGACGGTGAAGGCGTCCAGCACCGCGGTGGTCAGCAGACGCACTTCGAGACTGTCGGGAGGGGCGCCCACGCGGGCCGCCAGCGCGGGCGCGAGCCGTTCCTGCATCTCCCGCCCCGCCGCGAGCCAGCGCATCTTCAGGACGGGGACGCTCCCCAGGACCCGCACCAGCCGGCGGGCCCGCGCGGCGTCCTCCAGGCGCCGCTCGGCCGTCGCCGTCCCGAAGGACGCCTCGATGGCCGCGCTGAGGGGCTCGTCGGCCGGATGTTCCGCGAGGACGTCCACGAGTTGGCCGACGCTGGAGGCGAAGAGGGGGGTGAGGGCGTCCTCTTTCGCCGGGCAGTAGCGGTAGAAGGTGCGCAGCGAGATGCCCGCGGCCGAGGCGATGTCCTCGACCGTCGTCGTGTCGTAACCACGGTCGGCGAACAGGGCCGCCGCGGCCTCCGCGATCTCCAGCCGGGTCTGAAGGCGCCGTTGTTCCGTCAGGGACGGTCGGCCCCGCGCTGCCGCCATGTGTGCTCCTTGCCGTGATTCGCCTTGGCTCGTATTCTCACAGAGAATTGATGGCACGTCACGCCAAAAAAGCGTATGTTGATCAACGACTGATCAGGAGCCGTTAGTTCAGCGGTCGATCCCTCGGCCGTGCCCGTGCTGTCGTGCCCTCCCTGCCGACGCGCGGTGATCAGTGACCGGTGAACGCACGGCGTCAGCGAAGGAGCCCACCATGTCCCGCACCTACCTCATCACCGGAGCTGCCTCCGGCATCGGCAAGGCCACCGCCACCCGCCTCAAGGAGCAGGGGCACACGGTCATCGGCGCCGACCTCAAGGACGCCGACATCGTCGCGGACCTCGCCACCCCCGATGGCCGGGCCCATCTGGTCCAGCGGGCGGACGAGTTGAGCGGTGGGCGGCTCGATGCCGTGATCGCGGGCGCCGGCCTCGCCGGTTTCGAGCCGCGCGCCGTCAGCGTCAACTACTTCGGCGCGGTCGCCACCTTGGAAGGGCTGCGCCCCCTGCTGGCCGCCGGCACGGACCCGCGCGCCGTCGTCATCGCCTCGGTCGCCTCCGTCCATCCGCACGACACGGCCCTCGCCGACGCGGCGCTCGCCGGTGACGAGGAAGCGGCGCTGGCCGCCGCCCGGGCAGCGGTCGACCGGGGAGAGGGCTATGCGATCTACGGCTCGACCAAGGCCGCCCTCGCACGGTGGATACGCCGTACCGCCGTGACCGCCGACTGGGCGGGCGCCGGTATCCCCCTCAACGCCATCGCCCCCGGAACCGTCGTCACCCCCATGACGGAACCCATGCTGGCCAGTCCCGACGTGCGCAAGATCGTCGACGCGACCGTCCCCATGCCGCTGCACGGCCATGCCCGGCCGGCACAGATCGCTCCCCTCCTGACCTGGCTCACCTCTCCCGAGAACGAACTGGTGACCGGCCAGGTCGTCTTCATCGACGGCGGCGCCGACGCCGTACTGCGAGGCGACGGCACATGGTGAGCCGTGAGGGGAAGCGGCCGGTCAGGGGCACCCCGCAGTCATCGCCGTCCACAGTCATCGGAGGCCCGTCCGTGCACACGCTGACCCGTACCACCGTCGTCACCGCCGCCCCCGATGCCGTCTGGCAGCTCATCGGCAGGTTCGGCGGCCTCGCCGACTGGCATCCCCTGCTCCCGCCGTCGGTGGTCGAGGACGGCGCCGATCCGGAGACGCCCGGGGCGGTGCAGGCGTTCTCCGTCGACGGCCAAGTGGTCATCCGGGAAAGGCTCCTGGAGAAGGACGACGCGCGCCGGATGCTCCGTTACACCATCCATGAATCCGCCGTCCCCGTGTCCGACTACGTCTCCACGCTGTCCGTGCACCCGCACGAGACGGGTGCCGAGGTCCGCTGGGCCGCGACGTACGAGGCCGCCGACGCACTCGTCCCCGAGATCGAGAAGCACTTCGGCGACCTCATCTACACCACCGGCCTGGAGGTCCTCAAAGAACGCTTCGCCCTCCCGGCCTAGGGGAGACACCGTTACCCGCCCAGGGGGAGACACTCCCTAGCTCCGGGCCGGCACCACCAACACCTCGGTGCCGGCCGCCCGGACCTCCCGTACCTGCTCCGCCGCCAGCCCGTCGTCGACGATCAGCAGGTCGAAGTCGGTCAGCGGGGCCAGTGCGTAGAGGCCCCCCTTGGCGAACTTGGTGTGGTCGGCGACCAGGACGCGGCGGCCGGCGCTCTCCATCATGGCTCGCTTGACCTGCACGGTCTCCGGTGAGGTGTGGTAGCAGCGGCCGTTGGTGACGGCCGTGGTGGACATGAACAGCACATCGGCGCGAAAGGCCCGTACCGCGTCCGCGGTGTGCGGGCCCATGAACGCGTCGTACGCCGGGAAGTACACACCGCCCAGCGTGATCAGCGAGACGCCGGGCTCCTTGGCGAGGGTGGTGATGGCCGGCAGGGAGTTGGTGATCACGGTCAGCGGGGTGTGCTCGGCCACCTGGTGCGCCAGCAGCAGACAGGTCGTGGAGTCGTCGAGCAGCACCGTCTGCCCGGGGACCAGCAGGGTGGCGGCGGCCCGCGCGAGCTGCTGTTTGGTCTGCGCCATGGTGGCCATCCGCTCCGCGACACTGCCGTGGAACTGTGCCGACGGCAGCCCCGTCGCGCCGCCGCGCACCTTGCGCAGCCAGCCCTGTGCCTGAAGGGCGTCCAGATCGCGGTGCGCGGTCATCAGGCTGATGCCGAACTCGTCGGCGAGGTCCGCGGTGCGCACGAAGCCGCGGGCGATGACGGTGTCGCGCATGCGGCGCCGCCGCTCCTCCTGGGCCTCGACCCGGTCCATCGCTCCGCTCCTTTCCGGTCCCCGTGCGGCCGCCCGACGTGGTGGGGCGACCACGTCGCGGGGATCGGCCGCGTGAATTCGCCGCGTTATGTTCGCATGGATTTCACATGGCGCGCGCGGCGACAGCGGCGTCCACATGCGGTTCCGGTACGACACAACATGGCAGGTCGCGGCCCCGATGCGAAGATTCCGGCGGCCATTGACGCCCGTTTCCGCCCGGCGGTTCCATCACTGCGTCCACCCCTCCTGCCCCGCCGCCGCAGAAAGGGAGATTCGATGACGAACTCTCCTCCGCGTTCGCTGATCACACGCCTGGGTATCCCGCCGACCCTCGCCTGGGGATACCTCGGACTCCTCCTCTTCATGATCGGAGACGGAGTCGAGTCCGGCTATCTCTCGCCGTACCTCATCGACCAGGGCATCTCGGAGTCCCGGGTCGCGCTGCTGTTCACCGTCTACGGGATCGCGGCCGGCCTCGCCGCCTGGCTCTCCGGGGTGCTGTCCGACCTGTGGGGCCCGCGCCGCGTCATGTGGACAGGACTGGCCGTCTGGGCCGCCTTCCAGCTGTTCTTCCTCCTCGCCGCCATCCCCCTCACCAGCTATCCGCTGATGATGCTCGCCTACGGGCTGCGTGGCCTGGGGTATCCGCTGTTCGCCTACGGGTTCCTCGTCTGGGTCGCCGGAGTGACACCGCGCGCCCGGCTCGGTACGGCGATGGGGTGGTTCTGGTTCGCCTTCACGGGCGGCCTGCCCACGCTCGGCTCGCTGGTCGCCGGCGGGCTCATCCCGCAGATCGGTTCCTACGCCACACTGTGGGCCGCGCTGGTCCTGGTGGCCGCGGGCGGGCTGATCGCCCTGCTGCTGGTCCGTGACGACCACGGCGCACGGCGGCCCCGCGGTACGGAGGAGGGGCCGGTGGCCACCCTGGTCGGCAGCATCACGATCCTGTGGCGCAACCCCCGGGTCGGGGTCGGCTCGGTCGTCCGGGTGATCAACACCGCCTCGCAGTTCGGCTTCTTCGTGATCATGCCGATCCACTTCACCAGGACCGTCGGCTTCAGCCTCACCCAGTGGCTGCATCTGCTCAGCGCGATGTTCGCGACCAACATCTTCGCCAACCTGCTGTTCGGCGTGCTCGGCGACCGCTTCGGCTGGCGCCGCACCATCGCCTGGTTCGGCGGTGCCGGCTGCACGCTCAGCACGCTGCTGCTCTTCTACGTCCCGGACGCCGCGGGCCCGAACTTCCCGCTCGCCCTCCTCGTCGCCGCGTTCTACGGCGCTACGCTGGCAGGTTATGTACCGCTATCGGCCCTGGTGCCCACTCTGGAGCCGAAGCACCAGGGGCAGGCGCTGGCCGCCCTCAACCTGGGCGCGGGAGCCAGCACCTTCGTCGGACCCGCCGTCGTCGCGGCCTTCGTCGGACCGCTCGGCGTCGAAGGGGTTGTCTGGATCTTCGCGGGGATGTACGCGGTGAGCTGCGTGCTCGCCCACTTCCTGAAGCTGCCGGACGAGCCGGGCACGGCGGACGCGCAGGACGCCGCGGCACAGCGCGGTGACGCCCCCGAGGGCACCGCTGCCGGCGCCGCCCCGGCAGCGGCGTGAGAGGACTCCACTGATGTCCGTACTGACCATCGACGTCGGCACCACGGTGATCAAGTCCGTCGTCTTCGACGACCGGGGCACCGAGATCGCCGTCGCCCGCCGGGCCACCGAGGTCCTGCGCCCGCACCCCGGCTGGGCGGAACAGGACATGGACGCCGTCTGGGACGCCGTCGTCCACACCGTCCGCACCGTCCTCGACGGGCTGTCCGACCCGGTCTGGCTGGTGTCCTTCACCGCCCAGGGCGACGGCGCCTGGCTCGTCGACGACCACGGCCGGCCCACCGGACCCGCCATCCTGTGGTCCGACGGCCGGGCCGGGGACCTGCTCACCGGCTGGCAGCGCGACGGCGTCCTGGAGGCGGCCTTCCGCCGCAACGGCTCGCTGACCTGCGCAGGGATGCCCAACGCCCTCTTCGCCTGGCTCGCCGCGCACGACCCGGACCGGCTGGCCCGCTCCGCCACTTCGCTCACCGCCGCCGGCTGGCTCTTCCTGCGCTTCACCGGCGTGCGCGCCAGCGACGAATCCGATGCCTCGGCCCCGTTCCTCGACCACGCCACCGGCGCGTACGACCCGTACATCCTCGATCTGTTCGGCCTCGGCGCGTACGAGCGGCTGCTGCCCACCGTCCTGGGGGAGTCGCAGCGGATCGCCGAGATCACCGGCGCGGCGGCCGGCGAACTGGGGCTGCCCGCCGGGCTCCCGGTCGTGATGTCCCCCTACGACATCGCCGCCACCGCCCGCGGCGTCGGCGTCGTCAACCCCGGCCAGGCGTGCAGCATCCTCGGGACGACGCTGTGCACCGAGATCGTCCGTACCGACATCGACACCGGGGGCGAACCGTCCGGTGTCCACATCGCCTACCGCGGACGCGAACGGGTGCTGCGCGCCTTCCCCACCCTCAACGGCGCCGAGGTCCTCGGCTGGGCCGCCCGGCTGCTCCATCTGCCCGGACCGCCGGAGCTGGCGCAGCTGGCCTTCGAGTCGGAGCCGGGCGCCCGCGGGCTGATGTTCCTGCCGTACCTCTCCCCGGCCGGTGAGCGGGCCCCCTTCCTCGACCCGGGCGCCCGCGGCTCCTTCTGGGGCCTGTCCCTGGAGCACACGCCCGCCGATCTGGCGCGCGCCGTCTTCGACGGCCTCTCGCTGGTCCTGCGGGACTCGCTGGCCGCCGCCCGTACGGACGTCAGCGAGCTGCGGCTGTGCGGCGGCGGCGCCAACAGCGATGCCTGGTGTGCACTGATCGCCGATGCCACGGGGGTGCCCACCGCCCGCTCCGGCGACACCGAACTCGGCGCCAAGGGCGCCTTCCTCACCGGCCTGGTACGCACCGGCGCCGAGACCAGCATGCACAGCGCCGCCGCCAAGTACGTCCGGATGCAGCGCAGTTGGGAGCCCGAACCGGAGCGCGCGGAGTTCTATGCCGCGCTGTACGAGGACTTCCTCGGGTGGCGGGCCCGTGCCCGGGAGGCGGGCTGGCGGGGCGGCGCGGTCTGGCGGGGGAGTGCCCGCCGCCGCCCCGAGGCCCCCGGCCGGCCGACCGAAACCACCGGCCACCCCGCCGGCACCACCCCTGGAGGTCCCCGTGTCTGACCCGCGCCCCGACGGCGGCGCCCCCGCCCCCGGCCTCGACGGCATCTGGCTGGGCCTCGACCTCGGCACCCAGAGCGCGCGCTGCGTCGCCGTCGACGGCACCGGGCAGGTCCTGGCCTCCGCCGCCCGCCCGCTGACCGGCCGGCGCGACGGCAACCGGCACGAGCAGGACCCCGAGAAGTGGTGGAGCGCGCTGGCCGCCGCGTGCCGGGAGGCCCTCGGCGGCGTCGACACCCGGCGGATCCGCGGACTGGCCGTCGACGGCACCTCCGGCACGATCCTGCTCGCCGACGCACACGGCACCCCGCTCACCCCCGGCCTGATGTACGACGACGGGCGCGCCACCGCCGAGGCCGCGGCCGTCAACGCCGCCGGAGAGGCGGTCTGGCAGGAACTGGGCTACCGCAGCATGCAGCCCTCCTGGGCGCTGCCCAAACTCGTCTCCCTGCTGAAGAACGCCTCCGCGCGCCGGCCCGGCGTCCGGCTGCTGCACCAGGTCGACCTGGTGACCTGGCGGCTGGCGGGCCACCAGGTCGCCGGCGACGCCAGCCACGCCCTCAAGACCGGCTACCACCTCGTCGAGGAGCGTTGGCCGGAGCAGGTCATGGACGAACTCGGCGTCCCGGTGGGCCTGTTGCCCGAGGTGGTGCGTCCCGGCAGCCCGCTCGGCACCGTCTGCGCCGCTGCCGCCGAGGCCACCGGCATCCCCGAAGGGACCACCATCGTGGCCGGGATGACCGACGGCTGCGCCGCGCAGATCGGCGCCGGGGCACTCGCACCGGGCGCCTGGAACTCGGTGCTCGGCACCACCCTCGTCCTCAAGGGCAGCAGCCCGCACCTGGTCCGCGACCCGGCAGGCGTCGTCTACTGCCACCGCGGACCGGGCGACAACTGGCTGCCGGGCGGTGCCTCCAGCAGCGGCGCCGGCGTCCTCACCCGGCACTTCCCCGGCGAGGACCTGGACGCGCTCACCGCCCGGGCCGCGGCCCTGGACCCGGACGCGGTCGCCTACCCCCTGGTCTCCAGCGGCGGCGAACGCTTCCCCTTCCGCGCCCCCGACGCCACCCCCTTCGTCCTCGGCCAGGTCCCCACCCGCGCCGCCGAGTTCCACGCCTACCTCCTCGGCGTCGCCTGCCTCGAACGGCTCTGCTTCGACTATCTCGACCACCTCGGCGCGCCCGTCGACGGGCCGCTCACCCTCACCGGCGGCGGCGCCCGCAACGCCTACTGGTGCCAACTGCGCGCCGATGTCCTGGGACGTCCCGTACTGCTGCCGCAGCAGGCCGAGGCCGCCCTCGGCATGGCCGTCCTCGCCGCCACCTCCTCCGGCGCCGGCCTCCGGGAAGCGGCCGCCGCCATGGTCCGCATCGAGCGGGAGATCCGGCCCGCACCGGCCCGCACCGCCCGCTACCTCCCCGTCCATCTCCGTTTCGTCGACGAACTCACCCGCCGTGGCTGGCTCGACCAGGCCGTGGCCGACCACGCCCGCAGGAGGGCAGCACCGTGACCGACTTCATCCTCGTACGCCATGGCGAGACCGTCTGGCATGCGGAGAACCGCTACGCCGGCCGCACCGATGTGCCCCTCACCGACCACGGCCGTGAGCAGGCCGCCGCCCTCGCCACCTGGGCCGCCACCGCCGGCCTCACCGCCGTCGCCAGCTCCCCGCTCTCCCGCGCCCGGCTCACCGCCGCCCCCGCCGCCGGGGTCTGCGGCCTCACCGCACGCACCGACGAGCGGCTCTACGAACTCGACTTCGGCCAGGGCGAGGGCCTGACCAGGGACGAGATGCGCCACCGCTTCCCGGAGCGGCTGGCCGCCTTCCTCGCCGACCCGGTCGGGAACCATCTGCCCGACGGGGAGGACCCGCGCCGCGCCGCCGCGCGCGCCGCCGACTGCCTCGCCGACCTCGCCCACGAGCAGCCGCACGGCCGGATCCTGGTCGTCGCGCACTCCACCCTCGTCCGGGTCCTGCTCTGCCATCTGCTGGGCATCCCGCTCGCCGACTACCGCCGGGTCTTCCCCCAGGTGCACAACGGCGCCCTCACCGAGATCCGCATCGAGAACGGGCGGACCGCGCTGCTCAGCTTCAACACCCCGGCCCTGAACCGGGCCCCCGCCCTCCACTGACCGTACGGCCGCCCGCACCGCACCCGCCTCTCAGGAGAAGCCCCTCATGAGCACCACCGTCCTCGCCGCCGGCAACCACTTCATCCGCCCGGAACTGTTCACCCGGGCCGTGCGGGCGGCCGCCGGGGACATCCCGCTGGACGTACGCGAGATCCAATTCGACTGGCCGCACACCCCCTTCGGGCCGGTCGCCGAGGTCATCGAGGCCTCCGGCAGCGAGGACGAGATGATCGAGGCCCTCCAGGGCGTCGAGATCTGTCTCACCGAGCACGGCCCGCTCACCGAGCGGATCCTCGCCCACTGCCCCGATCTGAAGCTGTTCTGCACCAGCCGCGGCGGCCCGGTCAACGCCAACGTCGAAGCCGCCACCCGGCACGGCGTCGCGGTTTGCTACGCCCCCGGCCGTAACGCCACGGCCACCGCGGAGCACACCCTCACCCTGATGCTGGCCGCCGCCCGCGGTGTCGGCGACACCCACACCGACCTGCGCCGGGGCGTCTGGCGCGGCGACTACTACGACTACGACAACTGCGGCATCGAGATCGAAGGCGCCACCGTCGGGCTGATCGGCTTCGGCGCCATCGGCAGCCGGGTCGCCAAGGTCCTCGCCGCCATGGGCGCCCACGTACTCGTCCACGACCCCTACGTCCGCCCCGAGGCGCTGGCCGGCCTCGCCGAACAGGTCCCCCTCGACGAACTGCTGACCCGCTCCCGCATCGTCTCCCTGCACGCCCGGGTCACCGAGGAGACCACGGGCATGATCGGGCGCAAGCAGATCGCCGCGATGCCCCGTGGCGCGGTCCTGGTCAACTGCGCCCGTGGTGCGCTCCTCGACTACGACGCGGTCTGCGACGCCCTGGACTCCGGGCAGCTGTCCGGCGCCGGCTTCGATGTCTTCCCCGAGGAGCCGCTGCCCGCGGGCTCCCGGCTGCTGACCGCTCCCGGCGTCGTGCTCACCCCGCACATCGCGGGCGGCAGCCAGGAAGTCGCGCACAAGGCGGCACGGATCGTCGCCGCGGAGGCCGGCCGCCATCTGCGCGGGGAGCCACTGGTCAACTGTGCCAACCCAGGTGTATTTCCGGCCAGTTGAGGCGTCAAGAGTCGGTCGTCGGGGCGGCATCGTCCCAGGTACCGGGGAGGTGGCGGAGGTGGAACACCACCTTCGTGACCTTGGCGAAATCAACTACCGCCTGGTACGCGTGCGTTGACAGTGCAAGGGGGTGGCTCCACCATGCAACGCGGTATCAGCGGGCCAGGGCATGTCCTACCGCTGGTTACCGCAGGTGGCAGTGGTAAAGCGTGTCCGCCCCCAGCAGAAGGAGCGCCCGTGGCCCCCTGGCCCCCTCTCCCCGGCAACCCCCTTTCCGGGTCCGGCGACCCCGGTTCCCGCCCTCCTGCCTCCTCTCCCGGCGGTCCGTCCCGCCCCACGGCCGCCCCTGCCGGGCAGACCGCCGGGACCGCTCGGCCCGGTCCCGCCCCCGGCGGGCCCGACCGCCCTGGGACCGCGGGCCGTGACCTGGTCGTCGCGCTCTCGCCCTTCGAGGAGCCGGGCGAGCGGATCGTCGTGGCGGCCGAACGCGCGGGCGCGCTCGGTCTGCTGGACCTCGGCCGGGACGCCGACGCCGCGCGCGCCGCGCTCGCCAGGACCGGACGGTTACGCCACGGAGTGCGGGTGCCGGTGGGATGTCCGCTCACGCCCGCCGATCTGCCCGACGAGGTCGACACCGTGCTGCTCGCCGACCCACGGGCGTACGCCGCCGCCGTGCCGCACGCCGTCACGCGCGCCGCCGCCGGACCGGGCGCGGTCCCCGGGCCGGACGACTGGGCCGGCGGCGGGCGGCGCCGCGTATGGGCCGAGATCACCACCCCCGAGGAGGCCGCGGCGGCGTGTGCCGCCGGGGCCACCGCGCTCGTCGCCCGGGGCCATGAGTCGGGCGGCCGGGTGGGCGAACTCACCACCTGCGTCCTGTTGCAGCGCGTACTGGCCGACCCGTCCGTGACGGTCCCTGTGCTCGCCGCCGGGGGCATCGGCCCGCACGCCGCCGCCGCGGCCGTCGCGGGTGGCGCGGCCGGAGTGCTGCTCGACTCCCAGCTCGCGCTGACCACCGAGGGCGAGGCCCGGCTGCCCCTGGCGGTCGCCGCCGCGATCCGGGCCATGGACGGCAGCGAGACCACGCTCGTCGCGGGCCACCGGGTCCTCACCCGCCCGGACCTCACCACACCCATGGCCGCCGGCACCGCGGAGACCGGCGCCGGGGCCACCGGGGAGAACAGCGGCCCGGCCCGCGTCGCCGCGCTCCTCGGCGCCCGCGACCTGCACACCCAGCTGCTCCCCATCGGCCAGGACGGCGCGTTCGCCGCCCGGCTCGCCGCGCGGCACCGCACCACCGGTGGCATCGTGCAGGCGGTACGGACCGGAATCGCGGAGCACCTCGCCGCGGCGGCACGCACCCGGCCGCTCGCCCCGCGCCCCGGAGCCCGCCATCTCCCCGTGGCCCAGGGGCCGATGACCCGGGTCAGCGACGAGTCCGCCTTCGCCGCCGCCGTGGCCGCCGAGGGCGGGCTGCCCTTCCTCGCGCTCGCCGTCATGGACGGCGGGCAGGTGCGCCGGCTGCTGGCCGAGACCGCCGAGCGGCTGGACGGGCGGCCGTGGGGCGTGGGACTGCTCGGCTTCGCACCGCCCGAACTCCGGCGCGAACAGCTCGCCGCGGTCGCCGAGTTCGCCCCCGAATACGCCCTCATCGCCGGTGGCCGGCCCGCCCAGGCCGCACCCCTCGAAGCGGCCGGGACACGGACCTACCTCCATGTCCCGGCACCGGGGCTGCTGGAGCGCTACCTCGCCGAAGGCGCCCGGAGATTCGTCTTCGAAGGGCAGGAGTGCGGTGGTCACATCGGCCCCCGGGCCAGCTTCCCGCTGTGGGAGGAGCAGATCGAGCGGCTGACCGCCCACGCCCGGACGCACGGCGGGACGGCCGAGGACCTGGACCTGCTCTTCGCGGGCGGCATCCACGACGCCCGCTCCGCCGCCATGGCGGCGGCCGCCGCGGCCCCGCTCGCCGAGCTCGGCGCCCGTATCGGCGTCCTGATGGGCACCGCCTACCTGTTCACCCAGGAGGCCGTGGCCACCGGCGCCGTACTCCCCGGCTTCCAGAACACCGCGCTGACCTGCGACCGGACCGTACTGCTGCGGACCGCACCGGGCCATGCCACACGCTGCGCCGAGACCGCCTACGCCGAGGAGTTCGCCGCGGCCGAACAGCGCCTCGCCGCACAGGGCACCGACCCGCGCGCCCGGTGGGAGGAACTGGAGCGCCGCAACCTCGGACGGCTGCGCCTGGCGAGCAAGGGCCTGCGCCATACGGACGGCGGGCCGCCCGCGCCGGTGGGGGAGCCGGAACAGCGCCGCGAGGGCCTGTACATGCTGGGCCAGGCCGCCACCGCCCGCAGCGCCCCCACCACCGTCGCCGCGCTGCACACCGCCGTCACCGAGGGGGCCACCGCACAGCTCACGGCGCGGGCGGAACGGTTCCGGACCCCCGACGGGCCACCGGAGCGGGACGCGGAGCCGCTGGACATCGCCATCGTCGGCATGGCGTGTTTCTACCCCGGCGCGGCCGACACCGCCCGCTTCTGGTCCAATGTCGTCGCCGGCGTCGACTCCGTCACCGAGGTCCCCGCCGATCGCTGGGACACCGGCACGTACCACGACCCGGACCCCGCGCGGGCGGGCGAACGCACCCCGTCGCGCTGGGGCGGCTTCCTGCCCGCCATCCCGTTCGACGCCCTCGCCCACGGCATTCCCCCGGCCTCCCTCACCGGCATCGATCCCGTGCAGCTCCTCGCCCTCGAAGCGGCCGCCAAGGCGCTGGCGGACGCCGGATACGCCGACCGCGACTTCGACCGCACCCGCACCAGCGTCGTCTTCGGTGCCGAGGCGGGCGCCGAACTGGCGGGCGCCTACGGCCTGCGCACGCTGCACCCGGCCTATCTGGGAGAGCTGCCGCCCGGCCTCGACGCCGAACTGCCCCGCCTGACCGAGGACTCCTTCCCCGGCGTGCTCGCCAATGTCATCGCCGGGCGCATCGCGAGCCGGCTCGACCTGGGCGGCGCCAACTGCACCGTCGATGCCGCCTGCGCCTCCTCGCTCGCCGCGCTCGACCTGGCCTGCCGCCAACTGCGCGACCACGACAGCGATATGGCGCTGTGCGGCGGCGCCGATGTGCACAACGGCATCAACGACTATCTGATGTTCGCGTCCGTACGCGCCCTGTCGCCCACCGGCCGCTGCCGCCCCTTCGACGCGGCGGCCGACGGCATCGCGCTCGGCGAGGGCGTGGGCGCACTGGTCCTCAAGCGGCTCACGGACGCCGAGCGCGACGGCGACCGGGTCTACGCGGTCATCAAGGCGGTCGGCACCTCCAGCGACGGACGCTCCCTCGGGCTGATCGCGCCGCGGCCCGAGGGCCAGCGGCGCGCCCTGGAACGCGCCTACCAGCGCGCCGGGATCAGCCCCGCGCAGGTCGGTCTGCTCGAAGCCCACGGCACCGGAACGGTCGTCGGCGACACCGCCGAACTCGGCGTCCTCACCGAACTGTTCGAGGACGCGGGAGCCGCACCGGGCAGCTGCACACTGGGCTCGGTCAAGTCGCAGATCGGGCACACCAAATGCGCGGCCGGCCTGGCCGGACTCATCAAGGCCGCACACGCCGTGCACACGGGCGTACGGCCGCCGACGCTGCATCTGACCCAGCCGGCCGCCGACACCGGCCCGGACACCGGCCCGTTCCGCTTCGACGCCGGGCACGCGCGGCCCTGGCCGGTCCCCGTGGGGCGGCGCATCGCCGGGGTGAGCGCCTTCGGTTTCGGCGGCACCAACTACCACGCCGTGCTGGCCGGTTACGACGGCGCTCCCGAGCCCGCCCACGCCCTGACGCACTGGCCCGCCGAGCTCTTCTGCTTCCGAGGGGCCGACCGCCCCGCCGCCGAACGGGCCATGGAACGCCTCGCCGCGCGGCTGGCGGACAACGACGCCGCCGGACGGCCCTGGCCGCTGCGCGACCTGGCCGCCGAGACCGCCGCCGCACCGGGTCCTGTCCAGCTCTGCGTGGTGGCCGACGACCTTGACGATCTCGCCGTCAAGCTGGCGGCCGCCCGCCGGTTCGACGCCGTCGAGGGCGTGTATCCGGGCCGGCCGGACGCCGACCCCGGTCTGGTCTCCTTCCTCTTCCCCGGCCAGGGGAGTCAACGGCCTGGAATGCTCGGCGAGTTGTTCCTCGCCTTCCCCGCGCTGCGCGGCCTGCTGGACGACGCCGATCCGGAGTGGGTCGCGGCCATGTTCCCGCCCACCGCCTTCACCGCCGAGGGGCGGGCCGCCCAGCAGGCCGTCCTCACCGACACCCGCGTCGCCCAGCCGGCGCTCGGCCTCGCCTCCGCCGCCGCACACCGGCTGCTCACCACGCTCGGCGTGCGCCCCGACTGCACGGCGGGGCACTCCTACGGCGAGCTGACCGCACTGTGGGCCGCGGGTGCCTACGACACCAAGACGCTGCTCCGGCTCAGTGCCCGCCGCGGCGAGGCGATCCTCGGGGCGGCCGGGGATGACCCCGGGGCGATGGCCGCCGTCGTGGCCACCCCGGAGCGGGTCCGGGACCTGGCGCGGGGCGCCGGGGTCGTCGTCGCCAATCACAATGCGCCCGAACAGAGCGTGATCTCGGGGCCCACGGACGCCGTGGACACGGCCGTGGCGGCATTGCTCAGTGCCGGGGTGCAGGCGAGGCGCCTGCCGGTCGCCTGTGCCTTCCACAGCCCGCAACTCGCCGCCGCCCGCGAGGAGCTCGCCGCCGAACTGTCCGCGGCACAGGTGTCCGCGCCCGCCTTCCCGGTCTGGTCCGGCGCCACCGCGCGCCCCTACCAGCGCGACGCCTCCGCGGTACGCGTCACCCTGGCGGACCAGGTCGCCGCACCGGTGCGCTTCGTGGAGCAGATCGAGGACATGTACGCCGCCGGGGTGCGCACCTTCGTGGAGACCGGACCCGGCCGGGTGCTCACCGGCCTCGTCGGGCACATCCTGGGCGGCCGGCCGCACACCGCCGTGGCGTTGGACGTGCCGGGCGAGCCCGGGCTGGCCCGGCTGCCGCACGTACTGGCCCGGCTCGCCGCGGCCGGGGTCCCGATCGACCCGGAGGCCCTGTTCCGCGGGCGTACGACGCTCCTGCCCGCCACGGCTCCGCGCCGCCCGGGATGGCTGGTGGACGGGCATCTGGTGCGCACCGCCGACGGTGCCTTCCTGCCGGGCGGGCTGCGCCCGGCGCGACGCGTGGACACCCGGCGGGGCGATGCGGGGACGGCGCCCATGGGGGGCATCACATCCGGTACCGCGTCCGGTACCGCAGCCGGTGACGCGGCCCGGCAGGAAGCGGTGCTGGAGTATCTGCGGGTCTCGCGAGAGCTGGTCGTCGCCCAACGGGACGTCGTGCTGAGGTATTTGGGGGAAGCCGCCGCGGTCGGCCAGGCGGCGCCCGTCGCTCCGACCGCCCCGTTGTACACGGCGCCCCTGGCGGGTGAAGCCGAAGCCGAAGCCGCCCAAGCCGCCCCGGCACCGACGCCCGTGGTCGAGGCGAAGCAGCTGAGTTCCGACGAACTCCTGGACGCCGTACGGGAGATCATCCACACCCGCACCGGCTATCCGCGCGAGATGCTCGACGCCGGGCTGGACCTGGAGGCCGATCTCTCGGTGGACTCCATCAAGCGCGTGGAGATCATCGGCGCACTGGCCGACCGGATCGGACTGCCGCAGGACGCCGACGGCGCCATGGAGTCGGCGGTGGAGCATCTGGCCCGGGTCAAGACCATCAGCGGCATCGTCGACTGGATCGCCGCCGCCCACGCCGAGCCCCCACCGGAGGCCCCTTCCTCGGCCGAGCCCGCACCGGACTTGGCCTTGTCCGAGCCCGCACCGGACCTGGCCTTCTCCGGGTCCGTACCGGGCCTGGCCTTGTCGGGGTCCGCACCAGCCCTTTCCTTACGAGGGTCCGCACCGGCTCCCGCCGCCTTCCCGCCCGAACCGGCCCCCGCCACCCCCGAGTCCGCCCCGGCCGTCCTGGTGCGGCCCGCGCCGTCCGTTCCCACGCCGCCCGCCACCGCGTATCCGCCCGTCGCGGGCGCCGGGGGCGACGCGGGCCGCGCCCCCGTACCGCAGCCCCCCACCCGCCACCTGGTCCAGGTCACCCCCCTCGGCCCGCCCGCGAGCCGGCCGCCCGCCGAGGTGGTGGCGGGCAGCGACTTCACGGTCGTGGAGGACGGGCAGGGGGTGGCGCTCGCGCTCGCGGCCCTCCTGGAGAGCCATGGCGCACGGGTGCGTACCGTCCCCGCCGAGCGGCTGGCCGAGGCCACGGCCGACGGGATGGGCGGGCTGGTGGACCTCAGTGCCCTGCGGGCGGGCCGCGGTGCGGTACTGCCCGGACAGTACGCGGGGCTGCGCGCCGTCCTCACCGGCGGAGCGCGGTGGCTGTTGCTGGCCACCGCGGCCGGCGGCACCTTCGGCCACGACGCCACCGAGGAGGCTCCCGACCCGCTGCCCGGCGCCGGGCTGCGCGGCTTCGCCCGTACGGCCGCCCTCGAATACCCCGAGGTCCTCATACGCGCCGTGGACATCGACCCCAAGGACCGCCCCGAACGCATCGCCGCCCACCTCCTCGCCGAACTCTGCGCCCCCGGCGAACCGGTCGTCGTCGGCCGCACCAACGGCACCCGCACCACCCTGCGCACCGTCCCCACGCCACTGCCCCGCGACCTCACCGCCACCGGCCGGCCGCCGCTCGGTGCCGGCTCCGTGGTGCTGCTGACCGGCGGCGCGCGCGGTATCACCGCCCGCACGGCCCACGCCCTGGCCCGCGCCCACGGCTGCCATATCGAACTCCTCGGGCGTACGCCCCTGGAGGAGGCCCCCGAGGACCCGGCGCTCGCGCACGCCCACGACCGCATCGCGCTGCGCGCCGCGCTCATCGCCCAAGGGCTGCGCAGACCGGCTGAGATCGAGGCGGCGGCCACCCGGGTCCTGGCCCGCCGTGAGATCACCGGCACGCTCGCCGCCCTGGAACCCCTCGCCGCCTCCGTGCGCTACCACGCGGCCGATGTCACCGACGCGGCCGCCGTCCGTGCCGTGGCGCAGGACATCCGAGGCCGGCACGGCCGTCTCGACGGGATCGTGCACGGCGCGGGCACCCTGGAGGACAAGCTGGTGCGCGACAAGGACCCGGCCTCCTTCGCCCGGGTCTTCGCCGGCAAGGTCGACGGGGCCCGTCATCTCCTCGCGGCAGCCGGTGAAGACACGGGCTTCCTCGCCCTCTTCGGCAGCGTCGCCGGGGTCTTCGGCAACCGCGGCCAGGCCGACTACGCCGCCGCCAACGACGCCCTGGACACCCTCGCCAGGGCCTGGTCGGCGCGTACGGCCTGCCGTGTCCTCGCCGTGGACTGGGGGCCGTGGGCGGCCGACGCCGGCGGCATGGTCACCCCGGAGCTGGAGCGCGCCTACGCCCGCCGGGGCATCCCGCTCCTGGACCCCGATGCCGCGGTCGCCGCCTTCCTGGACGAACTGGCCCGTGGCACCTCGGCCCAAGTCGTCCTGGCGGCGGAGGCGGGCGCGGAGCCGGGCGATGAGTGAGCCCGGTGCCCGGCGGACCGGTCCACGGCCCACCGACGCGGCGATCGTCGGCATGGGGGCGGTCTTCCCCGGCGCCGGTGATCTCGCCGCGTACTGGCGCAACCTGCTGGCCGGCACGGACTGCATCACCGACGTGCCGCCCGGCCGCTGGGACCCGGAGATCTACTACGACCCGCACGGCGCCGAAGGCCCCGCCCGCAGCGACCGCTTCTACTGCCGGCGGGGCGGCTTCCTGGACGAGCCGGCCGCCTTCGACCCCACCCGCTTCGGCATCATGCCCAGCGCCGTCCCGGGAGCCGAGCCCGATCAGCTGCTCGCCCTGCGCGCGATCGCCGATGCCATCGCCGACGCGGGCGGCCAGGAGCGGCTGCCCGCCGACCGCTCCCGTATCGGCGTCATCCTCGGCCGCGGCGGCTTCATGGGCGTGGCCACCGCCCGGCTCGACCAGCGGGTCCGTACGGCCCACCAGCTCGCCGTCACGCTGCGCGAACTCGCCCCGGAATGGGGCGAGTCGAAGATCACTGCCATACGGGAGGCGTTCCAGGCGAGCCTGGGCCCCGAACAGCCGGAGGCGTCCATCGGCCTGGTGCCCAGTTTCACCGCCGCCCGGACCGCCAACCGGCTGGACTTCCGCGGCCCCGCCTACACCCTCGACGCGGCCTGCGCCTCCTCGCTGCTGGCCGTGGCGCAGGCCGTCGATCTGCTGGCCGCCGGGCGCTGTGACCTCGTGGCGGCCGGAGCCGTGCACCACTGCCATATCGCCACCCTGTGGAGCGTCTTCACCCAGCTGCGCGCCCTCAGCCCCTCCCAGAGCATCCGCCCCTTCGACCGCCGGGCCGACGGCACCCTGCTCTCCGAAGGCACCGGCGTCGTCCTCCTCAAACGCCTGGCCGACGCCGAACGCGATGGGGACCGGGTCTACGCGGTCCTCCGCGGGGCGGGAGTGGCGGGGGACGGGCGCGCGTCGAGCCTGATGAACCCCCGGACGGAGGGACAGATACGGGCGCTGGAACAGGCCTGGGGCAGCGCCGGCCTCGACCCGGAACACCCCACGGCACTCGGCCTGCTGGAGGCGCACGGGACCGGGACCCCGGTCGGCGACGGCGCCGAACTGGACACCCTGGCACGGGTGTTCGGGCCATCCGGCGCGGGGCGGTCGCCGGTCGGCCTGGGCTCGGTGAAGTCGATGCTCGGGCACACCATGCAGGCCGCCGGCATCGCCGGACTGATCAAGGCCGCCCTCGCCGTCCACCACCGGACCCTGCCGCCGACCCTGCACCTGGACGAGCCGCACGAGGGCCTGGCACGGACCCGGATGCGCCCGGTCACCGAGGCCGAGCCCTGGGACGCCGGACGGGCACCCCTGCGGGCCGGTGTCAACGCCTTCGGCTTCGGCGGAATCAACGCCCACGTGATCCTGGAGGAAGCCCCGGGACGGCAGCGTGCCGCCCCGCCGCCCGTGCCCCGGAACTCCCCGCTGCGGACGGCGGAAGGGGAGCGGACGGCGGATCCGTTGCGGGCGGAGGAACCGGACCGGACGCCGCGTGCGGAGGAACCGGACCGGACGGCGCGCGCGGCGGTACGGGACCGGACGGCGCGCACGGCGGTACCTGAGCGGACGCCGCGCACGGCGAAGCAGACGGCTGTACTGAAGCAGACGGCCGTACTGGAGCAGACGGCGCGCACGGCGGAACCGGAGCGGACCGTACTGCTCACCGCGGACTCTCCCGGCGCACTCGCCGAGAAATTACGGAACGTGGGGGAGGGGGGCACGGGCGCGGACACGGGCCTGCCCGCCGATGACGGCCCCTGCCGCCTCGCCCTGCTCGACCCCACCCCGCGGCGCCGCGCCCTGGCCGCCAAGATCCTGGCGCGCGGGCTGCCCTGGCGGGGACGCGGCGAGGTGTGGTTCACCCCGAGCCCCTTCTTCGGGCCGCACGCCCGGGAGACGGGAGCGCGGCTGGCCTTCGCTTTCCCGGGGCTGGAGGCAGATCTACCGCCGCGCGTGGACGACATCGCCGACCAGTTGTCCCTGCCCCGCCCCACCGTCTCCGGCGGCAGCGGGCTGGTCGAACGAGCCGTCGACTCCCTGGCCGTCGGCCGGCTGCTCGCCCGCGCCCTGGCCGAACTGGGCATCGCTCCCGACCTGTTGACCGGCCACAGCCTCGGGGAATGGACCGCCATGGTGGTCGCCGGGATGTATCCGCACCGGGCCGTGGACACCTTCCTCGACTCGCTGCGGCCCGGCTCCCTCGCCGTACCCGACCTGGTCTACGCGGCACTGGGCTGCGGCGCCGCACAGGCGGCCGCGGCGCTGGAGGGCCTGGAGCGGGTCGCGGTCAGCCACGACAACTGCCCGCACCAGTCGGTGATCTGCGGAGCTCCCGAGCAGCTGGCCGAGGCCGTGAGCAGACTCGCCCGGCAGGGCGTACGGGCCCAGGAGATGCCCTTCCGCTCCGGCTTCCACACACCGATGTGGGCGCCCTACCTGGGCCAGGTCGGGGCCGCCTTCGACGCGTTGCCGCTGCGGGACCCGCGCCTCCCCGTATGGTCGGCCACGACCGTCGCCCCCTTCCCTCAAGAGCCCGTACAGATACGCCAGTTGGTGCTGCGACACCTCCTGGAACCGGTCCGCTTCCAGCAACTGACCAGACGGCTGTACGAGACGGGCGTACGCGCCTTCGTCCAGATCGGCGCCGGCAGCCTGACGGGCTTCGTCGCCGACACCCTCCACGGGGAGGACCATCTCGCCGTGGCGGCGGCCGACTCCCGCCGCGACGGACGGGCGCAACTGCGTCGGCTGTCGGCTGCTCTGTGGGCCGAGGGGCTGCGGCCGCGCTGGGAGCGGCTGGAGCCGTCGGCCGGGGCTGCCCTGGCTGTTGTGGACGCCACGCCCGTCGCGGACACCTCGCCCGTCGCGGACGCCTCGCCTATCGCGGACGCCGCGGCCGCCGTGGCTGCCCCGGCCGTCGCGGATCACGCAGTGGACCCGGCTGTCGGGGATCACGCTGCCGCACCGGTTGTCGCCGACCACGCCGTCGCCCTGGTTGCCGCGGATCACGCTGCCGCCCCGGTTGTCGTCGACCGCGCCGTGGCCCCCGCCGTCGCGGACCACGCCCCAGCCCAGGCAGGCGCCGCTGCCCCCTCAGCAGCCGCCGCCCCGTCAGGACCCGCCGCCCCGTCAGGAGCCGGTGTGTCGGTCCGGCTAGACCTCGGCTCGCCGTTG
>NZ_JAMJFM010000061.1:0-54484 GCF_023544705.1 Streptomyces sp. MCA2
GCCCCGGACCCGTCTCAAGCACCGGCATACGTCTGAACGCCCCGGCCCCGGGCTGGTCCATCGAGGCGGACGTCGTCGTCGTGGGCTCCGGGGTGGCCGGACTGACCGCCGCGCTGCGCTGCGCCGCGGCCGGCCGCCGCACCGTCGTCGTCACCAAGGCCCGCCTGGACGACGGCTCCACGCGCTGGGCGCAGGGCGGTATCGCGGCGGCTCTCGGCGACGGCGACACCCCCGAGCAGCATCTGGCCGACACCCTCGTGGCCGGCGCCGGACTGTGCGACGAGACGGCCGTACGGGCCCTGGTCACCGAAGGCCCGGCCGCCGTCCACCGGCTGATCAGCACCGGCGCCCGCTTCGACACCGCCCCGGGCAGCGACGAAATAGCGCTCACCCGTGAAGGCGGCCACCACCGCCGCCGTATCGCGCACGCAGGCGGCGACGCCACCGGGGCCGAGATCTCCCGCGCGCTCGTCGAGGCGGTCCGCGCGGCCGGGCTGCGCACCATCGAGAACGCCCTCGTCCTCGACCTGCTCACGGACGCCGACGGCCATACATCCGGCGTCACCCTGCACGTCATGGGGGAGGGCCAGCACGACGGCGTCGGGGCCGTACACGCCCCGGCCGTGGTGCTCGCCACCGGGGGCATGGGGCAGGTCTTCTCCGCGACCACCAACCCGGCGGTCTCCACCGGCGACGGGGTGGCCCTGGCACTCCGCGCCGGCGCGGAGGTCTCCGACCTGGAATTCGTCCAATTCCACCCCACCGTCCTGTATTTGGGCCCGGAAGCGGAGGGCCAGCAGCCGCTGATCTCCGAGGCCGTACGGGGCGAGGGCGCCCACCTCGTCGACGCCGACGGCACCCGCTTCATGGTCGGCCAGCATGAACTCGCCGAACTGGCGCCCCGTGACATCGTCGCCAAGGCGATCATGCGCCAGACCCACGAACAGGGCGTCGAGCACATGTATTTGGACGGCCGGCACTTCGGCGCCCAGATGTGGGAGACCCGTTTCCCGACCATCCTCGCCGCCTGCCGCAGCCACGGCATCGACCCGGTCACCGCGCCGATACCGGTCGCCCCCGCCGCGCACTACGCCTCCGGCGGCGTACGCACCGATCTGCGCGGGCGCACCACCGTCCCCGGCCTCTACGCCTGCGGCGAGGTCGCCTGCACCGGCGTCCACGGCGCCAACCGGCTCGCCTCCAACTCCCTCCTGGAAGGCCTGGTCTTCGCGGAGCGGATCGCGTCGGACATCGCCTCGGACATCGCGTCGGACATCGCCTCGGAAACCGCCGTGAGCGGCGCCGCGGCCCACCGCACCGGCCCGGCCCCGGCTTCCGAGCCGTCCACCCCGTCCGCCCCCCGCACCATCCTTCCGCTCCTCGCCCCCGAGGACCGGATCACCGTGCAGCGGATCATGACCGCCGGTGCCGGCGTGCTGCGCAGCGCCGAGAGCCTCGCCCGCGCCGCCGCCGAACTGGACCGCATCCACCGCGAGGCGGTCGGAAGGAACGGCACACCGGGCACCCGCGATCCCGCCGACGGGCCCCTCTCCGGGAGCACCGGGAGCACCACGAGCACCGGAAACGCCGCCGATGCCGCCGACGCCGCCCCCGCCGACCGCAAGGCCCCCGAGCCCGGTGTGGAAGCCTGGGAGGCGACCAACCTCCTGTGCGTCGCCCGGGTGCTGGTCGCCGCGGCGCAGCGCCGTGCGGAGACCCGCGGCTGCCATTGGCGCGAGGACCACCCGGACCGTGACGATGCCTCCTGGCGCCGGCACTTCCGCATCACCCTGGATGCGGACCGCGCGTTGACCCTCCATACGACGGCGACCGCCGATTTCCCGCCGACCACGGCCCCCTGACCACGGCCCCTGACCACAGCCCCACCCACCCCACCGGTCACGACCCTCGACCCACCGCCCGCCAAGACAGCCCACACCGCCTCTCTCCCCGAATACGGAGCCCAGCCCGTGAGCAGCACCCCCGACGACCTCCCCCTCCTCCAGATCGGCGGACCCACCGGCGGCGCCTCCGCCTGGGGGTCCCCCCAGACAGCGTCCGGGGGAGGCTGCGGCGACGCCTGCGGCTGCGGCGGCGACGAGGGCGCGTACGAGCTCGACCCGCTGACCTGCGGCCTCGACCCCGACCTGGCCGCGCTCCTGGTGGCCGCCGGGCTCGACCCCGTACAGGTCGAGGACATCGCCCACCTCGCCGTTGAAGAGGACCTCGACCAGGGTGTGGACGTCACGACCGTGGCGACCGTCCCCGAGGACGCGGTCGCCACCGGCGACTTCACGGCCCGTGAGGCCGGTACGGTCGCCGGGCTGCGGATCGCCGAGGCGGTGCTGTCCCTCGTGTGCACCGACGAGTTCGCGGTCGAGCGTCACGTCGAGGACGGCGACCGTGTCGAGGCCGGCACCACGCTGCTGAGCGTCACCACCCGCACCCGCGACCTGCTCACCGGCGAGCGCAGCGCACTGAACATCCTGTGCCGCCTGTCGGGCATCGCGACCGCGACCCGGGCCTGGGCGGATGTGCTCGAAGGGACGAAGGCCAAGGTCCGTGACACCCGTAAGACGACGCCGGGGCTGCGTGCCCTGGAGAAGTTCGCGGTGCGCTGCGGTGGCGGCGTCAACCACCGGATGTCGCTGTCGGACGCGGCCCTGATCAAGGACAACCACGTGGTCGCGGCGGGCGGCATCGCCGAGGCGTTCACGGCCGTACGGGCCGAGTTCCCCGGTGTGCCGATCGAGGTGGAGGTCGACCGGATCGACCAGATCCCGCCGATCCTCGCCGAGGGCGCCGATCTGATCCTGCTGGACAACTTCACCCCGGAGCAGACCCGGGAGGCGGTGGAACTGGTCGCCGGCCGCGCCATCCTGGAGTCGTCGGGCCGCCTCACTCTGGACAACGCCCGTGCCTACGCGGACACCGGTGTCGACTTCCTCGCGGTGGGCGCGCTCACGCACTCCTCCCCGATCCTCGACATCGGCCTCGACCTGCGCGAGGACGACGGGCAGGACCCCCAGGGCACGGACGACGCCGCGCGTGAGGACCGCTGACCGCCATGCTGCTGACCATCGACGTAGGCAACACCCACACGGTCCTCGGCCTCTTCGACGGCGAGGAGATCGTCGAGCACTGGCGGATCTCCACCGACGCCCGGCGCACCGCCGACGAGCTCGCCGTCCTCCTCCAGGGCCTGATGGGCATGCACCCGCTGCTCGGCGACGACCTGGGCGACGGCATCGAGGGCATCTCCATCTGCTCCACGGTGCCCTCCGTCCTGCACGAGCTGCGTGAGGTGACCCGCCGCTACTACGGCGATGTGCCCGCCGTCCTGGTGGAGCCGGGCGTCAAGACGGGCGTGCCGATCCTCATGGACAACCCGAAGGAGGTCGGCGCCGACCGGATCATCAACGCCCTGGCGGCCGTCGAGCTCTACGGCGGCCCCGCGGTGGTCGTCGACTTCGGTACGGCCACCACCTTCGACGCGGTCAGTGCGCGCGGCGAGTACGTCGGCGGCGTGATCGCACCGGGCATCGAGATCTCCGTGGACGCGCTGGGCGTCAAGGGCGCCCAGCTCCGCAAGATCGAACTGGCCCGGCCGCGCAGCGTCATCGGCAAGAACACCGTAGAGGCCATGCAGTCCGGCATCCTCTACGGCTTCACGGGCCAGGTCGACGGTGTGGTGCAGCGGATGGCGCGGGAGCTGGCCGAGGACCCGGACGAGGTGACCGTGATCGCCACCGGCGGGCTGGCGCCGATGGTGCTCGGCGAGTCGTCGGTGATCGACGCCCACGAGCCGTGGCTCACCCTCATCGGCCTGCGGCTGGTCTACGAGCGGAACATCGCCCGGTCGTAGAGAAGGACCCCGGCCGGTCGTGGGGAACACCGCCCCGGCCGGAGCGGGCCGAGCGTCCCGGAGCGGGCCGGAGTGCGCGGCGCCGCCCGGGGCAGGACGGAACACCGCCCTGCCCTCCGAGCCTTCCGCGCCGCGCCAGGGCACCGGTGGTGCGGCTCGCTGCCGCGCCACCGTTCACGAATTAAGCGGCTTTTGTCGGAAACGGTCGTAAAGTCGCCACATGCCAATGCCAAACGGAACCCGCGGCGGCATGGCGTTCAGCGCCGATGAGTTGCGTGTGCTCCGTCGCGCCCTCGCCCATGCCCTGCAAACGACGTCCCACCCCGCCCCGCTCGGCGTCCTCCGCCCCGAGTGGTCGCAGGACATCCAGGAATATCTCCGGCTGGCCGAGGCCGTGGACGAGGCGGTCCGCGAAGGCGGCCGGCTGCGCGCCTTCCTGCTCGCCGACCTCGCCCGATACCGCGAAGCCCTGCCCGGCTCGGCCACCGGCTACCTCGCGCAGCTGACCGAGGCGCTGGCGGCCGGCCATGTCCCCGGCCCCGACGATCTCGCCGCCCTGCGGTCCCTGGGCGAGCGGCCCGGCACAGCCGCCGAGCGCGAACGCCGCAGCGCCCTGCTGCGCCACTGCGAGCAGCTGGCCGAACAATCCGTACGAACCCGGCTCCGCGCGCTGCCAGGCGGCCGCTCAGCCGCCCGCAACGGGCGGGAACCGGAGCCCGCACAGGAGCCGAAACCGGAACGCAAACCGGAGCCCGCGCCGTCGCCGCGGCCGAAGACTCCGCAGCGGGACCGGCCGATCCCCACGCCGGGCGAGGTCTTCCCGCCCCGCCGCAAGCCCGCCCCGCCCCCCGAGAGCCGCACCGCCTGACCGCTGCGTACCCTGACTGCGTACTCTCGAAGGCTCAGCCCTATGAGGAGGCCACACGCCATGGATTACGTCGCAGCGCTGCTCCCGCCCGTAGTGATGGCCGTGGCCTTCACCGCTCTGATCGTGACGATCATCAAGAGCCAGGGCGGAGCGAACAAGGCCAAGGAGGACGCGGCCGTGGACGCCGCGCTGGCCCGCGCCGAATCCGCCGGCCAGGAGCCCGCGGCGCACCGCGTCTGAGCCGCCCGCCGCCCTTTCGGCGGCCCGCACGCACCGTACGGCCCGGGATTGAATCATCCCGGGCCGTACCTCCTTTTTCCGGCACAAACGCCACGAGATCAACGGGCATTCGCGACATCTCCCACTATTGTTCTTGTGTGCCGAGACGCTTGGGTGATCTGGAAGACGCGGTCATGACGCGGGTCTGGGAGTGGAACCGCCCGGTCACCGTTCGCGAAGTCCTGGAAGATCTTCAGAAGGAACGGTCGATCGCCTACACCACGGTCATGACCGTATTGGACAACCTCCATCAGAAGGGCTGGGTGCGCCGCGAAGCAGAAGGCCGCGCCTATCGATATGAGGCGGTCTCCACTCGCGCCGCCTACGCGGCCGCACTGATGAACGAAGCATGGTCCGCCAGCGACAACCCCGCGGCCGCTCTTGTGGCCTTCTTCGGCATGATGTCGCCGGAACAGCGGCACGCCCTGCGCGATGCCGTACGGATGGTGCAAGTCGATGAACCCGCGGAAGGCGCGGAACAACAGGCACCGGCGCCCGAAGAGGCCGCGCCCGCGGAAGTGGACGAAGCACAAGCGGCACCGGAAGGCGCCGGTGAAGCCGGATCGGCCGAAGGGGATGAACCCGGGGCGAGTGCCGCCGGCAACGGGCGATAGCGTCCCGGCATGCCTCCGCATTCAAAAGGGCTCACCGTCCGCCGTGCCAGGACCGCCGATGTGCCGGCCGTGCGCCGTCTCATCGACGCCTACTCACGCAACGGGATCCTGCTCGACAAAGCCACCGTCACGCTTTACGAGGACATCCAGGAGTTCTGGGTCGCCGAGCGGGACGAAGACGCCGAGGTCGTCGGCTGCGGAGCACTCCACGTCATGTGGGAAGACCTCGCCGAGGTCCGCACCCTGGCCGTGGATCCCCGGCTGAAGGGATCCGGCGTCGGCCACCAAGTCCTCGAGAAGCTGGTGCGCACTGCGAGCTGGCTCGGAGTACGGCGCATTTTCTGTCTCACCTTCGAAGTCGACTTCTTCACCAAGCACGGCTTCGTGGAGATCGGCGAAGCCCCGGTAGACGGTGATGTCTACAGTGAGCTGCTGCGTTCCTATGACGAGGGCGTTGCGGAGTTCCTGGGCCTCGAACGAGTGAAGCCCAACACCCTGGGTAACAGCCGGATGCTTCTGCACCTGTGATGAGTGTTCTATGTCCGAATCGCTCCCCTATCTCATGGCTACGGAAGCATGCGTTCCCCGGTCTGCGGGCAAGTGAACCCTACCCAAGGGTTTGTGTTTTTCCCGGAAAAGCGGTTTGCTTTCCGTCGTAATCCGCATTCGATGAAAGGGAAACCGGTGGCACAGAAGGTTCAGGTTCTTCTTGTCGACGACCTCAACGGTGGCGAGGCGGACGAGACGGTGACGTTCGCTCTCGACGGCAAGTCCTACGAGATCGACCTCTCCGACAGCAACGCGCAGAAGCTGCGCGACTCGCTTGCCGACTTCGTGAAGGCCGGCCGGCGTACCGGTGGCCGCGCTTCTTCGGGCCGCGGCAAGGCGCGTGCCGCTGCTTCTGGCGGCAGCCAGGACACCGCGAAGATCCGTGCCTGGGCGAAGGAGAACGGCTACAACGTCAATGACCGTGGCCGCGTCCCCGCCGACATTCGTGAGGCATTCGAGAAGGCCAACGGCTGATCGCCCCTCGCGCGGTCCGATTGGCTATTACGAGCACGCGACAACCGGGCACGGTGGCACTCCGTTGCTGCCGCGCTCACGAGCCGCACGAGGTCGGGGGCGCCTCCAACGTCCCCGAATCCTGCCCCGAACCCCGTGGTGGGCAGGGAATTCTCCGCCTCGTGCCCGGTCCGGGGAGGCCGCACCCACCCCGCGGCCTCCCGCGAGCCGAATCCGTATGACAGTGCTGTGCCGGCGGAGAACGCCGGCGCGGGCATCCGGTCTCCCGTCCCACGCGTCGTGAGATCCGCTGCGAGTGCGCCCCACTCCAGCCATTCCAGGATTCCCGGGAGTTCTTCGGCGCCGCCGGCCGCGATGAGCATGAGCAATTTCGGCCGATCACCCGCGTGTTTCCCGTCGCATCCGGCCCGAAGGAGCGCCACCGGGCCGGTGCGCGGCAGTCGCCGCAATACGGCGCTTCCCGCATCGGCCGGCATCTCCAGGACATCGAAGCGCAGCCCCGTCAGCAGCTCCACCGGCTCCGTTCCGGTGGTCGGCCAGCCCAGCTCCTCCTCGTACCAGCGGCGGACCGTGACGAGGGCGGGGGCGAGGGGACTGCGGGGGCGCGGAAGCACGCGGGCCATGCCCGGTGCAACTCCCGAAAACCCGGGAAGTTACGCTGGGTGGAGACATGGATACGCACCGTACCCACGCAAGAGGGCGTGCGGGGGTATCCGGTGGCGTGCGGATGTTCGCCCGTAGCGGATGGAAGGGCCCTGCGCCGCATGGAGTGTCAGTCCCTGCGGGTAAGACAGTCTCAGTGGGAAGAGACGGTGTGACCGGCGCCCGAGGCGCTTCTCCCCGGCTGACGGCCGGCGGCGGACGGCGTGTCGGTACAGGGCGCGTTCGCCACGGGCGTAGTGGCAGTGGGCGTATATGCCTGGCCTGCGGGAACATCGTCTCGCACCATCGAGTTGGAGCAGATGTCAGCTGTTCGGCAGTAAATTTCCCCGCCGGAGCGGGGGTGATCCGGACGGGTGTCGGCAGTTGGAATGAGCTGTCCCGCCCCGCGGGACTAGCATGCGGAAGGACAGGGAGGGGACCGACCCCTAACTGCCTGACCGCTCTGAGGAGCGATTAACGATGTTCGAGAGGTTCACCGACCGTGCGCGGCGGGTTGTCGTCCTGGCTCAGGAAGAAGCCCGGATGCTCAACCACAACTACATCGGCACCGAGCACATCCTCCTGGGCCTGATCCATGAGGGTGAGGGTGTCGCCGCTAAGGCCCTGGAGAGCCTCGGGATTTCGCTCGAGGCGGTCCGCCAGCAGGTGGAGGAGATCATCGGGCAGGGCCAGCAGGCTCCGTCCGGGCACATTCCCTTCACCCCCCGTGCCAAGAAGGTCCTGGAGCTCTCGCTCCGCGAGGCCCTCCAGCTCGGCCACAACTACATCGGTACGGAGCACATCCTGCTCGGCCTGATCCGCGAGGGCGAGGGCGTCGCCGCCCAGGTCCTGGTGAAGCTGGGCGCCGATCTGAACCGGGTGCGGCAGCAGGTCATCCAGCTGCTCTCCGGCTACCAGGGCAAGGAAGCCGCCACCGCCGGCGGCCCCGCCGAGGGCACGCCCTCGACGTCCCTCGTCCTGGACCAGTTCGGCCGCAACCTGACGCAGGCCGCTCGCGAGACCAAGCTCGACCCGGTCATCGGGCGCGAGAAGGAAATCGAGCGGGTCATGCAGGTGCTGTCCCGCCGTACCAAGAACAACCCGGTCCTCATCGGCGAGCCCGGCGTCGGCAAGACGGCGGTCGTCGAGGGCCTGGCGCAGGCCATCGTCAAGGGCGAGGTGCCCGAGACCCTCAAGGACAAGCACCTCTACACCCTCGACCTCGGTGCCCTGGTCGCCGGCTCCCGCTACCGCGGTGACTTCGAGGAGCGCCTGAAGAAGGTCCTCAAGGAGATCCGCACCCGCGGCGACATCATCCTGTTCATCGACGAGCTCCACACCCTGGTGGGTGCGGGCGCCGCCGAGGGCGCGATCGACGCCGCGAGCATCCTCAAGCCCATGCTGGCGCGAGGCGAGCTCCAGACCATCGGTGCCACCACGCTCGACGAGTACCGCAAGCACCTGGAGAAGGACGCGGCCCTCGAGCGCCGCTTCCAGCCGATCCAGGTCGCGGAGCCGTCGCTCCCGCACACCATCGAGATCCTCAAGGGCCTGCGGGACCGCTACGAAGCGCACCACCGCGTCTCCATCACGGACTCCGCGCTGGTCGCCGCGGCCACCCTCGCCGACCGCTACATCTCCGACCGCTTCCTGCCGGACAAGGCGATCGACCTGATCGACGAGGCCGGCTCCCGGATGCGGATCCGCCGCATGACCGCACCGCCGGACCTGCGCGAATTCGACGAGAAGATCGCCGATGTGCGCCGGGAGAAGGAGTCCGCGATCGACTCGCAGGACTTCGAGATGGCCGCGGGCCTGCGCGACAAGGAGAAGCAGCTCCTGGCCGCGAAGGCGAAGCGGGAGAAGGAGTGGAAGGCCGGCGACATGGACGTCGTCGCCGAGGTGGACGAGGAGCTGATCGCCGAGGTTCTGGCGACGGCCACCGGCATCCCGGTCTTCAAGCTCACCGAGGAGGAGTCCTCGCGGCTGCTGCGGATGGAAGACGAGCTGCACAAGCGCGTCATCGGCCAGAAGGACGCCATCAAGGCGCTCTCCCAGGCCATCCGCCGTACGCGTGCCGGCCTGAAGGACCCCAAGCGTCCCGGCGGCTCGTTCATCTTCGCCGGTCCGTCCGGTGTCGGTAAGACCGAGCTGTCCAAGACGCTGGCGGAGTTCCTGTTCGGCGACGAGGACGCGCTGATCTCCCTCGACATGTCGGAGTTCAGCGAGAAGCACACGGTCTCGCGGCTGTTCGGTTCGCCTCCCGGCTACGTCGGCTACGAAGAGGGCGGCCAGCTCACCGAGAAGGTGCGCCGCAAGCCGTTCTCCGTCGTGCTCTTCGACGAGGTCGAGAAGGCCCACCCGGACATCTTCAACTCGCTGCTCCAGATCCTGGAGGACGGTCGCCTGACCGACTCCCAGGGCCGGGTCGTGGACTTCAAGAACACGGTCATCATCATGACGACCAACCTCGGCACCCGGGACATCTCCAAGGGCTTCAACCTCGGCTTCGCGGCCCAGGGCGACACCAAGTCCAGCTACGAGCGGATGAAGAACAAGGTCAACGAAGAGCTCAAGCAGCACTTCCGCCCCGAGTTCCTCAACCGTGTCGACGACACGGTCGTCTTCCACCAGCTGACCGAGGAAGACATCATCCAGATCGTCGACCTCATGATCAACAAGGTGGACGAGCGGCTCAAGGACCGCGACATGGGCATCGAGCTCAGCAGCGAGGCCAAGTCGCTGCTGGCCAAGCGCGGGTACGACCCGGTGCTCGGCGCCCGTCCGCTGCGCCGCACGATCCAGCGCGAGATCGAGGACGCACTCTCGGAGAAGATCCTCTTCAGCGAGCTGCGTCCGGGCCACATCGTGGTCGTCGATGTCGAGGGTGAGGGTGAAACCGCCAAGTTCACCTTCCGCGGCGAGGAGAAGTCGGCACTGCCCGACGCCCCGCCGATCGAGTCCACGGCCGGCGGTTCGGGTCCGAACCTGAGCAAGGACGCCTGACCGGCACCGCGGATATCTCGCATACGGCACTGCCCCGGAATCGTTTCTCACGGTTCCGGGGCAGTTCTGTATGCGGCAGAGAAATACAGCGCCGTAATTGCTAGGTCATTTTCGGCCGTTTCTGGACAACGTTCCCGGCGCCCGTCCGCTACATCTGAACGACACCAATCCCTTCGGGAACACCCCGCACCGGCGGAATACGACGGCCGATGCGAAGCGTGTCCAGTTTCGGAAAGGCGGACAGCCACTCCATGGAAACGCCCAGATCGTAGGCGAGCCACAACCGGGTCAGGCCCTCGGCCGGAACAATGCCCTCGATGAGCTGGTCGGGCGTGAAAGGCCCGGCGATCCGCAGATGCGGGCGCCCGCCCAGCCGGCGCAGCGCATGCAGCTCCTCCAGGTCGGAGACCGGAAAGTACAGCTCGGCCGGTTCCAGGTGGGCGATGATCTCGCGGGCGTAGCGGGCGGTGTCATGGCGCCGCCAGGCCCCGGCGAGCTGCGCCCGTACCTCGTGATGGGCCCGGTCGCGCAGGCCCGTGAGGTAGTCGATCGCCATGTCGTCGGCGATCGAGGTGGCGGTGATCGCCAGGAGGTAGGCCTCGCGGTCGGAGACATGGGCGGGGTCCGGGAGCATCTCCAGCACGATCGGCCCTATCCAGCCCAGCGCGCGGGCCCCGGACGGTGTGCTGGGCCGCACCATGTCGCGGGTGAAGCGCTGCACCCGCGCCCGTACCGCCGGGTCCAGCTCGGTGGCGTGCTCCAGACAGGCCGCCGCGAGCAGCTTGCGGTGCCGGGCCTCGGCGGCGCGTGCGCCGGGGTGCGGGGCGAGCAGGCCGTCCAGGAGGGCCGCGCACTCATCGGGCCGGGCCAGGGCCACGGCCATCCGGATGACGTCCTCCCAGTTGTCGTGGTGGGCATGGTCGAGGAGCAGCTCGAAATCGTGCCGCTGCACCGTCGCCCGGGCGGCGAGATAGTCCTGGAAGGTGCGGTGCACGAAGTCGACGGTGCCGGGGGTGGGCTCGCGCAGCAGCCCGGTGCGGTTGAGCAGATGCCGGTAGACGTCCTCGGGGCCGCCCTGGCGGGCCGCGTCCGGGATCGCGGGCAGATGCCGGGCGAGGGTGTCGACCGCCGTCACCCGGTCCATCTCCGAGCGGCCGTTGACCAGCATCCAGTGGGCGAGCTTCTGGAGCAGCTGGATCTTGGGCTGCCGGGTCAGCTCGACGCCGTCGGTGGCCGCCATCGCCCGCTCCCGGTCCCGGCGCTCCAGCAGCATCGACAGCGCCGCGTCGTAGAGCTCCTTGCGGCCGTTGGGCAGATAGCCGCGGCGGTCGCGGTGCAGGGCGCACAGCAGCCCGCACATCAGCGGGTTGGTCGCCAGCCGCCCCAGATCGCGGGTGATCCGTACGGCATTGAGCAGGGTCCGCTCGTAATGGCCGAGCCGGTCGAGGTCGGCCGGGCTCTGCTGGGCCGCGGCACGGTGCCAGCGCTGGATGAACGCGGCGACGTCCTCGCGGCTCATCGGGGCCAGCGACACCTCGCAGAAGCCCTCGTCGGCGAGCCAGTTGCCGGGGACGGCGGACGGCCGGGACGTGACGATCCAGACGTTGCCCGGATAGCGCACGGTCCACTCGCCGAGCTTGCGGCGCACCTGCTCACGGTCGCTCTCGGGGGCCTCGTCGATCCCGTCGATCAGCAGCAGCGCGCGGCCCGCAGCCAGGACGCGCTCCGTCCAGCCGGCCGGTGCCTCCGCGGCCTCCCCGTAGCCGACGGCGCTCAGGAAGGTGGCGGGGGAGGGGAGGCCCTCGCGGGCGAAGCGGCGTACGGGCAGCAGGAACGGGACCCGGCCGCGCAGCCCCGCGAGCACCTCGGGCAGCTCGTCGCGGGCGGTGGCGACGGTCAGCCACTGGAGCAGCGTCGTCTTGCCCGACCCGGCCACCCCGCGGACCAGCACCTGCCCGCGGCCCGACAGCGCCTGCTCGGCGGGGAGCGGCGGGTCGTCCTGCCCGGCGGTGTCCGGCGCGGAAGCGGCGTCCTGCGGCGCGTCGGCGTCCGTGGGGCCGGGCTCGCACTGGAGTCCCAGGTAGGCGGCGTCGAGCGGCCAGCTGTCGGGGGAGTGCGCGAGATCGATACCGAAGATCGTGAGGTGGTTGTGGAGGGCGGCGGTGTCGTGGGCGTAGCGGGCCTCGAAGGCGGCGTCCCGGAGGGAGGGGTCGTGAACGGTGGTGTCGTGAACGGTGCTGTCGTGGGGGGAGGGGGCCTTTGGGGCGGTGTACGGGGCGGCGGTGTCCTCGCGGCCGGGGCTCACCGGGGCGGCGTACCGGGAGGCGGTGTCCTCGGCGGCCGGAAGCGGGAGCCGGAGCCCGGCCGCGCCCTGGCCGTCGACCAGTGTGGCGAGGGTCCGGGTCTGCTCGACGAGGGTGCGGGCCACGTACCCCGACCGCCGGGTGAAGAAGTACAGGATGTGCAGCGCGACGGCATCCAGCAGCAGGCTGTGCAGCCGGGCGCCGTCGGCGGTCAGCTGCCGGGTGACACCGGGCACCGTCTCGCACAGCCGACGGGCGAATTCGGCGGGCAGGAGCCGGGCGGCGTCGAGATCGTCCATCTCGATGTCGGCGAGGGCACGGAGGGTACGGGCCAGGGCGGTCGTGACGGCCCGGCCCTCGTTGCCGCACGTCCCGTCCAGCGCCTGCTCGACGAGGACCGCGGCGAGACCGTGCAGCTCCCGCTCCGTCAGGTCCGGCTTCTCACCGGTGAAGGAGAGCAGCGCGGAGATGCGTACGGGCCGGTCGACCGGCCCGGCGACCGGCCCCTCGGTGACGAAGAGCTTGCGGACCAGCGGATCGAGGGTGTGGGGGGTGAGGCGGGCGACGATGTTCGTGGGATCCATGGGTTCCCCGTAACTGCGGTACTGGGTAGGGGGGTTGAGGGGGTTGAGGACTTCTCTGGTGGCCAGCTTAGGTGCGGGGGCGGGGGTAGATGGTGAGCTTGGTGTGGGGAGGGAGGGTGGGGGCGGGCTCAGGGCGGAGGTAGGAGAGGTAGACCTCCTGGAGGGCCGGTGGGGCTACCAGGGGGGAGAGGTCGATGGGTGCGTCGAGCACGCCGTAAAGCTGGAGTTTCTGAAGACCGGGGAAGGCTGGGAGCGCGGCTCCCAGCAGGTGGCTCATGTCCGATGCGGGGCGGCGCGCCGGGTTGAGAATGCTGAGGGTCTTCACTTGGGGCAGTTGAAGACCGGGCGGAATCCGCAGGACGGACTGTTCCTCCGACAGCCCGAAGGCAAAGTGCTTCAGCTCGGGGAGGCGGGTGAGCGCACGCCATTGGTCCTCAGCGAAATCGTCTGTGATGCGGTGCAATTGGATGTGCCGTAGGTGGGGCCAGGATGCCACCCGGGCGAAGCTGGAGCCGACGGGCTGCCCGAGCGTCAGGCTGTTCAGCGGAGCTCCTGCCGGCAGGGTCGCCATTCCGTCGGACGGGAGGCCGGTGAGGACTGCCAAGGTACGCAGGTCACACAGGCTGTCGAGTCCGCGTGTGGGAACGACGCTGCCGTCCGGCCCGGAGAGGATCAGTGCGCGGATCGGCATGCCCTCCAGTGGAGCGAGGCTCTCGGCCGAGGGGCAGCCCTGGAGAATGAGCGACTCGAGCGCCGGGAATTCCCGGAGGAACTCCAGAGACCTGATCTCCGTGTTGTCGGCGAGCGAGAGATGTGTGATCTGGTGGGTGTGCAATCCGCCGAGAAGCTCACGGTCGGTGAAAGGGCCGCGTACCTCGATGCGCGGCCGACCGCCCAGGGCTTTCAGGGCACTCAGCTCAGCGACGCTGCTGACGGTGACAGATACCTCGGCGTCGAGTTGCCGGATGACCTCCTGCGCGTAGCGGTCGGTATCGAAAGAGTGCCAGCTATAGGCGAGTTGATAGTTGGCGCCGACCGAGGTGTGGCTCCGGAAGCGCTTCATCACCTCCAGCGCCGCGTCCGACCCGATCAGCGCGGCCGTCGCCACCACCTCCTGCGCCTCGTCGTCCTCCAGCCCCTCCGGGCCGGGCAGCAGTTCCAGGACGAAGGGGCCCACCTCGGCGAGCAGCTTGGACTCCTCGCGGGTGCGCGGCGGCAGGATCGCCCCCGCACGCTCATGCACCTCGTCCCGCACCCGCGGATCGAGCTCCGTCGCATGCTCCAGGCACGCCATGGCCAGCAGGTGGACGCGCAAACGGGCCCGGCGGTCCTCGATGCCGTCGCCGCGGGCGATCAGCCCCCGTAAGATCTCCGCGCGTTCGCGCGGTCGCGCATGTGCGACCGCCATCCGGATCACGTCCTCCCACTGGGAGTCCTCCGCGTGGGACACCAGCAGCCCGAAATCCCCGTCCTCCACGGCCGCCTTGGCGCCGAGGTAGTCCTGGAACGTCCGGTGGACGAAGTCGACCGAACCGGGGGCCGGTTCGCGGAGCAGCCCGCTGCGCAGCAGCAGATGGCGGAAAACAGCCGTCGCGGTGCCTTGTTCCGCGGCGGCGGGCACGGACGGCAGGGCCTCGCCGAGGATGCGCTCCGCCCGCTCGCGGTCGAGTTCCGTACGGCCGTTGCGGATGAGCCAGTAGGCGAGCCGCTGGAGGAGCTGGATCTGCGGCTCGTCGCTCAGCTCGATGCCCGTGGGGGCTGCCATGTCGCGTTCGCGGTCGCGGCGGGAGAGCAGCATGCCCAGGGCGGCGTCGTAGAGCTCCTTGCGGCCGGTGGGCAGATAGCCGCGGCGGTCCCGGTGCAGTGCGCAGATCAGGCCGCACATGAGGGGGTTGGTGGCGAGCCGGGCGAGGTCCTGTTTGGTGTGTACGGCGGCCAGCAGGGACTGCTCGTAGGCGTCGAGCCTGCCGGGGTCCTCGGCGTCGCAGCGGGCGGCGCCGTGCCAGCGGCCGATGAACGCGGCGACCTCGGTGCGGCTCATGGCGGAGAGCGTCAGCTCGCCGAAGCCGTCGGCGGCGAGCCAGTCGTCACGTACGGCGGAGGGGCGGGAGGTCACCATCCACAGGTTGTCCGGGAAGGCGTCGATCAGATCGCGCAGCCAGCGGCGGGTGAGCTCGCGCTCGCGCTCGGGGATCTCGTCCAGGCCGTCGACCAGGAGGAGCGCCCGTCCGGATGCCAGTACGCGGTCGGCCCAGCCGCCGGGCTGCGCGCCGGATACGGGGCAGCCGACGGCCGCGAGGAAGCGGTCGGGGGTGGGCAGCGGGGCGCCGTCCCGGGTGAGGGTGCGCAGCGGGAGGACGAAGGGGATCCGGCCGTAGAGGTGGGTCAGGGCCGTCTCTCCGGGGGCCTTGGTGCAGGAGACGGCGAGCCACTGGACGAGGGTGCTCTTGCCGGAGCCGGCGACACCGCGCAGCAGCACCCGGTCGCGGCCGGCCAGGGCCTGGTCGGCGGGGACGGGAGCGGGGGTGGGCGGTTCGGACCGGGGGGCGCCCTCCGCGGTGAAGGGGCTGATGCCGGGCAGCTCACAGCCGGCCGGGGCCGTCGCCTCCAGGCTCATATAGGCCGCATCCAGCGGCCACCGGTCCGGGGAGTGGGCGAGGTCGATGCCGTAGATGGTCAGCCGGCCGTGCTTGCGGGCGAGGTAGGCGAGGTAGCTGCGCTCGAAGGCGGCGTCGGCGGCCCGTGGGGACGGATGCCGCTCGATGAAGGCGTCGATGACGCCGATGAGGCTGTCCAGGGTGCGGCTCTGCTGGACGAGGGTGCGGGCCACGAAGGCCGAGCGCCGGGTGAAGAAGTGGACGATGTGCAGGCAGGCGGTGCCGAGCAGGGCGTCGTGCAGCAGCTCGGCGTCCCGGGAGAGGCCGCGGGTGGCGGGTGGGCGGGCCGCTTGCAGACGGGCGGCGAGGGCGGCGGCGCCCAGGTGGACGGCCTGGACGTCGTCCATGTCGAGCTCGCCGAGACCCCGCAGTGTGGCGCCCAGGGCGTCGGCCACGGCCGGCTCCTCGTCCGCGGGGAGCGGGCGCTCGCCGGGGCCGCAGGCCCGTACGGCCCGGTCCACCAGCTCCGTCGCGAGCTTGTGCAGGTCCTTGTCGGAGAGGGTCCGCTTCTCGCCCTTGAAGGTGACCAGGCCGGATAGCCGTACCGGCGCCGCTACCAGGCCGGCGCCCGGCCCCTCCTTGACGAAGAGCTTCCTGACCAGCGGTGCGACCACGCCGGAGGCGAGCCGGACACCCACTGCTGACGGGTCCATGGTGCGGTCCGCCCTCCCCCGTGGCCGGTGCTGTCGTCCGGCCAGGCTAGGGCGGCCGCGCGGGCGCCGGGCGGGGATCGGCCAGGTTCACGCGGAGGGTGGACGGCGCGGGGAGGGTGTGGTCCAGGCCACGGATATCGACCCCCCCATTCCCGGCGAATACGGACATTTGGCGGCCCTGAGTTACCGGGGTCACAAAGGACGGGTTACCGGCGTCACAAAGGCCGGGTAACCCGGGTCACAAATACCCGAGTAACCCCCGTCACAGCACTTCTGGGCCCCGAATCGGGCGTCCGAATGGCCGCCGAAAGGGATTGGATCTTGTTTATCGGTGACATGGCGCACAGCCGATTTGGGGCCTACTAAAGAATTTAGGGGTAGTGGGCTGCGGGGTCGCCCGGGATTTCGGGGGTGAGGGCGGGGGGCTCGGGGGGCGGAGGTTCGGGGGGATCGGGCTCCCAAGCGACATCTGAAGAAAGCGCCTGTTCAAGGGGTGCGTGGCGGATCCGCCAGGTGTTCTAGATGTCCGGATTTGGGGGTTTCGCGCAAGTCTCCGGAGAGGGCGCAAGGGCCCAGTTCACTCGGCTCCACGTACGGGCCGGGTTAGTAGAAAGGCGCCTTGGCGGGGCGGCGAATGCGGGTTACCAAGGAATGGCAATCCCGGACCGCAGCCGGGAAAACCAATCAAAGCTCTGGAGGAAACCCGCATGTCGAAGTTCGCCGCTCTCCGCAATTCGAAGAAGACCGCTCTGCGCAATCGCGTCGCCATAGTGGCCGCCGGTGTCGGCGTTACCGCCGCGCTCGGCGCCGGTGTCGCCACCGCCGCCGACGGTGGTCTGCCGAACCTCACCTCGGGTGTCGGTTCGACCGTCACCGCGCAGGCCGACGCACAGGCCAAGTCCGTCGCCGACGCCAAGGCCGCCGCGGCCAAGGCCAAGAAGGACGCGGCCAAGAAGGCCAACGCCTGGGTGACGCCGGTCGACAAGTACACCCTGGGCTCGACCTTCGGTCTGGCCGGCAACATGTGGTCGCACAGCCACAGTGGCCAGGACTTCGTCGTGCCCAGCGGCACCCACGTCAAGGCCGCGCACTCCGGCACCGTCGTCAAGGCCGGCCCCAACGGTGGCGGCGACGGCCCGGCCTACGGCAACGCCATCGTGATCAAGCACGCCCCCGGCGTGTACACCCAGTACGCGCACCTGTCATCGATCCAGGTCCAGGTCGGCCAGCAGGTCGGCACCGACCAGCAGATCGGCCTGTCCGGCAGCACCGGCAACTCCTCCGGTCCCCACCTGCACTTCGAGGTCCGCACCGGCCCCAACTACGGGTCGGGCATCGAGCCGACCGGATTCCTGCGGGCTCACGGCGACGCCGTCTGAGCTGAGTCCGGCCGGGCTGGCCGGCGGTGCGGCGGGTTTGCCGCCGTGACCAGTTCCGTGGCGACCTCGAGGATGGCCTTGCGCTTCTCCTCGGGGTCGCCCTCCACGTTCTGCATCGCGAACATGCCCGCATGCATGGAGAACAGCGCCGTGATGCAGCGCACCTGATCCGTCAGCTCCGATTCGGGCTCCTTGAGCAGGCCGAAGAGCGTCAGCATGCGTGACTTGAAGGTCTCGCCGATGCTCAGATCGCGCACCGCCGCCTGGTTCTCCTGCATGAAGCGGAAGAGGGGCTCGGCCGAGCGCAGCGACTCGCTGTAGCGGCGGATCAGCTCCTGCTTGGTCTCCAGGGTGCGCGGCTGCTCCTCGGCCCAGGCGATCAGCTCGTCGATGGGCCTGGCCAGGTCCTGGAACAGGCTGATGACGATGTCTTCCTTGGTCTTGAAGTGGTAGTAGAGGGCCGCCTTGGTGACCTCGAGCTGCTCGGCGATCTCGCGCAGCGAGGTCTTGTCATAGCCCTGCTCGGAGAACAGCTCCAGCGCTACGTCCTGGATGCGCTGCCGGGTGTTTCCCCTGCGCGCCTGTGCGCTCATGGCGTTCTCCTGCGTTGTCGGTACTGGTCAGAGAGCTGCCCAGCCGGGCACCAGAGAAACTTACTTGACGCCCGGCTAGTTGGCGCCTACCTTCATCACTGTACTGAACTAGCCGGGCGGCAAGTAAGTGGGAGTGAGCAATGGGGAAGTCGCAACACGCGACCCCGACGGGGGACGGACGGATACCGGCGACGAAGGGGAAACCGGGCGCGGCACAGGACCCGGGCTCGGCCAAGCAGCCGCCCGGTGTACGGGTGGTGCTCTTCGCGCTGATGATCGCGATGCTCCTCGCGATGCTGGACAACATGATCGTCGGTACCGCGATGCCGACGATCGTCGGTGAACTGGGCGGGATGGACCATCTGTCCTGGGTCGTCACGGCCTACACCCTCGCCACCGCAGCCTCGACGCCGATCTGGGGCAAGCTCGGCGACATGTACGGACGCAAGGGCGTCTTCCTGTCGTCCATCGTGCTCTTCCTGATCGGCTCCGCGCTGTCCGGCATGGCACAGGACATGGGACAGCTGATCGGCTTCCGCGCCGTACAGGGCCTCGGCGCGGGCGGTCTGATGGTCGGCGTCATGGCGATCATCGGCGATCTGATTCCGCCGCGGGAGCGCGGCAAGTATCAGGGCATGATGGCCGGTGTCATGGCCGTCGCCATGATCGGCGGACCGCTGGTCGGCGGCAGCATCACCGACCACCTCGGCTGGCGCTGGAGCTTCTACATCAACCTGCCGCTCGGCGCGATCGCGCTGGTCATGGTGACCGCAGTGCTCCACCTGCCGAAGAAGCGGTCGCAGACCCGGATCGACTACGTCGGCGCCGCGCTGCTCACCCTCGGCATCACCTCGCTGGTACTGATCACCACCTGGGGCGGCACCGAGTACGACTGGCTGTCCGGCCAGATCATCGGCCTCGGAATACTCGGCGTGGTCGCGCTCGTCCTCTTCGTGCTCGTGGAGCGCAAGGTCAGCGAGCCGGTGCTGCCGCTGCACATCTTCCGCAACGGCAACTTCTCGCTGGTCACGCTCATCGGCTTCCTGGTCGGCTTCGTGATGTTCGGGTCGATGACGTTCCTGCCGCTGTTCCAGCAGACCGTGCAGGGCGCCTCGGCCACCAACTCCGGCCTGCTGCTCCTGCCGATGCTGCTCGCGATGATGGCCGTGTCGCTGTTCGCCGGCCGGGTCACCACCCAGTCCGGCAAGTACAAGATCTTCGTCGTGGTCGGCGGCGGGCTGATCACCGCGGGCCTGGCGCTGCTGTCCCTGATGGACACCGACACCACACGCTTCACCTCGGGCGTCTACATGGCGGTGCTCGGCGCCGGTATGGGCTTCCTGATGCAGACCACGATGCTGATCGCGCAGAACAGCGTCGAGATGAAGGACATGGGCGTCGGCTCGTCCTCGGCCACCCTCTTCCGTACGATCGGCGGCTCCTTCGGCGTCGCGATCTTCGGTGCGATCTTCACCCACCAGGTGCAGTCCACGATGGCCGAGCGGATCGGCAAGGCCGGCGAGAAGATGACCAGCGGCGGGGCCCAGATGGACCCGAAGGGCCTGGCCAAGCTCCCGCCGATGATCAAGGATGCCTACGCGCACGCGGTCGCCACCGGCACCCACCACGTCTTCCTGTGGGGCGCCGCGATCAGCATCGTCGGCTTCGCCGCGGCCTGGTTCCTCAAGGAGGTGCCGCTGCGCGGCGGCCCGGCCAAGCCCGCCGAGAGCCCGGAGGCCGGAGACGCCCCGGCGGACCGGGTGGCGGTGCCGGAGGCCGTCTGACCGGCCCTCCGACCGGCCGTCTGACCGGCCCTCAGCTATCGGTCCCGTAGCGGCCCCCGGCTTCCCGCCGGGGGCCGCTCGCCGTGTACGGGGGACTGCTGTGTACGGGAGGACTGCTGTGTACGGGGCGACCCGGTCACCCGGCTACCCGCCCGGTCACCCGGGCCGGCCACCCGGGCCACCGGCTCAGCGGTCCGGAAGATGGAGAACCGGGAAGCTGCCCGTATTGGTCGGCGCGTTCTCCGGCAGCCAGAGGACCGAGACGGCCCCGGTCGAGCCGTCGGTGAGTTCATCCGCGTTGCGGAAGGTGAGGCGGGCACCCAGTACGCGGGCCTGGCCCGCCGCGATGGTCAGCCCCAGCCCGTGGCCACGGCCCGCCCGGTCGCTGCTGCCCGTACGGAAGCGGCTGGGGCCCTCGCGCAGCAGCGCCTCGGGGAAACCCGTGCCGTGGTCGCGGACCCGCAGGACCCGCCCCTCGACGGTGACCTCGATCGGCGGCTTGCCGTGCCGGGCGGCGTTGGCGATCAGATTGCCGAGGATCCGCTCCAGCCGGCGCGGGTCCGTGGTGACCTCGGCGTCCCGTACGACATCGATGGCGATGCCCGGGTCGAGGGCGCGCACCCGCCGGGTGACGAACTCGCCGAGCGCGACGTCCTGAAGCTCGGCGCGCTCCGCATGGCCGTCGAGCCGGGCCACTTCCAACACGTCCTCGACGAGGGTGCGCAGCGCCTGCGCACGGTCGCGTACGAGCTCCGAGGGGCGGCCGGGCGGCAGCAGTTCGGCGGCGGTCAGCAGACCGGTCACCGGGGTGCGCAGCTCGTGGGCGATATCGGCGGTGACCCGCCGCTCCGCCTCGATGCGCTCCTGGAGGGCGTCCGACATGGCGTCCACGGCAAAGGCCAGATCGTCGGTCTCGTCGCGTACCCGCCCGCTGCCGACCTCGTCGCGGATCCGCACCGCGGTGTCGCCGTCGGCCAGCTTGCCGGCGGCCGCGGCCGCCTTGCGCAGCCGCTTGGACAGCCGCCCGCCGACCAGCACCCCCAGCGCGCAGCCGCCGACCACCACCGCGGTCGAGCCGATGACCAGCGCCTGGTCGAGATCGTCGAGGACGGCGAAGCGGTCGGGGAAACGGTCGTGGACGGACAGCACCCGGCCGTTGCTGAGCGGCGAGGCCGCCCACACGTCGGGCGCGGTCTGCCCGGTGTCCTGGAGGTAGGTGGCGCGCTTGTTCTTGGCCACCTCGTCACGCAGCGCCTCCGGCAGCGCCGGGTCGTCGATCTTCGCGCCGAACTGGAGCCGGTTGGTGGAAACGAAGATCTTCTGCGTGAAGGTGAGCCGCTCGATCTGCACATCCCGGCTGTTGTCGAGCATGGAGTGCCGGGCGGCGTTGTGCACGACAAGGCTCAGCGCGATCGCGACCAGCGCTCCGACGAGTGCGATCGCGGCACTGAGCTTCCATCTCAGCCCCGTCCGCAGGGCCAGCCTGACCACCAGAGGTGTCAGCCTCTCAACTTGTATCCGAAGCCGCGGACCGTCTCGATCCGGTCCTGGCCGATCTTGCCGCGCAACCGCTGGACATGGACGTCCACCACCCGGGTGTCACCACCCCAGCCGTAGTCCCAGACCCGCTCCAGCAGCCGGTCGCGCGAGAGGACCGTACCCGGCGCGTTGGAGAACTCCAGCAGCAACCGCATCTCGGTAGGCGTCAGCGCGACGTTCTCGCCGCCCTTGCGCACCTCCATGCCCTCGGTGTCGACCTCCAGATCGCCGAAGCGCAGCACCGCCTCGGCGGCATCGGCCGGATCCGCCGCGGCGGCACCGGCCCGGTCCGGGCCACTGGCGTGGCCGAAGCGGCGCAGCACGGCGCGGATCCGGGCGACCAGCACCGCGCCGTCGAACGGCTTGGTGACATAGTCGTCCGCGCCGGCCTCCAGGCCGAGCACCACATCGATCGAGTCGGCACGCGCCGACAGCATGATCACGGGAACCGTCGACTCGTCACGGATCCGCCGGCACAGGCTGACACCGTCGAGTCCCGGCACCATCACATCGAGCAGCGCGATGTCGGGGCGGTCGGCACGGAACGCCTCCAGGCCCGCGAGCCCGTCGGGCATCGCGGTGACCGTGAATCCGTCACGTTCCAGGGCGAGCTGGGTGGCCTCGCGGATGACGTCGTCGTCCTCGACGAAGAGCACATGGGTCTCGGCCATGCGGTTGTCTCAACCCTCCGTTCCCGTGCCGTCGTCCGGCGGGCTGCCGTCGGCGGTGGTCTTGCTGTAGTCGGTGTGATACGGGCGGCCGTGCTCCTTGAAGCGGCCGTCCGCCCAGCGGTAGCTCATCACGTCCTCGCCGGAGGGGCAGCACACCTTGTCGCCCGTGGCATAGGTCTGCTTGGAGACCTCCAGGTCACCCTTGTTGACCCCGGCGTAGACCGACGGCTGTTCGTTGACGTACACGGTGTCATACCCGTCCGGGGCGCCCTCGTGCCTGCGGAAGACATACGCGCCGATGCCGACGGAGTCCGCGCAGGTCATGACGTTCACGATGACATCGGGGGCCTTGGCGCCGGTCAGCGACGCATACGTCACCTCGACCGGGTACTCGTCCGCGGCGCACGGCTTGGCCAGCGACCTCTTCACATCCGGGCCGACCTTCGGCGCGTCCTTGAGCAGCTTGACGGCATCGACCTTCTTGTAGCGGGCGGTCGCGGCCGGGCTGGGGGTGTGCACCGCGCCCTTGGGCGCGGGGGTGGTGCCGGCCGTCCCCTCGCTGCGCACGCCCTCGCCCCCCGGATTGCACCCGGCCAGCAAAAGGCCGACGGCGGCCACACCTGCCGTGGCCGCGCCGCCTTTGGTCAACCCGCTCCTGGTCAACCTGTTCCTGGTCAATCCGCTCCTGCTCACCGTGCTGCTCGCACAGCCGCCGAACCCGCTGCTGTTCCTGAGGTGATTGTCGCGCGTCGAGCTGTGAGCCGTAAGGCGCCTGGCGTTGTGTCCGTTTTCATCGGCAAAGACGCGTTTCGTGTGATGCGTGGTGGGGTGTCGGTTGTGGTGCTGCCTGGCGTGCTGCCGCGCGCCGTGCGCCGCGGGTCAGGCCGCGCACCGCTCCCGGCCCTGCTCGCCACGCTCCAGCATCCGCGCATCGATGTCCCGCATCTGAAGCTCCTGCCGCAGCCGGGCCAGCGCACGGTGCAGCGTGCTCTTGACCGTTCCCGTGGACATGCCCAGCGCCGCCGCGGTCTCCTCCGTGCTCATCTGCTCCCAGTGTCGCAGCACCACGACGCTGCGCTGCTTGGGAGCCAGCACCCCGAGGATGTCCATCAGCAGGGCGCGGTCGGCACGCTGCTCGGTGCCGTCGTCCACGCTCGCGTCCGGGAGCTGCTCGGTGGGCACCTCTTCGAGCTTGCGCGCCCGCCACCACTCCGTCCGCGTGTTGATCATGACGCGGCGGAGGTAGGCGTCGGCCAGCGACTTGTCCGCGATGCCGTCCCAGCGCCCGTAGGTGCGCACCAGCGCCGTCTGGAGCAGATCCTGCGCGTCGACCGGATCGGGCACCAGGCGCCGGGCGCTCCGCAGCAGGGCCTCCTGCCGCGTACGAACGTACTCTTCGAAGTCCAGTACCTTGCCGCCGCTGGTCGCCATTCCGACGCCTCCGATCCGCTTACGTTTCCCCACGTTGACCGTGCTGGCGGTCATCTCCAGCACGAGGAAGACGCTACGGAGGGGGTGTTGCGGCGTAATGTGCGTCGGCCCCACAGCGAGTGCACGGAAAACCCTCGGTTGTGTAACAGCCCGCCAGGGGTCATACCTCGGACGGACGGCGGCCCCGTTCGGGTCATCCTCCGGGGGGAGAAGCACCCCCGCCGGAAGGCCTATCGGCTGTGACGCGGCGGCCATCGCACAGGCGGAAGGTCTTCTTCCGGTCGTATCCGGTGCACTTTCCGGTCAAGTGACGCGAAAGGTGACACGGAGTCAGGCAACGGCGGAGGACGCCGAAGGGCGCGGCCGCCGAAGTGACCGCGCCCTCTTCCGCTCCTACAGGCCTACAGGTAATTCCCTGCGGCTGACGGCCGCACTACGTGAGCGGCAACCGATAGCGGCCACCGCCCAGCGGCTCCACCAAACCGTCCGAGACCAGCCCGTCCAGCGCCCGGGCCCGCTGCACCGGCTCGTCCCACACCGCGTCCAGCGCCTGCTGCGGCACCGGCGACACCGCCTCACGCAGAACGGCGAGCAGCTTGCCGCGCACCTGCCGGTCGGTACCGGCATACGTCTGGGTACGGCGCGGCGGACCGTCGTGCGCCGGCGACCCGGCCTGCCGCCAGGCGCACTGCGCGGCGATCGGGCAGCGCCCGCACTCCGGTGCACGCGCCGTGCACAGCAGCGCACCCAGCTCCATCGTGGCCGCCGCCCAGCGCGCCGCCAGCTCCTCGTCCTCGGGCAGCAACTGGCGGGCGAGTTTGCGCTCCGCCGCGGTGGTGGCGTTCGGCGGGAACTGACGGCCGGCCACCGCGCGGGCGAACACCCGGCGCACATTGGTGTCCAGCACCGCGTGCCGCTGCCCGTACGCGAAGGACGCGACCGCGGCGGCGGTGTACTCGCCGACGCCGGGCAGCGCCAGCAACTGGCCGTGCTCGCGCGGTACGTCGCCGCCGTGCCGCTCCTGTATGGCGGAGGCGGCGGCATGCAGCCGCAGGGCGCGGCGCGGATAGCCGAGCCGGCCCCAGGCCCGTACCGCCTCGCCCGGCGCCTCGGCGGCCAGGTCGGCGGGGCGCGGCCAGCGGGCCAGCCACTGCTCGTAGACCGGCAGCACTCTGCTGACCGGGGTCTGCTGCAACATGAACTCGCTCACCATCACACCCCAGGCGCCCGCCTCGGGGCGGCGCCAGGGCAGATCGCGGGCGTGCTCGTCGAACCAGTCGGTGACCGGGCGGTGCAGCGCGGTCCCGTCGGCGGCTCCCGCGGCCGCGTCGGCGGCAGAAGCGGTCTCGGCGGCGGCGGTCGTGGCAGTGGTGGTGACAGGCGTCGAAGTCATGGCACTGCCGATCCTGGCACGTCCAAGGTCGCCCAGGAAACGTACTGGGCCCGCCCCGCCGCGCGCCCACCCGCACGCAGGACGGCCGGTTGCGCACGGTTGGCGGCTACCGGCGGTACGCGGCGGCCGGGTGCCGGCTTCGGACGAGCGGTACGCGGCGGCCGGGCGGCAACCCGGGACAAGCGGCGCGCGGCGGCCGGGCGGCAACCCTGAGCAAGCGGCAAGCGGCAAGCGGCAAGCGGCGGCCGGGCACTCCGACACGATCCGGCGGGAACTGATTACTCTCCGTAATCGTTGCTGGAATAATGGAGGCGCCGCAAGCGAGGATGCGGGCATGGCGGAGATGAACGGTGCGGAGGGTACGGACGGCGGCGCGGCGGGGCCGGGTGGTGCGGCGGGGCTGGACGGCGGGCCGGGGCCGGACGGTGCGCCCTGCCCGGAGGCGATCCGGGGGGCGCTGGCCGCCCATACGACGATGACGCTGGCGTACGCAGACGAGGACGGGCCGCAGGCGTGCGCGGTGCTGTACGCGACCGACGCGAGTGTCGTGGCCGGCGCGACTTACATGACTGAATCGGCGGGCACGGCGGGCACGGCGGGCGCGGTGGGCGGCGAGGCGGCGGGCGATGGGCCCGCGCTGTACTTCGTCACGGCGACCACGACGCGGCACGGCCGGGCCCTCGCGGAGCCCGGCGCACGGGTCGCGTTCACGGCGCAGCGGGATGGTCAGGAGTGGAGCGCCCTGACCGGGCTTCAGGGCCGGGGCCGCTGCCGCGTCCTGGCCGGTGCCGAGCGGGCGGCCGGCTGGCGGATCTATCTGGAGCGCTTCCCCTTCGTGGCGGCGAGCGACCGGCTGCGCGCCGCCCTGGAGCGGACCGAGCTGTGGGAGCTGCGCCCCGACTGGCTGCGGCTGATCGACAACGGGCAGGGCTTCGGCCACAAGGAAGAGTGGTCGAGCTCGTGAGGCTGTGAGCCCGTGGGGCCGTCGGGCCGGGGTGGCTGAGGTCGTGAGGTGGGGGTGGCGGGGTCCGTGAGGTGGGTGCCTGGCGTCGTGGGGCCGGTGTTGTGAGGCGTGAGTGTCGGGTTCTGTGAGGGTGGAGCGTCCCGTAGGGGCTCGCGCTTCTTCTTCGCTTTGTTGGGCGCCAAGTGTGGTGTATCTGGTGAAAGTGAGGCCGGAGTGGAGCAGAAGGTGACGTAAGGGGGTATCAGGCCCGTTAGGGCCGGAAACGCGGCTGGGGAGCCGTTGCCGGGCCGATCATGGGAAAAGTTGCAGCCGGATGCGGCGGGTACTGGCCGGTGCTGGTGCCGATCTCTCGTAGAGTTTCCGCGTGGGATCACTGCGCAATCCGATCGGGCCGCTTCCCTCCTCCATCTACTGGCGGCGGAGGGCCGTTGCGCTGGCCATCGTCGTGCTGCTCGCCCTTCTGGTGGTGTGGGCCCTCAACTTGGGCGCCAGCGGCGGAAAGAGCGGCGACGAGGACAAGGGGTCGCAGGGTGACGGGCCCGCGACGTCCATCACGCCGGGGCCCTCCGCCAGTGGTCCGGTGAACGACCAGAAGCCGGGCGGGCGCGATGAGTCGGGCGGCGGGGGCTCGGACTCCGGGGCGGGTTCCGGTGGCGGCTCGGGTGCCGCGGGCGGCGACAGTGACGGTTCCGGTGGTGGCTCGGGCAGTTCGGGTTCCGTTCCCGGTGGGCCGATCGGCCAGGGCTCGGGCAAGAATGCCGTCCATGCCGCATCCTCGCTCCCCAACTGCGTATCCGGTAAGGCGGAGTTGGTGCTGCGCAGCGTCAAGGATTCCTATGAGCCGGACGCCAAGCCGAAGTTCGAGCTGACGATCAAGAATGCGGCCGGTGCCGCCTGCAAGGTGGACCTCGGGCAGAAGGCCACGGTGCTCACCATCACCGACACCGCGGGCGACGACCGGGTGTGGGCCTCGAACGACTGCCCGTCGGGCACCGCGCCAGCGCTGCTGAAGGTGCCGGCCGAGAGTTCCGTGAAGCGCACCATCGTGTGGGACCGCCGGGCCAGCGGCCCGCAGTGCGCCACTCCGAGCTCGGCCACGGTGCCGGCCGGCAAGTATCTGATCGAGGCGAAGGTGCCGGGGCTGGAAGCGGCCGATACGTCGTTCGTCCTCGCCAAGGGCTGAGGCCGGGGGCGGGCGCAACGGCCGGGGGAAGTCAGCTGGGGGAAACCAGCCGGGGTGCACCTACCTCCCGCGCACCATCAGGCACCATCAGACGCACCCACCCGCCAGGCACCATCAGACGCACCCACCCGCCAGGCACCGTCAGGCGCACGCACTCTCCGCGCGCCGTCGTGCGTACGTACGTACCTTCTGGGCCCGGCCCGGCCGGCCTACGCACCTTCCGGCCCAAGCCCGCCGCAAGCACTCCGACCCCGGAGCCCGGCACACGCCCTCCGGCCAGGACGCCGCACGCACCCTCCTGGGCCCAGGACGCCGCACGCACCCCCGGCCCGGCGCCAGCGCACGTACCTCCCGGCCCGGCCCCAGCGCACATACCTCCGCCCCGGCCCCCGGCACGCACACCCCCCGTCCCACCTACACGTACCGCTCCAGGATCGACGACTCCGCGAGGCGGGACAGGCCCTCGCGGACCGAGCGGGCGCGGGCCTCGCCGACGCCGTCGACCGTCTGGAGGTCGTCGACGCTGGCGGCGAGCAGCTTCTGGAGGCCGCCGAAGTGGTCGACGAGGCGGTCGATGACCGTGCCGGGCAGCCGGGGGACCTTCGCCAGCAGGCGGAAGCCGCGCGGGGAGACCGCGGAGTCCAGCGTCTCGGGGGCGCCGGTGTAGCCCAACGCGCGGGCCACGATGGGGAGTTCGAGGAGTTCGGTGTGGCTGAGCGCGTCGAGTTCGGCGAGCGCCTCGACGACTGTGCGGGAGCGCTTGGCGGTCGGCTCGGGGACGTAGTCGCGGACGACCAGTTCGCGTTCCGGCTCGACGCCGGCGATCAGTTCCTCCAGCTGGAGGGTGAGCAGCCGGCCGTCCGTGCCGAGCTCGACGACGTACTCGGCGATTTCCGTGGCGATCCGGCGGACCATCTCCAGGCGCTGGGCGACCGCGGTGACATCGCGGACCGTCACCAAGTCCTCGATCTCCAGGGCGGAGAGGGTGCCGGCGACCTCGTCCAGGCGGAGCTTGTAGCGCTCCAGGGTCGCCAGCGCCTGGTTGGCGCGGGAGAGGATCGCGGCCGACTCCTCCAGGACGCGGCGCTCGCCGTCCACATAGAGGGCGATCAGACGCATCGACTGGCTGACGGAGACGACCGGGAAGCCGGCCTGGATCGAGACGCGCTGGGCGGTGCGGTGGCGGGTGCCGGTCTCCTCCGTGGGGATGGAGGCGTCCGGGACCAGCTGGACGCCGGCCCGCATGATTTTGGTGATGTCCTTGTCGAGGACCAGCGCACCGTCGAGCTTGCACAGTTCGCGCAGCCGGGTCGCGGTGAACTCGACGTCGAGGACAAAACCGCCGGTACACATGGATTCGACGGTCTTGTCGAAGCCCAGCACGATCAGCCCGCCCGTATTGCCGCGGAGGATGCGCTCCAGGCCGTCGCGCAGGGCCGTACCGGGCGCGACGGCGCTCAGCGTGGCGCGCATCAGGCTCTCGGTGCCGGAACTGCCGCCGGACCTGCCGGGAGTCGATGCCCGGTCGTTGGCTGCCACTGCACTCCTCCGTCGGAAGGTCTGTCGGTCCGCAGGCCGCCCGGCCCATGCCGTGTTGACGTACAGCGGAGCGTACGTGGCCGACAGGCAATTCTGCGGTGACGGGCGAGACCAGGGCAAAGTCTACCGGCGTGCGCCCTCTTCCTGTGGGGCCTCCCGGCGTACCCGCTTGGGCAGGACGCTCAGGGCCTGTCCGATGTCGGCGACCTCCAGCACCCGCATCCCGTCGGGGATCTTTCCGGGGTCGGACGGGACCAGGGCGTGGGTGAAGCCGAGGCGGGCCGCTTCGGACAGCCGGCGCTGGACGCCGGTGACCCGTCTGACCTCGCCGGCGAGGCCCACTTCGCCGATGGCGACCAGGTTTTTGGGGAGGGGGGTGTCGCTGGCGGCGCTGGCGAGGGCGAGCGCCACCGCGAGGTCGGCGGCGGGTTCGGTGAGCTTCACTCCGCCGACCGTCGCGCTGTAGATGTCGCGTTTGCCCAGGGCGCTGATCCGGCCGCGCTGTTCCAGGACGGCGAGCATCATCGAGACCCGGGAGGTCTCCAGGCCGGAGGTCGTGCGCCGGGGGGAGGGGATCTGGGAGTCGACGGTCAGCGCCTGGACCTCGGCGACCAGGGGGCGGCGGCCCTCCAGGGTCACCGTCAGGCACGTACCGGGCACGGGCTCGGCGCGGCGGGTCAGGAACAGGCCCGAGGGGTCGGTGAGGCCGGTGATGCCTTCGTCGTGCAGCTCGAAGCAGCCGACCTCGTCGGTGGTGCCGTAGCGGTTCTTGACGCCGCGGACGAGGCGGAGCCGGGCGTGCCGGTCGCCTTCGAAGTGCAGGACGACATCGACGAGATGCTCCAGGAGGCGCGGTCCGGCGATGGCGCCGTCCTTGGTGACATGGCCGACCAGGAGGGTGGACATGCCGCGGTCCTTGGAGGCCCGGATCAGTGCGCCGGCCACCTCGCGGACCTGGGCCATGCCGCCGGGGGCGCCCTCGATCTCGGGGGAGGCGACGGTCTGCACCGAGTCCAGGATCAGGAGGGAGGGCTTGACCGTGTCCAGGTGGCCGAGGACGGCGGAGAGGTCGGTTTCGGCGGCCAGATACAGATGGTCGTCGAGGGCGCCGATGCGGTCGGCGCGCAGCCGTACCTGGCTGGCGGACTCCTCGCCGGTCACATACAGGGTGCGGTGGGCGTCGGAGGCGGCCTTGGCGGCGACGTCCAGCAGCAGGGTGGACTTGCCGACGCCGGGCTCGCCGGCCAGCAGCGCGACCGCGCCGGGGACCAGCCCGCCGCCCAGGACGCGGTCCAGTTCGGGCACGCCCGTCGAGCGGGCGGTGGCCTGCTTGCCGTCGACCTCGCCGATGGGCAGGGCCGCGGTGGTGACCCGGCCGGGCGCGGTCGTGCGCACCGCGGGGGCGCCGCCGAACTCCTCGACCGTGCCCCACGCCTGGCACTCGGGGCAGCGCCCGAGCCACTTTGCGGTGGTCCAGCCGCATTCCGTACAGCGGTAGGAGGGGCGCTCCTTGCCCGAGGATTTACGCGTTGCCATGGGGTCACCGTAGCGGTGGGGTCTGACATCGCTCCCGCAGGCTCGTCAGGAGCAGGGCCCCGTCCGGACTTCTCGGGGCGGGGGCGGGCCGTGCTCGCCGGCGGTTGCACCGACCGAGTGGCGCACACGGAGCGCACCCGCGGTGTAAAGGGCCATTCGTGTCCTCTTTTGAGGGAGATGGTCACCCGTAAGGGTTAAAAGTGTCCAACGCGAGCAAGACCGGCTGCATCATCCGCCTACCGTCGCCGGGGTGATGAGCAGCAGGCCCGAGCACCCCACGCACTCCACCGGCGCACACCGGTCGCGCGGCAACGGCCGGCGCCGGAGCCGGCCGCAGCCCTCCGAGCGGCCCGGCCCGGATGCCACGCGCCCCCCGGAGAAGCGCCCCGACGGCTACGAGCCTTACCTGGACGGGCTGTTCACCTACTGCCTGTCGGTGCTGTGCGAACACGACGCGGCGACCGCGGTGCTCGGTGAGATGCTCGCGCTCGCCGAGCGGCACCACGGCCGGCGCCCCGCCGACCGGGCGCGCTACCGCTCGTGGCTCTACGCCCTGGCCCGCTGGGCCTGTCTGCGCCGGCTCGCCGAGCGCACCGGCCCGCCCGCCAAGGGCCCGGACGCCAAGAGCCCGGACGCCGCAGCCACCGCCGCGGCCGCTGCCACAGCCACCGCCGACGCCGAGCGCCGGCAGCGTGAACTCGCCGCGCTGGCCTGGCCGGAGGCCGCCGGCACCACCCCCCAGCAGCGCGAGGCGCTGGAGCTCTCGGTGCGCCACCACCTCTCGGCCGACGAGGTCGCCGCGGTGCTCGGCGCCGACCCGATCGCCACCCGTGCGCTGCTGGCCACCGCGTCCTGCGAGGTGGAGCGGACCCGGGCGGCGCTGGCCGTCGTCGAGTCCGGCCGCTGCCGCGAGGTCGCGCAGCTGGCGGGGGACACCCAGATGCTGCTGGGCGCGGCGCTGAGCCGGGAGCTGGTGCGCCATGTCGACGACTGTGCCGAGTGCCGGCGGACCGCCGAGCGGGCCACCGCCCCGGGGACCTGGCCGGGTACGGCGCCGGTGGTCCGGGGCACGCTGCCGCTGGTCGCCGCGCCGCGCGAGGCCGTGTCGGGTGCGCTGGCGGCGGCCCGGCGCACCAAGTCGGGCCGTGCGGAAGGCGTGGCCGGTGCGGGAGGCGGCGGCCGGACGGGTGGGGCAAACGGTTCTCCTCGCTATGACCGCAATGGATTTCCCGTCGGCCCCCCTACGGACCGGGTGGCCCGCCGGCGCAGGCGGCGCGGCCGGGCGCTGACCACCACCGTGGTCGCCACGGTGATCGCGGCGCCGGTGCTGGCCCTGTGGGCGGCGTACCAGGGCGGCCCCGCCACGGACGAGGCGGCGGACGGCACGCCCTCGGTGACGGCCAGCGACACGGAGGCCGGGGAGCGGCTGGGCGGCCGCCCGTACGAGAACGCGGGCAACGCCAGGACGTCGCCCGAGCCCGGTATCCGGACCGGCGACGGGACGCCCGATGTGTCCGTCGAGGTGATCAGCGCGGACGGCACCCCGCAGCGGCCGGGCGGGCCGGACAGCCGCAAGGCGTCGGGCCCCGGTCTGCTGACGGTCGCCGCGCAGCCCAGGGGCCGGACCACGGTCCTCACGCTCAGCGCCTCGGGCGGCGCTCCGGTGCGCTGGCGCGCGTCGGCGGGCGCGGCCTGGCTTCAGATGAGTCATACGGCGGGGACGCTGCGGCCGGGCGAATCCACCACGATCACGGTCTATATCGACCATGACCGGGAGCCCGCGGGCCACTGGCGGGCCAGGATCGCCATCGAGCCCGGCGGCACCGCCGTCACGTTGAAGGGCCACGGCACGACCGGCCCCGCCCCGGGCCCGCAGCGCCCGACGCCGCCCCCCAAGCCGAAGCCGACACCGCGCCCCTCGCACCCGGCGCCGACACCCACCCCGACCCCGACGACCCCGACGCCCACCCCCACGTCTCCGACGCCGAGCCCGAAGCCGACCGGCCCCGGCCCGTCCTCGACACCGTCGAACACGACGCATCCCGCCCGCTGAGCGCACCGGGGGCACGTCACGCGGCGCACCGGAGTCACGCCGCCCCGGACGTGCCCCCTGCTTCCGCCTTCGCTGCTTCCGCTACTGCTACTACGTCCGCTACTTCTGCTTCCCGGGCTTCTCGGGCTTCTTCGGGGGCGCCGGGTCCGCCGGGTGCGGGGCCATCGGCAGTGTCGCCGCCAGCCGCTCCTCGCACAGCTCGGCGAGCTTGGCGTAGCCCTTCTTGCCCATCAGCTCGGTCAGCTCCGGCTTGTAGGAGACGTAGACCGGGTCGCCCGCACCGTGCGCCGAGGTCGCCGAGGTGCACCACCAGTGCAGGTCGTGGCCGCCGGGGCCCCAGCCGCGCCGGTCGTACTCGGCGATCGTCACCTGAAGGATCTGGGTGTCGTCCGGCCGGTCGATCCAGTCGTAGGTGCGCCGGACCGGCAGCTGCCAGCAGACGTCCGGCTTGGTCTCCAGGGGCTCGCGGCCCTCGCGGAGCGCGAGGAGGTGCAGGGAGCAGCCCGCGCCGGCCGGGAAGCCGGGGCGGTTCTGGAAGATGCAGGAGCCCTCCCAGCGCCGGGTCTGCCGCTCGCCGTCCTCGTCCTCCTGGACCCAGCCCGACTCGGTGCCGACGTCGTGGTGCTGCCACACGTCGGGCGTGAGCCGTGCCACGTGTTCGGCGACCCGCTTCTCGTCGTCGTCGTCCGAGAAGTGCGCGCCGAGCGTGCAGCAGCCGTCGTCCGCCCGGCCGGCCTGGATGCCCTGGCAGCCGCTGCCGAAGATGCAGGTCCAGCGGGAGGTCAGCCAGGTCAGGTCGCAGCGGAAGATTTGTTCGTCGTCGGCCGGGTCGGGGAAGGTGACCCAGGCGCGGGCGAAGTCGAGGCCGACCTCGTCGGCCGGGGCCTTCTTCGGGGACCGCGCCCCCTCAGTCGCCTGAGAGCGCCGCTTTTCTTCCTTCATGAGCGCTTTTTCGTGCTTCGCCTTTTTCGTCTTTGCCACGCCTCCAGCCTAAGGCGCGTCGCGGGGGGCACCGCGACGACAGGAGTGCGTGGCGGTCGCAGTAGGTTTCCCCGTATGAGACTCGGTGTCCTCGATGTGGGTTCGAATACGGTCCATCTCCTGGTGGTGGACGCACACCCGGGCGCGCGCCCGCTGCCCGCCTATTCGCACAAGGCGGAGCTGCGCCTTGCCGAACTCCTCGACGAGGCCGGGGCGATAAGCGATCCGGGCGTGGAGCGCCTGGTGGCGACCGTCCACGAGGCGCTCCAGGTGGCGGAGGACAAGGGCGTCGAGAGCGTGCTGCCGTTCGCGACCTCGGCGATCCGCGAGGCCACCAACGGCGAGGACGTGCTGCGCCGGGTCGGCGTGGAGACCGGCGTCGAGCTGCGGGTGCTCTCCGGTGAGGACGAGGCGCGGCTCACCTTTCTCGCCGCCCGCCGGTGGCTGGGCTGGTCGGCCGGCCGGCTGCTGGTGCTCGACATCGGCGGCGGTTCGCTGGAGATCGCCTACGGCCTGGACGAGGACCCGGACGTGGCGGTGTCGCTGCCGCTGGGCGCCGGGCGGCTGACCGCGGGCGATCTGCCCGGTGACCCGCCGGAGGCCGATGACGTCCGGAGGCTGCGCCGCCGGGTGCGCGCCGAGATCGCCAAGGTGGTGAGCGAATTCAGCCGCTACGGCACTCCCGACCGGGTCGTCGGCACGTCCAAGACCTTCCGGCAGCTGGCCCGGATCGCGGGCGCCGCGCGCTCGGGGGAGGGGCTCTACGTCCAGCGGGAGCTGACCCGCAAGAAGCTGGAGGAGTGGGTTCCGCGGCTGGCCGGGATGCCCGCGGACGAGCGGAGCAGGCTGCCCGGTGTGTCCGAGGGGCGTTCGCGGCAGCTGCTCGCCGGGGCGCTGGTCGCCGAGGCGGCGATGGATCTGTTCGGGGTCGAGACGCTGGAGATCTGCCCGTGGGCGCTGCGCGAGGGCGTCATTCTGCGACGGCTGGACCATCTGCCCTAGGGGGTGCCCGCAAAGCCCCGGTGCACGTGAGACTCGTCACGCCCCGGCCGGCCCCGCCACACCCCTTGCCCCCTGTCCGACCTCCCCCGCTCGCCGCCGACAGGGGGCCGCGGCCGCCGGACCTCCTGCCCTGCGCCCGGTCCTGGCCCGTACGCTGTCCTTCGTGACAGAGCCAGTGGTGCGCATCCCGGATGCGAAGGTCGCGCTGTCCACGGCCTCGGTGTATCCGGAGTCGACGGCGACGGCCTTCGAGATCGCCGCGCGCCTCGGCTACGACGGCGTCGAGGTCATGGTGTGGACCGACCCGGTCAGCCAGGACATCGAGGCGCTGCGCCGGCTCTCGGACCACCACGGTGTGCCGGTGCTGGCCATCCACGCCCCGTGTCTGCTGATCACCCAGCGGGTCTGGTCCACCGACCCCTGGGTCAAGCTCCAGCGCGCCCGCACCGCCGCGGAGAAGCTGGGCGCCTCGACGGTGGTCGTGCACCCGCCGTTCCGCTGGCAGCGCAGCTACGCCCGGGAGTTCGTCCGCGGGGTGTGGCGGATGGAGCACGAGACGGACGTGAAGTTCGCCGTCGAGAACATGTACCCGTGGCGTTACCGGGACCGCGAGATGCTCGCGTACGCCCCGGACTGGGACCCCACCAACGACGACTACCGGCACTTCACGGTCGATCTGTCGCACACCGCCACCGCCCGCAATGACGCCCTGGAGATGGTGGGGCGGATGGGCGACCGCCTCGCGCATGTCCATCTCGCCGACGGCAACGGCTCCGCCAAGGACGAGCACCTGGTCCCGGGGCGCGGCAGCCAGCCCTGCGCGCAGATGCTGGAGCAGCTGGCGGCCACCGGTTTTGAGGGCCATGTGGTCGTCGAGGTCAATACCCGCCGGGCGATGTCCGCCGCCGAACGCGAGGCCGACCTGGCCGAGGCGCTGGCCTTCACCCGGCTGCATCTCGCCTCGCCGACCTGGGTCCCGGGTTCGTGAGCGGTCGCGGGGACGGGCCCGAGGACGCGTCCCCGGGGCCCGGTACGCCGCCCGCACCACCGGCCCGCCGCCGGGGCCGCCCGGCCCGCGCCGCCGCCGAGGCCGGCCCCGGCGCCCGTGAGCGGATCCTCGCCGCGGCCCGTACGGAGTTCGCCGCGCGCGGCTACGACAAGACCTCGGTCCGGGGTATCGCCAAGGCGGCCGGGGTGGACGCGGCGCTGGTGCATCACTACTTCGGCACCAAGGAGCAGGTCTTCGAGGCCGCCATCGAGCTGACCTTCGCGCCCGCGCTGACCATGCCGGAGGCGATCGCGGGCGGCGGTGAAGGGGTGGGCGAGCGGATGGCCCGCTTCATGTTCGGCGTCTGGGAGAACCCGGTCACCCGGCAGCCGCTGCTGGCGATCATGCGCTCGGCGCTGACCAACGACACCGCTGCGGCGGTGCTGCGCGGCCTCATCGAGCGCCGCATGCTGCAACGGGTGGCGGGCGAACTGCACGTCCCCGACCCGGAGTTCCGGGTGCAGCTGGCCGCCGGGCACCTCATCGGGATCGCCATGCTGCGCTACGTGATCAAAATGGACCCGGTCGCCTCGGCGGACCCGGAGGAGATCATCGCGATGGTCGCGCCGACTCTCCAGCGGTATCTGACACAGCCCTGACAACCGGCTTCCACGGCGCCCCAGGAGCCTGATCACCGCCCCGACCTGCACGAACGACGCCCTCCCCGGTGTCCGCAGTCCGGGCAGCCGTCTCACATGCCGGAGAGGCTGTCCAGATCTTGGATCAGAGGCGTAATCTCGACGGGAGCTGATATATGACGCCGCCCGGTGCGTGGCAGGGCCAGGCAACCGGCGCCGGCGGTCATACGGACGAACATCCCGAGGGAGTGACCATCGTGCCCGAGCTGAGGTCCCGCACCGTTACCCATGGCCGCAACATGGCCGGCGCCCGAGCCCTTATGCAGGCCTCCGGCGTAGCGCGGGAGGACTTCGGCAAGCCGATCATCGCCGTCGCCAACAGCTTCACCGAGTTCGTGCCCGGCCATACCCACCTCCAGCCGGTCGGCCGGATCGTCTCCGAGGCGATCCATGAGGCCGGCGGCATCGCCCGCGAGTTCAACACCATCGCGGTCGACGACGGGATCGCCATGGGCCACGGCGGCATGCTCTACAGCCTGCCCTCCCGCGACCTGATCGCCGACTCCGTCGAGTACATGGTCGAGGCGCACTGCGCCGACGCGCTGATCTGCATCTCCAACTGCGACAAGATCACCCCGGGCATGCTGATGGCCGCGATGCGGCTCAACATCCCGACGGTCTTCGTCTCCGGCGGCCCGATGGAGTCCGGCAAGACGACCCTCGTCGACGGCACGGTCCGCACCCTCGACCTGGTCGACGCGATCTCGGACGCCGTCAACGACAAGATCTCCGACGAGGACATCCTCCGCATCGAGGAGAACGCCTGTCCGACCTGCGGATCCTGTTCCGGCATGTTCACCGCCAACTCCATGAACTGCCTGACCGAGGCGCTCGGCCTCTCGCTGCCCGGCAACGGCTCGACGCTGGCCACCCACACCGCCCGCAAGGCGCTGTACGAGAACGCCGGCCGCACGGTCGTCGAGATCACCAAGCGGCACTACGACGAGGACGACCACACGGTCCTGCCGCGCAACATCGGCACCCGTGCCTCCTTCGAGAACGCCATGGCCCTGGACATCGCCATGGGCGGCTCGACGAACACGATCCTGCATCTGCTGGCCGCCGCCCAGGAGGCCGGCCTCAGCTTCGACCTGGACGACATCAACGCGGTATCGCGCCGGGTGCCGTGCCTGGCCAAGGTCGCGCCGAACGTCGCGCCGGGCGGCACGTACTACATGGAGGACGTGCACCGGGCCGGCGGCATCCCCGCCATCCTCGGCGAGCTCTACCGCGCCGGCCTGCTCAACGAGGACGTGCACACGGTGCACAGCGCCTCGATCGAGGAGTGGCTCAAGACCTGGGACGTGCGCGGCGGTTCACCGTCCGACGTGGCCGTCGAACTGTGGCACGCGGCCCCCGGCTGCAAGCGTTCGGCGACCGCCTTCTCCCAGTCCGAGCGCTGGGACAGCCTCGATGTGGACGCCGAGGGCGGCTGCATCCGCGACCTGGCGCACGCCTACTCCGTCGACGGCGGCCTGGCGGTCCTCAAGGGCAACCTCGCCGAGGACGGCTGCGTCGTGAAGACCGCCGGCGTCGACGAGTCCATCTGGACCTTCGAGGGCCCGGCCGTGGTCTGCGAATCGCAGGAAGAGGCCGTCGACAAGATCCTCAAGAAGCAGATCAAGGAAGGCGACGTCGTCGTCATCCGCTACGAGGGCCCCAAGGGCGGCCCCGGCATGCAGGAGATGCTCTACCCGACGTCCTTCCTCAAGGGCCGCGGTCTGGGCAAGGCCTGCGCCCTGGTCACCGACGGCCGCTTCTCCGGCGGCACGTCCGGCCTGTCCATCGGCCACGCCTCGCCGGAGGCGGCGGCCGGCGGCACCATCGCCCTCGTCGAGGACGGCGACCGCATCCGCATCGACATCCCGAACCGCACGATCGAACTCCTCGTCGGCGACGTGGAGCTGGAGTCCCGCAGGCTGGCCCTGGAAGGCGTCTACGCCCCCAAGAACCGCGAGCGCAAGGTCTCGCAGGCCCTGCGCGCGTACGCAGCCATGGCGACCAGCGCGGACAAGGGCGCGGTGCGCGATGTGAGCAAGCTGGGCTGAGGCGGGGGCGTCCGGCGCCCTGGCGCGCACAGCACGGCACAGCAAGGCAGAGCAAGACGCAGCAGGACACCGCACGGTGCCGGCGGTCGTGGAATACGACCGCCGGCACCGTGCTTCGCTTTGCTTTTTCGGCGGCCCGCCGCTGACTGGCCATCTCCCCATGGCTGGTTGATGAGAGGCGAGGGACGGCGAGGCGGTGGCGTCGGGGGCACGATGCGGTGCGCACATTCCCGCCATAAAGAGCGCATCCTGCCCAATGGGCCGTACCGGCATCAGGCAGCGATGACCGCACATCTGCATTCATGCAGCCCCTTCGGTTTCATTGGCCTCCCAACCACCGTGACACGCCCACGAATTGGGGTTGAAAGGTGCGTGCCCTTTGATGTTCCAATGGCTCCACGGAACGGTGGACCTGGCACTCCTCCGCTTGTTCCATCGACCACTGAGAGTGCCGCGACAACGTCCAGGGGGACTGCATGACGTTTGCTCGTAAGACGATAGGAATCGCTCTTGCCGCGACAGTTCTGATGCCTCTCTCCGCCCATGCGGCGACAGCGGAGAAGGGGCCGTCCAAAGCCGTCGTTCTCTCCAACGCCGAGTTCGCTCGCCTGTACGGGGCGAAGGCGCTGACGAAGCCGATCGGAGCAGCGGTCGGCCCACTGCGGAGCCGGACGGCGACCACGTCGGAATCCGTCACGGCCCACGCATGGCACACCAACAAATTCAACAGCCGTGACGTCCACGGGCGAGAGATCCCGACTCGATGGGGAAACAGCAAGCTCGGCTGGAATCACTTCTCCGGCCCTCACAACATCCACAACGAGAAAGTCGTCAAGGCGGCATACAACGAGCACCCCGAGGCCGGCAAGGGCTACCGTAAGGAGTTCGGTGCCGTGGTACTCAACAACGGGCACACGGTTGCCAAGATCAGGGTGATTTCCTGGTGGCACTGGCAGACCAAGGACGGCCGTTACAAGCTGCCGGGACACAAGGGCAAGATCGGTACGATCACCGCTTTCTGCCAGGGCGTCAACCGTTGCCCTGACGTCGTGAACACCGTCTGACGCGCACTCCCAGGGAGAATCGAGCACCGTGGTTGAGGACGACCCCACCGCCGGCCGCACCCCGCGCGACGTTCTCCTGGAAGGCCTGTTGGGGAGGCTGCGAGAATTCGTGGCCTCCCCTTTGACGCCCGGTTCGCATCTGCTGCGGGGGCTGCTCCCACCGACAGAAGTGGATCGCGGTGCGAGAGTCGTCCTGTGGGACGGCCAAGACCTCGGCTCCACCTACGCCCTGGAGATCCCGCTGCTGGACGATGACGGCGAGGAAATCCCCCACGATCACTTCGTCGCCGCACTACGCGCGTGCATCGCCCAGCGCGAGGCTCTGGGTCCGCCCTTCTCTGACGAAGCATTCGCGGTACCTGTACGCGACGCCCGGCGTCACTTCCTCCATACCGTCGATGCCCCGCCCCTCACCTTGGCGGATGCGGTGTACCTACCGCTGCTTTCCCTCGGTTCGGCGAATGACCCGGCGCCCCTTTCCGAAGACGCGGAAGAGGAAGCAGGCGAGGGGGAGTGGCGCCTCCTCGGCTTCATGCTCGTCGACGAGCGGTACGTCCGGTACTACGTCAGGTGGACGGAGACCGGCGAGGTCTGGGGGCTCGACTTCTGTATGCGCGACGAGGCAGGAAAGGTCGACTCACGCGGTGGGACCGCCGACATGATCTTCCCGGCACTGGCATCGTCACACGACCTCGAACGTTTCCGGCGACCGGTCTCCGATATCCGCTGCCGGGCCGTATACGACCTCACGACCTGGTGCTGACTCCGGTCGGCGGCTGCCGACGCCCGGCGCTACGGCGACGGCCCCCGTCGCGGGCGAGCGACGGGGGCCGGTATGGGGGCCCGTTCTTGGAACCGGGGGGGCACCTCAGGCGCCGGGCAGCGCCCCGTCCTTCACGGCGGTGACGAAGGACGACCAGGCGGTGGCGTCGAAGAGCAGCGCCGGACGGTGGGGGTCCTTGCTGTCGCGTACGGGGACGAGGGCGGGGAAGTCGTCGGAGACCTCGATGCAGGCCCCGCCGTCCTGGTTGCTGTAGCTGGACTTGCGCCAGGTGGCGGTGGTCAGGAGATCGTCGGAGACTTCGATGCAGGCCCCGCCGTCCGGGTTGCTGTACGTGCTCTTGCGCCAGGTCACGGTGCTCAGGTCGATGGCTCGCACGGCACTTCCTCCAACATCCGCATGACGAACTTCCGCGATTCGGCCGGGCTCAACGCCAGGTCACGCACCGCATCGTACGCGCGTTGCAGACGCTCAACAGAACTGGTTTCTTCGATGAGTTCACCTCGATGGACGTTCTCCGTGTAGGCGACGGTGCGGCCGTCCGGTAGCCGCAGGAACATCACATCGGTGCTTACCAAGCCGTGCGGCCCAGCCCCATGAGGGAGTACATGGAGGGTGAGGTTCGGGCGCTCGGCCGCCCCGGACAGGTACTCAAGCTGCTTTCGCCACTGCCCAGGATCTTCCAGCGGCGTGCGCAGCACAGCCTCGGAGAGGACGGTGCGGAAGGGGGGCGCGTCATCACCCGTCAGCAACTCACGGCGTCCTGTGCGCGCATCGACCTGTCGCGTCAGATCGTCGCCTTTGAGGCCGCCCACCGCGAGCACGGCATATGCGTACTCGTCCGTCTGTAGAAGTCCGTGAATGGTGCTGACTCCGAAGTGCCACAGGCTCACCGCTTCGGCTTCCAAGGTCATATAGCGCCGATACCGCTCCTTGAACTGCTTTGGGTCACTCGCCGCCAACTCCCACAGCGTAAGCAGCAGACCAGGCGTCCCGTAGTGCTGATCCAGCGCCTGCGCCACCTCCGGGCCGCCCAGCGTCTGGCCGCCTTCCATCTTGCCGAACAGCGACCAGTCCCAGCCCAGCACCTCGCCCAGCTGCCGCAGGCTGTCGCCCTTCTGGGCGCGCAGTAATCGCAGCTCTTCCACGAATCGCTGGCGCGGCTCCTGGCTTCGACCGGTGACCGCTCGCCTCGGCGGCATGGCGACCTCCTCCGTGGAAGGTGTGGAACTAACGGTGCGTGGTCGCGAAATACGGCGCGCAAGCGGCATTCGCGGCCTTTTCCGGGCCCATTCTCGTAAGGGCCGGAACACACACGGTAGTTGCGCTCCGGTCCTCCAGGCAGGGAAAACGACAGACAGGAGCGGTGCTGATGACAGAGGAACGACGGGCGGCGGCCGACAAGAGGGCAGAGGCCGAGGCGGCCTGCGCCGAGCTGGCGGCCGCGCTCAAGCGGACGGGCATCGTCCTGCCGTCACTCGGTGTGGACCCCGTCTCGTACGGCTACGCGCAGCCGCGTCCGCTCATCGAGCTGGGGCGCTGCAACCTGGAGACGACGCACCGGCTCATCGCCGCGCTCGACCGGGCGGCCCGGTGACCGCGCGCGTCCCGTACGTCTCCCCGGCGTGCCATGTCGGCACGCACACGCGGTGCACCAAGGGCAGCGCCGGGCCCGAGGCCACCGCCGTCCCCGGAGTCCGGCGGGAAGCCTGTGCCTGTCGCTGCCACGCCCCGGGCGGTGCGCGGCCCGGCGGTCACCAGGCGGCGGGGTTCCTCGTCGCGGCGGCGAAGACCGTGCCGTCCGGCGCCGCCGCGTAGATCCGGCCGCGTGACGCGTCCACCCGGGGCGCGGGCAGCATCTGGAGGTAGCCGTTGTGGCGGCGGCCGTCCAGCCGCGGCGGGGTCTGGCCGAGCAGCCCGCCGGAGTGGGTGTCGACGGCCAGCAGCCGTCCGTCCGCCGCGGTGAAATACAGCGTGCCGCCGCTGACCACCGGTGCCGAGCCCCGGCTGACCGAGGTTTCGGTGTCCCATTTCCGCACCCCGACGGCCTGCAACGCACCGCCCTCGGCCAGCAGATACACCGACTCGCCGTGCACCACGGCGGCCACCTGTTCGAGCGGCGCGGTCAGCGGGAGGCGCCGGGTGTGGCCGGTGGCCGGGTCGTAGCGGACGACGGCGGTGGTGCGGTAGGTGAACTTCGCGTCGGTGACGGTCAGATAGAGCGCCCCGGACGTACCGGTCCCGGCCGGGGCGAGCGTCCCGGGCAGCCGTCGCGACCAGCGGACCTTTCCGCCGGCCGGGTCGATGGCGGTGACCTGGGTGCCGGTCCCGTCGGGGGTGCCCTCGGCCGCGTAGGCGGTGTGCGGGTCGCCGAACGAGGAGAAGAGCGGCAGTTGGTGGCCCGGGAAGCGTTTGTGCCAGCGCTGCCGGTGGGTGGTGCTGTCGAGCGCGGTGACCGTGCCGTCCGCGGCCGTCAGCAGGATGCGGTTGCCGACGATCCTGGTCTCGCCCTCGTATCCGGAGAGGTCCTTGGTCCAGCGGGTGGCGCCCTTGCCGCCGGCCGACGGGTCGAGGGCGCTCAGCTTCTTGCCGTCGCCGGAGAAGACGTACAGCAGCCCGCCGGAGAGCACCGGCGGGGTCGGCGACGCGGCGTACTTCGCGGCGTTCTTGCCCTGGGAGCGGTGGTCCGTACGCCGCCACGACGGGCGGCCGGTGTCCGGATCGAGCCGGGCGGCCGGGACACCGGACTGGCCGCAGAAGACGGCGCCGGATCCGGCGGTGCAGAAGGGCATTTCGGCGTCATGGCCCGTGGGGCGCTCGACGAGCGTGGTCCGCCACGGGTGGAAGGCGGCGCCGCCGAGGTGCGACGGGCGGGTCTGGAGGGCGGGGTCCTGCCCGGTCCCGCCCGGGGCCAGCGCCCGGACGCCCGCGAAGGCCCCGGCGCCGGTCACGACCAGGGCGAGCGCGGCCCAGAGCGGCCAGCGGCGGGTACGGGTACGGGAGCGGGCGGGGCGGCGGGGCTCGGATGGGAAGCCGGAGGCGGGGGAGGCGGGGGAGTCGGTGGGGTCTTCGGGGGCGGCCGCGGGCCCGGCGCCGGCGGGGCTCCCGGCGGGACTCCAGACGGTGCCCTCGGCGGGGCTCTCGACGGGCGCGGGGACGCGGACGTGCGTCGTCTCGGCACGTGGCGGGGTGGCCTCGGCACGTACCGGCGGGACCTGTTCGGGCGCGGGCTGTTCCGGCTGCCGCTGCTCCCGCTGCCGCTGTTCCGGTATCCGAACTGCCGCCGCACCGCCCGCTGACGCACTGCCCGCCGACGTGTCCGGCGACGAACCGCCCGGTGGCACCCCGTCCGGCAGCATGCTCACCGGCAGCGCGGCGCCCAGGGGTGCCCCCGGCGGTGCCCCGTGCGGCGCATCCGTCCGCAGCAGCTCCATCAGCGCGCCCGGCGTCGGCCGGTCCGCCGGGTCCTTCGCCAGACAGCTCTCGACCAGCGGCACCAACTCCGCCGGTACGCCCGCCAGATCGGCGTCGTCGTGCACCACCTGGTACGCGACGATGTAGGGGCTCTCCGAGTCGAACGGGCCGCTTCCGGTGGCGGCATGCACCAGGACCGAACCCAGCGCGAAGACATCCGCGGCCGGTCCCACCTCGCGCGGCCGCTGGAACTGTTCGGGCGCCATGAAGGGCGGCGTACCGATCAACTTGCCGGTCTCGGTGCGCATTTCGCTGTCCGACGGCCGGGAGATGCCGAAGTCGATGACTTTCGGCCCATCGGCGGCCAGCAGCACGTTTCCCGGCTTGAGATCGCGGTGCACCACCCCCGCGCGATGGATGTCGCGCAGCGCCTCGGCGAGCCCCGCGGCCAGCCGCCGCACCTCCGCGACCGCCAGCGGGCCGTTCCGCTTCACATGGTCGGAGAGGGTCGGGCCGGGAATGTGGAGGGTCGCCATCCACGGGCGTCCGGCGTCCGGGTCGGCGTCCACGACGGGTGCCGTGAAGGCCCCGCTGACCCGTCGCGCGGCGGCCACCTCCTGCCGGAACCGCCCGCGGAACTCCGGGTCCTGGGCGAATTCGGCATGGATGACCTTGACCGCGAGCTGGAGTCCGGAGGACGAGCGCGCAAGGTGGACCACGCCCATACCGCCGGAGCCGAGCCGCGCCTCCAGGCGGTACTGGCCGGCGTATTCCGGATGCTCCGCTTCCGGGCCGACCCCGGAATTGCGCAGCGATGGCATGGTTCCCACCCCCGTGTTGTTCCCTTGCCATTCGGTCGCAGGTGCGACGCGCGGAGCCTAGTCGATGGCGCGTACGAGATGAGTGAGGCTTGCTAGCGTGCCGTGGCAGAACCGCGCCGCATTGGGTCGCGGACATCATCACGAGCGCCTTCACGCGCTTCGTCAACGGGGGAGAACAGCATGACGACTCAGGACGATCTCGGCTCCGTGGAACCGGCCGGCGAGCAGGTGCTCGCCGCCGCGGCCGGCGGGCTCACCTATCCCGTCGCACCCGGCTACCGCGTCAAGGTCCGCCAGGGACCCGGCACCAGCTACCCGGCCGTCCGCACGCTGGCGGAGGGGGCCCGTATCCAGATCCGCTGCCAGCGCCACGGCCAGTCGGTCAGCGGCCCGTACGGCACCTCGGACATCTGGGACTGCATCGGGTCCGGCCAGTACGTCTCCGATGCGTACGTCCGGACGGGCAGCAGCGGCATGGTCGCGCCGCGCTGCGCCAACTGAGGCGCGGCGCCCACGCACCTGCGGACACCGGGCCCGGCCGGGGATAATCGCCGTCATGAGCGATGAGCAGACGTCCTCGCCGGGCCCGGAGCCCGGGGGCCCCGGGCGGGGTGGCCCCGGGCACGGCGGTCCCGGGCACGGCGGTCCCGAGCCGGAGGAGATCCGTTTCTTCGGCACCACCTGGGTCCACCACGACGGCGGCTACGGCCTGCGCCGGGCCGGTGCCGCGGTGGGCTCGCTCGCGCTCGCCGCGGCCGGTGCGGTCGTGCTGCGCTTTGCGTTCCAGGGCCTGGAGATCGCCGCCGTCGGCCCGTTCGTCGGCATCCTCGTCGTCGCCGGCTTCGCCGTCTGTAGCGCCCTGGCCTTCCGCCGCACCTGGGACGGCTTCGTACGCCGCCCCGATCCGGGCGCCCGGGGCGCGGCCGACACGTCCGCCCAGGGCCTGATGCTGATCGGCTTCATCGGCTCGCTGCTCGCCTACTTCTGCCGCAGCCTCGTGGAGGCCCCGGGGGAGAAGCGGTACCGCGCCGAGTACGCCGCGGCCCGTGAGCGCCACGAGCGCCGCCGCGGCGCCCGTACCGGCAATCCGGCCGCCAAGAAGCCCCGGTCCAAGAAGGGCCGCTGAACCGGCCGGCGGTCGGTCGTTCGCGTACCGGGCCGTCGTCGTGGGGCCCCCTGCCCGGGAACACCTCCCCGCTTGGGGACACCTCCCCGCCTGGGAAAACCTCCCAAGCCCCTCCGCACACCCGCGTCCTCGGCCAGGATGAGCCGTATGCCGCACGGAACCCCGCAGGAGCAACTGCCCTTACCGGCCGGGCCGCCACCGCCCGCCGAGCCCTCCCGGACCCCGGCCCAGGCCACCCTCGCCCGGTCCTTCGACGCGGTGGCCGCCCAGTACGCCGCCGCCCGCCCCGGCTATCCGCCGGCCCTCTTCGACGCGATCGAGGAGCTGGCCGGGCAGTCGCTGACGGGGGCGCGGGTGCTGGACGTCGGTGCCGGGACCGGCATCGCGACCGGGCTGCTCACCGGGCGCGGGGCGCGGGTCACCGCCGTGGAGCCGGGCTCCGCCATGGCCGCCGAGCTGCGTGCCGCCCACCCCGCCAGCCCGCTCGTCCGTGCCCTCGGAGAGGCGCTGCCCTTCCCCGACGACGCGGGCTTCGACCTCGTCGGGTACGCGCAGGCCTGGCACTGGACGGACCCGGCCCGCTCCGTCCCGGAGGCGATGAGGGTGCTGCGGCCGGGCGGTGCGCTCGCGCTGTGGTGGAACATCCCCGATCCGGACGTCGGCTGGGCCGCCGAACAGGAGGCCCGGATCGCCCGGCGGCTGCCCGAGTACCACGACCACGGCGTCTCGCAGGAGACTCCCGACCTGATCCGCGGGCTCGGCCTCGGCCTGCGCCCCGCCTCCCGTGTCCTGCGCTGGACCCGGCGGGTCCCCCTCGACACCCACCTCGCGATGCTCGGCAGCCGCTCGTACTTCTCCGCCATCGGCCCGGCGGCCGCGGCCCCCGTCCTGGCGGACGAGCGGTCCGCCCTGCTGGACGTCTTCCCGGACGCCATCGTCGAGGAGGCCTACGCGCTCGACCTGACGGTCACCCTGCGGCCCGCCGTCCCGTCGTCGACGACGTAACGGCGGAATGGCCCGTCAGTACACCTGCTCCGGTCTCAGTACACCTTCTTCGGCTTCCCCTTGCCGTACAGCCACTCATCGAACAGCTCGGTCAGGTCCACGTCCGTGCGCGCCTGGCAGAAGGCGATGAATTCCTTCGAGTCGGCATTGGAGTAGCGGTACTTGGCGGGCCACTCCTTGAGGATCTTGAAGAAGGTCTTGTCGCCGACGGCGTTCCGCAGCTGCTGGAGCAGCATCGCGCCCCGCTCGTAGACGGGCGGCGCGGTCACATTCTCCGGTGTGCCCGGATCGCCCGGCGGGAAGTCCCAGCGCCTGGCGTCCGTCTTGTCCTCGTAGAGCGCGTCGAACTGCTGCTGCGGGGTCTTGCCGCCCTCGCGCTCCTCCCACAGCCACTCGGCGTAGGTCGCGAAGCCCTCGTTGAGCCAGGTGTCCTTCCAGGTCTTCGGCGTCACCGAGTCGCCGAACCACTGATGGGCCATCTCGTGCACCACGGTCGAGGTGTCCGGCGCCCCGGCGTAGACCGGCTTGGTCTGGGACTCCAGCGCGATCCAGGTGATCCGGGCCGGTGTGCGATCGACGATCGCGCCGGCGGAGGAGAAGGGATAGGGGCCGAACAGCCCGCTCTCCCACTTCACGATCTCCGGCAGCCGCTCCAGCGGCTTCCTGCTCGCCTTGGCCTCCGCCGGATCCACCGCGACATACAGCGGCAGCCCGTCGGGCGTACGGGACCTGCTGACATCGAACCTGCCGATGCCGGCGGTGGCGAGGTAACTGGCCATGGGCTGCCCGTTGTGCCACTCGAAGGTGGTGCGGCCCTTGGCCGTCCTCTCCGACCGCAACTCCCCGTTGGCGACGGCGGTATAGCCCTTCGGCACGGTGATCTCGAAGTCGTAGGTCGCCTTGTCGGCGGGGTGGTTGTTGCCGGGGAACCACGTCATGGACCCGGCGGGCTCACCCGACACGAAGGCCCCGTCGGCGGTCTTGACCCAGCCCTCCCGGGATCCGTCCGGGTCCTTCAACTCCTGTGGTGTGCCGCCGTAGTTGACACGCGTACGGAAGTCCGCGCCCTTGCGGAGACCGGTGGCCGGCCGGACGATCAGCTTGTGCCCCTTACGGGAGAACGCGGCGTCCTTGCCGTCGACCCGCACGTCCGACACCCGCAGCCCTTGCAGATCGAGCTGGAAGGACCGCAGGTCCTTCGTGGCCTCGGCGGTGATCTCGGCGGTCGCGTCCAGGTGCTTCTTCTTCACGTCGTAGGCGAGATCGAGCCCGTAGTGGCGCACCTGGTAGCCGCCGTTGCCGAGCGCCGGGAAGAGCGGGTCGCCCGCCGAGCCGCCGCCCGCCGCCCCCCGGACGCCCATGGCGTCGCCGGCGCACGAGGAGAGCAGCAGGGCGACGGACAGGGCGGCGGTCGCACCGCAGGAGCGGAAGGGCCGGCGGTTCACAGCACTCCAAGGGTCGGCGGGCGCAGGCCCCCCGACCCTACGGTCATTTCTGCCGCAACGCCGGTCCCTTCCGCTTAGGTTGTCTTACGAGGCGATGGACGAGGTTTTCTGCCGGTTGGTCCCGTCAGGTCCGCGGCGCTGCTCCTCCCAGCTGCCGAGCGCGGCCGCACACGCATGGTCGAGATGCCGCAGCCCGGACAGATCCAGCTCGATCTCCCGGTCCGCGGGCAGCGCCTCCAACTGGTCGAGCAGCTTCGGCAGCCGCAGGAACGTGGCGTGGCCGAGGGCCCGTACGAGGATGGGGCGCCGGGGCCCCGAGACGACCGGCCCGTGTCCTGCCGTGCTCTTGCCGGTGGCGGGTGCCGCCGGCTCGTCCAGCCCGGTGATCTCCAGGTGCACGTGCGAGGTCTCCCAGGCCGACTTGGCAATGGCCATCAGCAGCCCCAGCAGCACCCCCTCGAACATGTTGGTGGCCACGATCGCCACCGCCGTCGCGGCCAGCACCACGGCCTCACCCCGGTGCTCCCGCCACAGCGGAAGCCACTGCTTCACCGGGATCAACTTGCTGCCCGCATGCACCAGTACGCCGGCCAGCGACGCGAGCGGCACCACCCCCAGCGCCGCCGGCACCGCCGCCGCGAAGACCAGCAGCCACACCCCGTGCAGCACCCGCGAGGCCTTCGTCCGCGCCCCGGCGTGCACATTCGCGGCGCTGCGGACGATCACCGCGGTCATCGGCAGCGCGCCCAGCAGCCCGCAGACGGTGTTGCCCGCGCCCTGCGCCATCAGCTCCTTGTCGTACGCGGTCTTCGGCCCGTCGTGCAGCCGGTCCACCGCGGCCGCGCTGAACAGCGACTCCGCCGACGCGATCAGGGTGAACGCCAGCACGGTGCCCAGCGCACCGGCCACCGCCCCCGCCTCCACCAGCCGCAGGAAGTCCGCGCCGCCCGGCGGCTGGACGACGTGCAGCAGGCCCGCCACCTCGACCCGGGCCACCGGCAGATCCAGCACGAACACCACGGCCGTCGCCAGCGCCACCGCCACCAGCGGCGCCGGCACCACCCGCGCCGCCCGCCGCCACTTCGGCCACAGCACCAGCACCGCGATGGTGCCCACGCCCACCGCCAGCGCGGCCGGCGCGGTGCCGGACACGGCGGTGTCCACCGCGAGTTTCGGCAGCCCGCCCAGATTCGCGGGCCCGCTGCCGGGCGCCTTGGCATCCGCCAGGGCGTACAACTGCCCGGCGATCAGCACCAGTCCGATCCCCGCCAGCATCCCCTGGACGACCGACACGGAAATGGCCCGGAACCAGCGCCCCAGGCGCAGCGCCCCCATGGCCAGCTGAAGCACCCCGGCGATCAGCACCAGCGCGCCCAGCGTGCCGAGCCCGTACTCCTGCACGGCCTCGTAGACCAGCACGGTCAGCCCCGCGGCCGGGCCGCTGACCTGGAGGCTGCTGCCGGGGAGTAACCCGGTGAGCAGCCCGCCGACGATCCCGGTGACCAGCCCGAGTTCGGCCGGCACCCCGGACGCGACGGCCACCCCGACACACAACGGGACGGCGACGAGAAAGACGACGAGCGACGCGGTGACATCGGCGCGCCAGAGCGACAGTGACTGCCGTGACGGTATGGACGGCCGGAACGCGCGAAGTCGGACAACACGGAACCTACGCATGAGGATGCCTCCAGCGAGTGCGAGATGCGGTGGCGCGCACGGGTACGCACGGGACGCACGGATACGCACGAGCGGACGCGGAGCGGCGCGGGCAGCCGGCCGGTGACCGGCGCTCTGCCGCCGGCGCTCACCTGCTGCCGCGCGGCGCCACGAGGCGCGCGCCATGAAGGGGGTTGACGGCTGGATCCGTCGGATGCGCGGGCCGGGGGAGGCCCTTGGGGGCAGCTCTCAGCTCTCAGCAGCGGAAAACGAGGTGATGGACCGGCAGTTCGCCGGATCTCGACAGGGGGACGGCCTGCCGGCCGGTCAGCGGGACGGTCACCCGCAGCCCGCCGTCGGTCCGTTCCCGGCCGGCGGTCGACACGGTCGTGAGCGGCGGGGGAGGTGCGGACACCGTGGCCGTGGAACGCCCGCCGCGGCGCGGCTGACAGCGGTCACTGCCGGATTCCGGGTGCTCCGAGGTGTCCGAATCCGTGGTCGTGGTGCCCGCGGAACCGGCACGGGTGGCGCCGTTCGCGGCCGGGGCGGCCGCCGGGCTCTGTCCGTAGGCGCCCTCGGCGAGGGCCGGCAGGGCCAGTACGACGGCCACGACGATCAACAGGAACCGGCCGAGAGCGCCGACCCGGATCTTCGCCATCGTCGCCCCTTCCGGTGCGGCTGGACAGGTCACCCCATTGTGTCCAAGCGGACACGCAGGACCGCAACTCGGTATGTAACCACCCTGTAAACGCGGAGTTATCGACCAGGAACGGCCGGTTCCCTTCGCTCCAGGCGCCCGCCGGTGCCCATACGGCTCCCCGGTGCGCCCCCTCCGCACCCCCTTCCGCCGCCTTGTCACCGCAATGGCCCATCGGACCCACGCGGCCCACCCTCCCCGCCCGCCCGATGCCGCCTCGTCACTCACTTCTCCCCGACCCGTCCCGTCCGGACGGTTGACGCCCCACCCCGCCCGGAGCACTATTCATCGCATGATGAATTATGGCCGTGATCCCGATGATCCCGCCGTCCACGCCCACGACCTCACCGTCGCCCGAGGCGGCCGCACCGTCCTCGACGCCCTCGCCTTCGACGTGCCCCGCGGCCGCATCACCGGCCTCCTCGGCCCCTCCGGCTGCGGCAAATCCACCCTGATGCGCGCCATCGTCGGCACCCAGGCCAAGGTCACCGGCACCCTCGACGTCCTCGGCCGGCCCGCGGGCGACCCCCGGCTGCGCCCCCGCATCGGCTATGTCACCCAGGACCCGTCCGTCTACGACGACCTCACCGTCCGCCAGAACCTCGACTACTTCGCCGCCGTCCTGCACCCCGGCCGGGCCGCCCGCGCCCGCCGCCGCGAGAGCGTCACCCGCGTCATCGAGGACGTCGACCTCACCGCCCGCGCCGACGCCCTCGCCGGCAACCTCTCCGGCGGCCAGCGCAGCCGGGTCTCCCTCGCGGTGGCCCTGCTCGGCGCCCCGGAACTCCTCGTCCTCGACGAACCCACCGTCGGCCTGGACCCCGTCCTCCGCCGCGACCTGTGGCAGCTCTTCCACACCCTCGCCACCGACCGCGGCACCACCCTCCTCGTCTCCTCGCACGTCATGGACGAGGCCGAGCGCTGCCACCGGCTGCTCCTGATGCGCGAGGGCCGCATCCTCGCCGACGGCGCACCCGACGCGCTCCGTGACCGGACGGGCTCCCCCACCGTCGAGGCCGCCTTCCTCCATCTGGTCGACGAGGCCGGGGCCGCGGGCCGCCCGGCGGAGCCGGCCGCCGCCCGCACCACCCCCAAGGAGTCAGCGCGATGACCACCGCCCCTCTCCCCGGCACCGCCCCGCCCGCCGCCGGCGCACCGCACTCCACCGCCGCCCCGCTGTCCCCGTCCCGCACCCTGGCCACCGCCGCCCGGGTCCTGCGCCAGCTGCGCCACGATCCGCGCACCATCGCGCTGATGCTCGTCGTCCCGTGCGTGATGATCGCCCTGCTGCGCTACGTCTTCGACGCCCGCCCCGAGACCTTCAACAGCATCGGCGCCTCGCTCCTCGGCATCTTCCCGATGATCACGATGTTCCTGGTCACCTCCATCGCCACCCTCCGCGAGCGGACCTCGGGCACCCTGGAACGCCTGCTCGCCATGCCCCTCGGCAAGGCCGACCTGATCAGCGGCTACGCCCTGGCCTTCGGCCTGCTGGCGATCGTCCAGTCGGCCCTCGCCACGGCCCTCTCCGTCTGGGTCCTCGGCCTCGACATCACCGGCTCCCCCTGGCTGCTGCTGCTCGTCGCCGTCCTGGACGCCCTCCTCGGCACCGCCCTCGGCCTGTTCGTCTCGGCCTTCGCCGCCTCCGAATTCCAGGCCGTCCAGTTCATGCCCGCCGTCCTGATGCCCCAGCTCCTGCTCTGCGGCCTGTTCACCCCGCGCGACACCATGCAGCCGGCCCTGGAGGCACTCTCCGACGTCCTCCCGATGTCCTACGCCGTCGACGGCATGAACGAGGTCCTCGAACACCCCGACATCACCGGCGACTTCGTCCGCGACACCGTCATCGTCACCGGCTGCGCCCTCCTGGTCCTCGCCCTCGGTGCCGCCACCCTCCGCCGCCGTACGACGTGACACCGTCCCGGCCCTCGATACGCCCCGGCGCCCCGCGTCCCCAAGTGCGAGGATGACGGGAGAACCGACCAGGCACGCACCACGGCGAGGTGAACCGCAGCATGACCCAGAAGGTCGCCGTACTCGGCACCGGAAAAATCGGCGAAGCCCTGCTCAGCGGAATGATCCGAGGCGGCTGGGCACCCTCCGACCTCCTGGTCACCGCCCGCCGCCCGGAACGCGCGGAGCAGCTGCACGACCGCTACGGCGTCGAAGCGGTCAGCAACGCCGAGGCCGCGAAGTCCGCCGACACCCTCATCCTCACCGTCAAACCCCAGGACATGGGCGCCCTGCTCACCGAGCTGGCCCCGCACGTCCCCGCCGACCGCCTGGTCATCAGCGGCGCCGCCGGCATCCCCACCTCCTACTTCGAGGAACGCCTGGCCGCCGGCACCCCCGTCGTACGGGTCATGACGAACACCCCCGCCCTCGTCGACGAGGCGATGTCCGTCATCTCCGCCGGCACCCACGCCACCGGCGCGCACCTCACCCGCGCCGAGGAGATCTTCTCCGGCGTCGGCAAGTCCCTCCGCGTCCCGGAGTCCCAGCAGGACGCCTGCACCGCGCTCTCCGGCTCCGGCCCGGCGTACTTCTACTTCCTCGTCGAGGCCATGACCGACGCCGGCATCCTCCTCGGCCTGCCCCGCGACAAGGCCCACGACCTCATCGTCCAGGCCGCCATCGGCGCCGCCGTGATGCTCCGCGACAGCGGCGAACACCCCGTCAAGCTCCGCGAGAACGTCACGTCCCCGGCCGGCACCACCATCAACGCCATCCGGGAACTCGAAAACCACGGCGTACGCGCCGCCCTCATCGCCGCCCTGGAAGCCGCCCGCGACCGCAGCCGCGAACTGGCCTCCGGCAACGGCTGACCGAAGACCCGCCCCGGGGGCGCGCCGCACACCGCGCCCCCGGACCGGACCACCGGCCTTCATCCCGCGGGCAGCAGCCCCACCGCCTCGAACGCCGCATCCACCCGCGGCCTGGCCAGCGAGCGCGCCCGCTCCGCACCCCGCCGCAGCACCGCATCCACATACGACGGCTCGGCGGCCAGCTCCGCATGCCGCTCCCGCACCGGCCGCAACGTCTCCACCACGGCCTCCGCCACGTCCTTCTTCAACGCGCCGTACGAGTCGTACTCCCCGGCCAGCCGCTGAGGATCACCGCCCGTACAGGTGGCCAGCACCTCCAGCAGATTCGCCACCCCGGGACGCTGCTCCGGCTCATACGTGACGTCCTGCCCCGAATCCGTCACCGCCCGCATCACCTTCTTCCGCACCACCTCGGGCTCATCCAGTACGTAGACGATCCCCGCGGTCCGGGCGTGCGACTTCCCCATCTTCGACGCCGGATCCTGCAAATCCATCACCCGAGCCGCCACCGCCGGATACGTGGCCTTCGGCACCACGAACGTCGCCCCGTACCGCTGGTTGAACCGCACCGCCAGATCCCGCGTCAGCTCCACGTGCTGCACCTGGTCCTCCCCCACCGGCACCTCATGCGTCCCGTACGCCAGGATGTCCGCCGCCATCAGCGCCGGATACGTCAGCAGCGACAGCCGCACACTCCCGCCCCGCGCCTGCTCCACCGCGGCCTTCTCCTTGTACTGGATCATGCGCCGCATCTCCCCGTCGGAGGCCGTGCACTCCATCAGATACGACAGCCGCAGATGCTCGTCCACGTGACTCTGCACAAACACCGTGCAGACCTCCGGATCCAGCCCCGTGGCCAGCAGCAGCGTCGCGGCCTGCCGACTGAGCCGCCGCACCCGCGCCGGATCGTGCTCCACGGTCAGCGCATGCAGATCCACCACACAGAACAGCGCCTGCGCGCGATGCTGGTCCTCCTCGGCCCACCGCCGCAGCGCCCCGAGGTAGTTCCCCAGCGTCAGATGCCCCGTCGGCTTCACCCCACTGAAGATCCGCGTACGCGCCCCGGCCACCGTCGCCATCTCGTTCATCCGTCTCTCCCGAACTCCTGCACTCGCGCTGAGTGCGTGTCGAGACCGCCGACCTCGCCGGCCGGCTACGGGAGGGAGATACGCAAACGGCCGCCGAAGCGGCGGCCGTGGTCATGCATGCGCTGCTGGTCGGCCGCCGTCAGGCGAGCCACCACTGCTGTACGAGCGCATGCGTAGTCATGCACTCAAAGTACCCGGTAAACCCCTGCCAGGCACGGGTTTGAACAACCCCAACCCCTCGTGTAGTGTCCTCCGAGTTGCCACGGAGCCGACAGGGTCCGGGCAG
>NZ_JAMJFM010000062.1:0-53006 GCF_023544705.1 Streptomyces sp. MCA2
CTCGCCCCGGCCGCCCGCAAGGGAAGCCGCCGACCAGGCACGTGACCCATGTCACTTAGCCTCGCGCCACCTGGCCTCCCGCGAGACCCGAGTGACGGCACGTCATGAGGCGGCGCCCGAGCGAAGAATTCCCGGCCCGGCCTCTCACGACCCCCAAGAGCCCCGCACCCGGAAACGAATCAGGGGCCCGACCCGCTTTCGCGGATCAGGCCCCTGATCTCTGTTCCTTCAGTCGGGGTGGCGGGATTTGAACCCACGACCTCTTCGTCCCGAACGAAGCGCGCTGCCAAGCTGCGCTACACCCCGAAGCAACGAGCTCTACTTTAGCGGACTGATCCCCGTAGGTGAAATCCGGTTGTTGTGGAGCCGGGGAGCGGGCCTGACCTGGTCGATCCCGATGGCGGTCAAAGGGAGGGCGCAGATGGCGATGCCGATGGAGAGGGCGGTGGTGGCGGTGGGGGAAGGGGCGCCGGAAGTGGCGGGGAAGGCAAGGGCGAGAGCGAGGAAGAGAAGGGGATAGGCGGGCCACTGCCAGGCGTAGGGCAGGCGGAAGCCGCGGGGAGTGGTGAGCAGGAGCCAGTCGGCGAGAGCGGCGAGCGGGACGACTGTGTAGAGGAGCTGGTGGCAGAGGGCTTGGGTGACGCCCGGGGCGGTGGCGGCCGGCAGGGTGAAGGCGGTGGAGTCGGCGGCCGGGAAGGCGTGGTGGATGAGGGCGGGGAGCCAGAGGAACGGGAGGAGCGCGCCGGTGAGCCGGGGGCTTACGGGGCGGCGGCCGGTCCAGGCGCGGTGGGCGGCGCAGGCGGAGACCAACACGGAGGCGATATTGGCCTGCACGGTGAAGCGGGTGAGGAGCTGGGCCGGGCCGGTGGTGGCGAGGGCCGCGAGGAGCAGGCCGGTCAGGGTGGCCGTGGTGATGAGGACGCGGAAGGCGGCCGCCAGCGGGTGACGGCTCGTGGGGGCGACGGCGGCTGCCGGGGTGCGGGCGGCGGCGCCGGCCGGGCCGGTGGCATGGCGCGTGGACTGCGAGGTCCGGGTGGGTTCGGACATCCCCCCACGGTAGGGGGATGATCAACGACTGCGGGAGACCCCGTCCGGCAAAACCCCGGCCCGGGGCGAGCCGGGGCCCGGGGCGTTCGCGGACTCCAGAGGCCGGACTCCCGGAAGGCCGGATTCGAGGAGGCCGGATTCGGAGGAGGGGCGGGCTCGCGGAGGGCCGGACTCCGGAAAGCCCCACCCGCTCCTCACCCGCGGCCGCCTCTCACTCGCAGCCGCTCCCCGAACGCCGCTGCCGCCCCCCGAATACCGAGGCCCCCGAACGCTGGATCCCCCGTCTCCGCCCGGCTCGCCCGTCTCCGCCCCGCTCAGTCCCGTGCCGTCAGCGTCAGCAGCGTCGCTTCCGGGGGGCAGGCGAAGCGGACCGGGGTGTAGCGGTTGGTGCCGCAGCCGGCGGAGACGTGGAGGTAGGAGGTGTGGCCGGCGGCGGTGTGGGTGGACAGGCCCTTCACACGGTCGGTGTCGATGTCGCAGTTGGTGACGAGGGCCCCGTAGAAGGGGATGCAGAGCTGGCCGCCGTGGGTGTGGCCGGCCAGGATCAGGGGGTAGCCGTCGGCGGTGAACGCGTCCAGGGAGCGCAGGTAGGGGGCGTGGACGACGGCCAGGGAGAGGTCGGCGCCGGATTCCGGTCCGCCGGCGACCTCGGCGTAGCGGTCACGCTTGATGTGCGGGTCGTCCAGGCCGGTCAGGGCGATCTCGATGCCCTCCAGCTTGAGGCGGCCGCGCGAATTGGACAGGCCGACCCAGCCGGCCGCGTCGAAGGCGTCGCGCAGCTCCTCCCACGGGTTGTGGACGACGCCCACGGCGGGCGCGTTGCCGTTGAGGCCGTGCCGGCCCTGGGCCCGCTCGAGGAGGTAGCGGGCGGGGTTGCGCAGCTTGGGGCCGTAGTAGTCGTTGGAGCCGAAGACGTAGGCGCCCGGGAACTCCATCAGCGGGCCGAGCGCGTCCAGCGTCTCGGGGACGCCCTCGGGGTCGGAGAGGTTGTCGCCGGTGTTGATGACGAAGTCGGGGCGCAGCCCCGCGAGCGACTGCAACCAGCGCTGCTTCTTGCGCTGTCCGCTGACCATGTGGACGTCGGAGACCTGTAGGACGCGCAACGGCCGCATGCCGCGGGGCAGTACGGGCACGGTGACGCGCCGGAGGCGGAAGGAGCGGACTTCGAAGCCGGCGGCGTAGGCCAGGCCGGCCGCACCGACTGCGGTCAGGGTCAGGGGTACTCCGTATCGCGCGCGCATGCTCCCCATCGTCGCAGAGTGCGGGGGGTGGGTGCAGTGGGAGGGAGACGCCCCGCCGGGGCGGTGGGCGTGGCGGGGCGGGGGAAAAGGCGCGGCGGTTGTCGGTGGGTGGGGGCATACTCGACGGCATGACCACGCTCAAGTCCAAGCTGCACGACGACCTCACCATCGCGATCAAGGCGCGCGACGAGCTGCGTTCCTCCACCCTCCGTCTCACGCTGACCGCGATCCAGAAGGAAGAGGTCGCGGGCACCGAGGCGCGCGAGCTGTCCGACGGCGAGGTCGAGAAGATCATCGCGCGGGAGGCGAAGAAGCGCCGGGAGGCCGCGGACGCCTTCGAGAAGGGCGGCCGCGGGGAGTCGGCCGAGCGCGAGCGCGCCGAGGGCGAGATCCTCGCGGACTACCTGCCCAAGCAGCTGTCCGACGAGGAGCTGGAGCAGCTGGTCGCGGCTGCCGTGGCGGAGGCCAAGGGCGCCGGCGCCGAGGGGCCGCGGGCGATGGGCGCCGTCATGAAGATCGTCAACCCGCAGGTGGCGGGCCGGGCCGAGGGCGGCCGGGTGGCCGCGGTGGTGAAGAAGCTGCTGGCCGGCTGAGCCGCCGGACGGGTTTTTGAGGGAAGGACGAGGGGCGCCCCCATGGTGGGGCGCCCCTCGCCTTTCGTGATGTACCGGCATCTCCGCCGCCCGGGCCGGCCGGCCGTTCCTCCGGCCGTACGGCCCAACCGGCCGTTCCTCCGGCCGATCGGCCCAACCGGCCGTTCACCAGCCGCCGTTGCCGCCGCCCAGGATGTCGGGGAAGCCGGGGATGTGCCAGCCGCCGCCCGGCTTGTTGTGACCGCCGTGGCCGCCCCGGCCGGGCTTGGGCTTGCCGCGGCCCTTGTCGCCCTCGTCGCCCTGCTTCTTGTCCTTGGCGGGGTCGTCGATCGGGACGGTCGGCAGGGCGGGCGCGGGGCGTCCTTCCAGTGCGCCCGACATCGCGTCGCGCCAGATGGGGCCGGGGGTGTCGGCGCCGTAGACCTTGTCGTGGGGGACGCCGCCGATGGTGATGTTGAACATCTTGCGCTTGTGCTGCGGGTCGCCGACCCAGACCGCGCCGGCCGCGTTGGGGGTGTAGCCGACGAACCAGGCGGCGTAGCGGCTGTCGGTGGTACCGGTCTTGCCGGCGCTGTCGCGGCCCTGGAGCCCGGCCTCCTTGCCGGTGCCGTCCTCGACCACACCCTTGAGCAGCGTGTTGATGGTGTCCGCGGTCTTCTTGGACATGGCGGTACGGCAACTGGACTGCGGGACCTTCATCGCCCGGCCCCGCGCGTCGGTGATCGACTCGAGCGCCACCGGTGAGCAGTACTGGCCGCCACTGGCGAAGGTGGCGTAGCCGGCCGCCATCGTGAGCGGCGACATCTCCTGCGTGCCGAGCGTCATCGACGGCACCTGCTGGAGCGGCTTGCCGTCCGCCCGCTCGATGCCCATCTTCTGCGCCATCTTGACCGCGGGGCAGACACCCATATCGCTGATCAGCTGCACGAAGTAGGTGTTGACCGACTTCGCGGTCGCCTCCTTCATGCCGTACGGGCCGACCTCTTCCTTGTTCTCGTTCTCGACGTTCTCGGATCCGTTGCCCTGCCACTCGCCCTCGCAGGTCTGGACCGGGGTGGGATACGGCATCCGGTACGGCGACGGGTACTCCTGCTCCGGATTCGTCCCCTGCTCCAGCGCGGCCGCCGCGACCACCGGCTTGAAGGTCGACCCGGGCAGATAGCCGGCGCCCCCGCCCATGTCGTGGTTCACCGAGAGGTTGATCACGGTCTCGTTCTCGCGGAAGCCGTACGGGCGTGACTGGCCCATGCCGAGGATCTTGCCGGTCCCCGGTTCGACGATGGTGGCGGCGGTGGCGACCGGGTCGTCGTCGTAGACGTGCTCCTTTATCGACGCCTGTACAGACTTCTGGGCCTGCGGGTCGAGGGTGGTGCGGATGGTCATGCCGCCCTGGTTCCAGAGCTTGAGGCGGGTCTTGCGGCTCTTGCCGAAGGCCTTGTCGCTGAGGAAGACCGTGCGGATGTAGTCACAGAAGAAGCCGGCGCCGTCGGTGGCGGTGATACAGCCGTTCTTGGGGCGGCTGACCGCCAGCTTGATCGGCTTCTTGGCGGCCGCGTCGGCCTCCGCCTGGGTGACGTCCTTCATGTCGGCCATCCGCTGGAGGACGGTGTTGCGCCGCCGGGTGGCCTCCTGCGGGTCATTGACCGGGTCGTAGCGGCTGGGCGACTGGACGATGCCGGCCAGCAGCGCCGACTCCCCGAGGTTCAGGTCCTTGGCGTGCTTGCTGAAGTAGCGCTGGGCAGCCGCCTCGATGCCGTAGGCCTGCTGCCCGAAGAACGTGATGTTGAGGTAGTTCTGCAAGATCTTGCGCTTGCCGAGCTCCTTCTCCACCTGGATTGCGTACTTGAGCTCCTTGACCTTGCGGCCGAGGGTCTGCTGGGTGGCCTGCGCGACCTTGTCCGGGTTGTCGCCCGCCTCCTCGATGAAGACGTTCTTCACATACTGCTGGGTCAGCGTCGAGGCGCCCTGGGAGACGGCGCCCGACTGGGCGTTCTTGTTGAGCGCCCGCAGGATGCCCTTCAGGTCGATGGCGCCGTGCTGGTAGAAGCGCGCGTCCTCGATCGCGACGATCGCCTTCTGGATATACGGCGACATGTCCTTGAGGCCGATGACCGTGCGGTCACGGGAGTAGACCTTGGCGATCTCGCCGCCCTTGGAGTCCAGGATCCTGGTCCGCTGGCTGAGCGGCGGTGTCTTGAGGTTCGCCGGGATGTCGTCGAAGCCCTCGACCGATCCCTTGGCGGTGAGGCCGAGCGCCCCGGCCGCCGGGAGCGCGAGGCCGGCGAGCACCGCTCCGGCCAGGACGCTGACACCGAGGAACTTGGCGGCCTGCTGCGTCTTGGACAGACCCCCGCCATCGCGCTTCTTAGGCATGAGGGCAGCCTACGTTCTCAATCGCCGGACAGGGGCGCACCTGTTCGCCTAGCCTGTTCTCAGCTACCACAGCTGAACGGTTACGCCTCAGTTCGTCAACCCCTACTTTCGCGGGTCGCGCCCCCCACGCGCCTGTCCGTGTCGAGAGAAATCCCGTGTCAGGGCGGTGAACTGTCCCGTCTTGTGCGCAAAGTGACGTATGCCGTTCGGTCACTCCGTTGGGTGATCTGCCGCGTACGCATAGTCCGTTCGGGCCATTCAAGATTGGGCCCGAAGGGGGTGTTGCGCCCTGCCTGCCTTCCGTAACGTCCTCAACTGGCAACGGTGAATATGCCGATTGCCGCCGTGGGGGAGCCTCGATTCGGGAGAGGACGGCGCCAGCATGAGCTGGGTAACCGACTGGAGTGCACAGGCAGCCTGCCGCACTACCGATCCGGATGAACTGTTCGTACAAGGGGCGGCGCAGAACCGTGCCAAGGCAGTGTGCACCGGATGTCCGGTGCGTACGGAGTGCCTGGCCGATGCCCTGGACAACCGGGTGGAGTTCGGCGTGTGGGGCGGGATGACCGAGCGCGAGCGGAGGGCGCTGCTGCGCCGCCGCCCGACCGTGACGTCATGGCGTCGGCTGTTGGAGACAGCGCGTACGGAATACGAGCGCAGCACGGGCATCCTGCCGTTGGACTGCGAGGACGAGGCCTTCGATGTGTTGGCCGCGGTCGGGTAGCCGGGACCGGCCGGGAGATTTGGCCGAGAAGGTTCGGCTGGTGGCGCGTTCTGTCGAGTCGTGGCAGGGGCGCCAGTGCCGGTAACGCGCCTGGGAGTTGCGGCTCCAGGAGAGGCGGGGCGCGCTGTCCGGCGCGCCTCGTGAGGCGTGTGACACGGGAATGCGTGTGACACGTGAGATTCGCGTGGCACGTGAAATGTCGCGTAAGGAGTGCTTCGTGGGTGGTGAGGGGCGCTTCGTGGTGGGTGGCTGAGCCGGCCGTGGGTGCGGCTCAGTCGTCGGTGGCCGTGGGGTTCAGCGCCAGGCGGTCGCCGATGGCACGCAGTCCCGCGAGGTCATGGACGTCGCCGGGCAGCGCGGCGACCTCCGTCACCGGAACCTCGGGATGCAGCGTGGTGAAGCGGTCCCGGGTGCGACGTTCGCGCGCGAGGACCTGCATACGTTCCGCGTGCAGCCGTAGGAGGCCGGCGGCCAGTTGCGCCGCTGAGGCTGATGTGGGTGTCACATGCTCCGCCGCGGCAGCGGGGGAGGGGCTGCCGGCGGTACGTGAGCCAGCCTTCCCGTCGTCGAGATCCACAATGCCGGTGGCTTCAAGATTATTTTCTGCGCGGCCGGGGGGCGGGGCGGAGTCGGCGGCGGGGGCAGGGGCTGCGTCCGGGGCCGCACCGGCGTCGTCCGTACCGGGGTCCGCCTCCGTGTCCGGGTGGGTGTCCGCATGGGTGTCCTCCGCCATGCGGTCCGTCAGGGCTTCCGCGGCGGCCAGGGCGCGCTCGGCGCTCAGTTGGGCGGCGCCGCTGCCGTGCACCCGGTTCAGCACGAGGCCGGCCAGCGGCATCTGCTCGGCGGCCAGCCGCTCGACGAAGTACGCCGCCTCGCGCAGCGCGTCCCGCTCCGGAGCGGCCACCACGAGGAACGCCGTCCCGGGGGCCTGGAGGAGGCGGTAGGTGGCGTCCGCGCGGGTGCGGAAGCCGCCGAACATGGTGTCCATGGCGGCCACGAAGGTCTGTACATCGCGCAGCAGTTGACCGCCCATGAGCTTGCTGAGGGTGCCGGTCATCATCGACATGCCGACATTGAGGAACTTCATGCCGGCCCGGCCGCCCACCTTCGCCGGCGCCATCAGCACCCGGATGAACTTGCCGTCCAGGAAGGAGCCCAGGCGCTTGGGCGCGTCCAGGAAGTCCAGCGCCGAGCGGCTCGGCGGGGTGTCGACGATGATCAGGTCCCACTCGTCGTTCGCGCGGAGCTGGCCGAGCTTCTCCATGGCCATGTACTCCTGCGTGCCCGCGAAACCGGCCGACAGGGACTGGTAGAAGGGGTTCTCCAGGATGGCGCGGGCCCGGTCGGCATCCGCATGACCCTCGACGATCTCGTCGAAGGTGCGCTTCATGTCCAGCATCATCGCGTGCAGTTCGCCGCCCGCGCTCTCGTCGACGCCCTTGACCTGGCGCGGGACGTTGTCGAGCTCGGAGATGCCCATCGACTGGGCCAGCCGCCTGGCCGGGTCGATGGTGAGCACGACGACCTTGCGGCCGCGCTCGGCGGCGCGCACGCCCAGGGCCGCGGCCGTCGTGGTCTTGCCGACGCCGCCCGAGCCGCAGCACACCACGATGCGGGTGTGCGGGTCGTCGATCAGCGTGTCGACCTCGAGCCGCGGGGCCGAGGCGTCCAGCGTCGTGTTGTCCGAGGTCATATGGGCCCCTGTTTCCGCAGGTCTCTCGCCAGGTGGTAGAGCCCGGCGAGGTCCACTCCCTCGGGGAGCAGCTCCAACTCGTGGGTGGGCAGGCCGATGGCGGTGAGTTCGGCGTACTCGGCGCGCTCCAGCTCGACCCGCTCGGCGTGTTCGCGCGCCTGCTCCAGCAGGGGGTCGATCAGCCGGTCCGCCAGGCCGCCGCGGCGGGCGCCGCCCAGACCGGCCTGGGAGAGCGCCTTGGCGACGCCCGTACGCGCGCCGCGGGCGGCGCTGTCGAGGTCGCCGTTGTCCAGCAGCGCCGGGCGGGTCATGTTGATGACGATGCCGCCCACGGGGATGCCGGCGGCGCGCAGCTCGGCGACGCCGTCCGCGGTCTCCTGGACCGGCATCTCCTCCAGGAGCGTCACCAGATGCACCGCCGTCTCGGGCGACTTGAGGACCCGCATCACGGCTTGTGCCTGATTGTGGATCGGGCCGATCTTCGCGAGGCCGGCGACCTCGTCGTTGACGTTCAGGAAACGGGTGATGCGGCCGGTCGGCGGGGCGTCCATCACGACCGCGTCGTAGACGAACTTTCCGCTCTTGTCCTTGCGGCGCACCGCCTCGCACGCCTTGCCGGTCAGCAGGACGTCCCGCAGGCCCGGCGCGATGGTCGTGGCGAAGTCGATCGCGCCGAGCTTCTTCAGCGCCCGGCCGGCGCTGCCGAGCTTGTAGAACATCTGGAGGTAGTCCAGAAGGGCGCGTTCGGCGTCGATGGCCAGGGCGTGGACCTCACCGCCGGCCCGTCTCCCGCCACCGCCCCGAGAGGCCTCTCCCGCGGCCTCCGTCCGCGGGGATGCCCAGGGCGACGCGCCTTCCGACGCCGGGCCCACCGCGATCTTGCGTTCCTCGTAGGGAAGCGCTTCTGTTTCGAACAACTGGGCAATGCCCTGTCGGCCCTCGACCTCGACCAGGAGGGTACGGCGACCCTCGGTGGCCAGGGCGAGGGCGAGGGCAGCGGCGACCGTGGTCTTGCCGGTGCCACCCTTGCCGCTGACGACATGGAGCCTGCTCACGCCAAGGAGCCTAACCAGTCCGCGTCCCGGCTACGCACGGGATACGCCTGGGAAGCCCCGGAGAATCTGCCCGTGGTCCCTCCGGGAAGGCTCAGGGATGTCCCGTAGGGGCCCGGTGGCCGCGCTCGCGAACGCCGTGCGGGACGGGTGCGGGCTGCCTGTGGCGGACGGCGTCCACCGCTGTCGTGGACAGGCATTACGCTCGGCCCATGACCAAGTGGGAATACGCGACCGTGCCGCTGCTCGTGCACGCGACGAAGCAGATTCTGGACACCTGGGGCGAGGACGGCTGGGAGCTCGTCCAGGTCGTTCCGGGCCCGAACAACCCCGATCAGCTGGTGGCCTACCTGAAGCGGGAGAAGGCGTGAGCGCGGCGGAGGACAAGATCGCGGCGCTCGGCCTCAAGCTGCCGCAGGTCGTGCCGCCGCTGGCTACGTACCAGCCCGCGGTGCGCTCCGGCTCGTACGTCTTCACCTCCGGCCAGCTGCCGATGGTGGACGGCGCGCTGCCGGCCACCGGCAAGGTGGGCGCCGAGGTCAGCGCCGAGCAGGCCAAGGAGCTCGCCGCGACCTGTGCGCTCAACGCGCTGGCGGCCGTGAAGTCCCTCATCGGCGACCTGGACAAGATCCAGCGCGTCGTGAAGGTCGTCGGCTTCGTGGCCTCCGCACCGGACTTCACCGGCCAGCCGGGCGTCCTCAACGGCGCCAGCGAGCTGCTGGGCGAGATCCTCGGCGACAAGGGCGTGCACGCCCGGTCCGCGGTGGGCGTGGCGGTGCTGCCGCTCGACGCACCGGTCGAGGTCGAGATCCAGGTCGAGATCGCCGCATAGGCACCCCGTCAGGGCGCCGAAGCCCGGGGTGTGTGCCGTGCGCCCGGGGGCCCCTCGCCAGCAGGGGCCCTCCGGCGCGCAAGACACCCTCGAACATCCGCGCGTGAGCGCATAGCATCCGGCCATGTCGTCCACGACCAATGGCCAGTGGTACCCGCCCGAATGGCCGGACCGCATCCGGGCGCTCGCGAACGGCGAGCTGACCCCTCCCGAACCCCGGCGGGCCGCCACCGTCCTGCTGCTGCGGGACTCCGCTTCCGGCGGCCCCGCCGTCCACATGCTGCGCAGACGCACCTCCATGGCCTTTGCCGGGGGCGCGTACGCCTATCCGGGCGGCTCCGTCGATCCGCGCGACGAGCGCCCGGTGGCCTGGGCCGGCCCGTCGCGTGCCCAGTGGGCGGTCCGTATGGGCGTCGACCCGGCCACCGCCCAGACCATCATCTGCGCGGCGGTCCGCGAGACGTTCGAGGAGGCGGGCGTGCTGCTCGCGGGCGCCTCGGCCGACACGGTCGTCACGGACACCACCGGCGAGGACTGGGAGGTCGACCGCGCCGCCCTCGTCGCCCATGAGCTGTCCTTCGCCGACTTCCTGGGCCGTCGCGGGCTCGTCCTGCGCTCCGATCTGCTCGGTGCCTGGGCCCGCTGGATCACCCCGGAGTTCGAGCCGCGGCGCTACGACACCTGGTTCTTCGTGGCGGCGCTCCCCGAGGGCCAGCGCACCCGGAACGCTTCCACGGAGGCGGACCGTACGGCGTGGATCCGGCCGGAGGAGGCGGCCGCCGGCTACGACCGCGGTGAGCTGCTGATGATGCCGCCGACCATCGCCACGCTCCGCTCGCTCCAGCCGTACGCCACGGTCGAGGACACGCTGGCGGGCGCGGAGGCCCAGAACCTGACGCCGGTGCTGGCGCAGGCCCGCCTCGTGGGCGACGAGATCGAGCTGAGCTGGCCGGGACACGACGAGTTCACCAAGCACATCGCGCAGACCGACGCCGCCACCGGTGCTCCCGGGGACGCCGACGGCTCCTCGGACCGCCCCGGCCCCTCGGGAGGGACCCCCGCATGACCGAAGCATCCGCCCTCCCCGGACAGCCCCGTGGCGGAGTGATCTCGGGGCCCGCCACCGCGCGCGCCCATTGCGTCCTGGCCCCGAACCCGTCGCCGATGACGCTGGACGGCACCAACACCTGGATCGTCGCCGAGCCGGACTCCGATCTCGCCGTCGTCATCGACCCCGGGCCGCTCGACGAGGGCCACCTCCGGGCCGTCATCGACACCGCCGAGCGGGCCGGCAAGCGCATCGCGCTGACCCTGCTGACCCACGGTCACCCGGACCACTCCGACGGCGCCGCCCGCTTCGCCGAGCTGACCGGTTCGTCCGTACGCGCGCTGGACCCGGCGCTGCGGCTGGGCGACGAGGGGCTCGACGCGGGCGAGGTCATCACCACCGGAGGCCTGGAACTGCGCGTGGTGCCCACCCCGGGCCACACCGGGGACTCGCTCTCCTTCCACCTCCCGGCCGACCGCGCGGTGCTCACGGGCGACACGATCCTGGGGCGCGGCACCACCGTCGTCGCCCACCCCGACGGGCGGCTCGGCGACTACCTGGACTCGCTGCGCCGGCTGCGGTCCCTCACCGTCGACGAAGGGGTGGCGACGGTCCTGCCCGGCCACGGGCCGGTGCTGAACGACGCCCAGGGGGCGGTGGAGTTCTATCTGGCGCACCGGGCGCACCGGCTCGCCCAGGTGGAGACCGCGGTCGAGGCCGGCCACCGCACGCCCGCCGAGGTCGTCGCCGGCGTGTACGCCGATGTCGACCGTTCCCTGTGGCCGGCCGCCGAGCTGTCGGTGCGGGCACAGCTGGACTACCTGGGCGAGCACGGGCTGATCGAGGGCTGACGGGCGGGGCTGACGGGCAGGGGCCGGTGGCGGGGCTGTGCGTGCGGCCGATGGCGAAGAACGGCGGGTCGGCGGCCGGGGCTGACGGCCGTGACCGCGGGCCGGGCTGACGGCCAAGAACGGTCCTCCGTCGGCGAGAGACGCCGTCAGCTCGCCTACGGCCGGGGCGCCTTCGCCCCGTGGACGGCCAGATACTCGGCGGCCAGCCAGGGGGCGAGGCCGGTGAGCAGCTCGTCCAGCAGCTCCGGGTACGCGGCGGGCGTCCGGGCGGCGTGCACCGCGGCGCACATCTGCTCGGCGTACGCCGGGTAGTAGCGCCCGAACACCGCGGCGGACTCGGCGAGATCACTCGTCCAGCCGCCCCAGCGCGGCATGACCAGGGTCAAGCCGGTGCGTACGAGCCGGCGCGCCACACCCCGGGTCAGCCGGATGCGCTCGGCTTCCGTGGTGGCCGCCGCGGCCTTCTCGCGCAGACCGGGCAGGTTGTGGATCAGGTCGCCGTTGGTCTCGCGGGCGAGGAGCGACGTGGGGCGGTAGCGGGGCAGCTCGGCGGCGAGATCCGGGCCGCTGAGCGGGGTGCACAGACAGGCGACGAACCAGCCGTGGTCGTACCGCTCCCGCTCGCTGCGCAGGCGGTCCACGCCGAACAGCAGGATCCCCACGCCGTCGACCTGCGGGAAGGCGGCATCCAGGCCCTGCTCGACGGCGTGGACGGCGGCGCGGTCGGCGTCGGTGGGCTCGTCCCGCAGCGCGAGCAGCGCGTCGAGGTCGGAGACTCCGGGGACGGCGGTGCCGCGCGGGACGCTGCCGAAGAGATAGCTGCTGTGCAGGCGGCCGGGGCCGAAGCGCTCGCGGATCCGGGCGCCGAGCTCCGCCACGACGGGCGCGAACGGCGCGGAGACGCGGTCCAGGGCCCCTTCCCGTACGAAGCAGCCGTCCCGGTCCAGCCCCGTGCCGTTGGTCATGGCGCCACTATGGCGAGGGGGCGGGTGGTGGGGCGACCTGATTACGGGGGCAGCCAGCGGTCCTGGTTACCGGGGGAGCCAGTGGCCCCGATTGCCGAGGGAGCCAGTGGTCCTGCTTACGGGGCGAGCCGGTGGTCCCGCTCGGAGGGCGGTCCAGTGGTCGCGCGGCTCCATGGCGGAGCGGCCGGCGGGGCCATGACGAAGGGCCCCGCCGGAGCGGGGCCCTCGCCAGGCTGTGTACGAGCCGGATCAGCGCGAGCGCTTGGCCAGCCGCTCGACGTCCAGCAGGATCACGGCGCGCGCCTCCAGGCGCAGCCAGCCGCGGCCCGCGAAGTCCGCGAGCGCCTTGTTGACCGTCTCGCGCGAGGCACCGACCAGCTGCGCCAGCTCCTCCTGCGTCAGGTCGTGGACGACGTGGATACCTTCCTCGGACTGCACGCCGAAGCGGCGCGACAGGTCGAGCAGGGCGCGGGCCACACGGCCCGGCACGTCCGAGAAGACCAGGTCGGACATCTGGTCGTTGGTCTTGCGCAGTCGGCGGGCGACTGCACGCAGCAGGGCCGTGGCCACCTCCGGGCGGGCGTTCAGCCAGGGCTGAAGGTCGCCGTGTCCCAGGCCGAGGAGCTTGACCTCGGTGAGGGCGGAAGCCGTGGCCGTACGCGGGCCCGGGTCGAAGAGCGAGAGCTCACCGATCAGCTCGCCGGGACCGAGGACGGCGAGCATGTTCTCCCGGCCGTCCGGGGAAGTGCGGTGCAGCTTCACCTTGCCCTCGGTGACCACGTACAGGCGGTCGCCGGGGTCCCCTTCGTGGAACAGGGCGTCGCCGCGGGCGAGCGTGACCTCTCCCATTGAGGCGCGCAGCTCGGCCGCCTGCTCGTCATCGAGCGCCGCGAAGAGCGGTGCGCGCCGCAGAACGTCGTCCACGAGATCTCTCCTTGTCGACATGCTCCGGGGGACTGTGGTCCCCATCATGCCGGAATGCAAAACAGTGCGATCAATCACAAGTTTGCCGGACCGGTGCCGCGAGCCGTAAGGCAGGGGGCCGATTGGGGTCAGGAATCACAGTGATCAAGCCGGATGTCAGTGGCTGGCCTTAGTCTGGCCGAGTGTCCAATACGCCGGTGAGAGCAGAGGAGTGGGGGGCCGGAAGAGTGAGTGCAGGGCGTGATTCCGCTGTGGGCGAACAGCGGTCCGGCCGCACCTCGAATTCCGATAAAAGTAACAAATCGCCCTCCGGGGTGACGTCCGGCCGGAAGCCGGCCGTCCGCAAGCCCGGCGCGTCGCGACCGGCGGCGCAGGACACCACCGCGCAGACCTCCGTGAAGAAGACCTTGGTAGGCAGGACCTCGGCAGGGAAGAAGGCCGCCGTGAACGAAACTCCAGAGAAGCCGGCGGCGGCCACGAAGGCCGCAGCGAAGAAGGCCGTCACGAAGAAGGCCACCGCACAGAAGGCCGTCGCCAAGCAGGCGACCGCGAAGACCACCGCGAAGAAGGCCACCGCGAAGAAGACGACTGCGGCCGCCGAACAGGCACCCGCCAAGAAGCCGGCCGCCAAGAAGACCGCCACTGCCAAGACCGCCACTGCCAAGACGGCGACGGCCAAGACCGCCACCGCCAAGAAGACGACGGCGAAGAAGACGGCGGCCAAGACGGCCACCGCGAAGGCCCCCGCCAAGAAGGCCCCCGCGCGCAAGCCCGAGTCGCACGCCGCCATGGTCCGGCGGGCCCGCCGGATCAATCGTGAGCTGGCCGAGCTGTATCCGTACGCCCATCCCGAGCTGGACTTCACCAACCCCTTCGAGCTGCTGGTCGCGACGGTCCTGTCCGCGCAGACCACCGACCTGAGGGTCAACCAGACCACCCCGCGCCTCTTCGCGGTCTGCCCGACGCCCGAGGACATGGCCGCGATGGATCCGGAGCGGCTGGAGGAGCTGATCCGGCCGACCGGCTTCTTCCGGGCCAAGACGAAGTCGCTGCTCGGTCTGTCGGCCGCGCTGCGCGACCGCTTCGGCGGCGAGGTGCCGGGCCGCCTGGAGGACCTCGTCACTCTCCCCGGGGTCGGCCGCAAGACCGCCAATGTGGTGCTGGGCAACGCCTTCGGCGTTCCGGGCATCACCGTCGACACCCACTTCGGCCGTCTCGCCCGCCGCTTCGGCTGGACCACCGCGGAGGACGCCGAGAAGGTCGAGGCGGATGTCGCCGAGATCTTCCCCAAGAGCGAGTGGACGATGCTCTCGCACCGGGTCGTCTTCCACGGCCGCCGTGTCTGCCACTCCCGCAAACCCGCCTGCGGAGCGTGCCCCATCGCCCCCCTGTGCCCCGCGTACGGCGAGGGCGAGACGGACCCGGAGAAGGCGAAGAAGCTGCTGAAGTACGAGCTGGGCGGCCAGCCGGGGCAGCGGCTGAAGCCGCCGGCCGACTATCCGGGGCAGCCCGCTCCCCCGATGGCGCCCCCGGTGGCCGCTTCATGACGGCCGCCGTCCAGAACTGACCGACGATCGACGCCAGGCCTGAGGGGGCGCGTATGAGGAGTGCACGGGAGCAGCGGTACGGCGAGGAGGCGGACGCCCGCGGGGCGGCCTCCGGCCGGGATGCCATGGTCACGGCCGAGGGACTGCCCGAGTGGCTGTCCCCGGTGGCCCGCGCGGCCGCCACGATCGAGCCGCGCCAGCTCAGCCGCTTCCTGCCGCCGGAGGGCGGCGGCCGGCAGTCCGCGGTGCTGATCCTCTTCGGTCACGGTCCCCGCGGCCCCGAGCTGCTCCTGATGGAGCGCGCGGGCACTCTGCGCTCGCATGCCGGCCAGCCCTCGTTCCCCGGTGGCGCCCTCGACCCGGAGGACGGCGATCCGGACGGCCCCGGTCCGGTGCGGGCGGCGCTGCGCGAGGCCGAGGAGGAGACCGGTCTCGATCCGTCCGGTGTGCAGGTCTTCGGCGTGCTGCCGCGGCTCTACATCCCCGTCAGCGGCTTCGTGGTGACACCGGTTCTGGGGTGGTGGCGCCGGCCGAGCCCGGTCGGCGCGGTCGACCAGGCGGAGACCGCCCGGGTCTTCACGGTTCCCGTGGCGGATCTCACGGACCCGGCCCATCGGGTGACCACGCGTCATCCCAGTGGCCACACCGGGCCCGCCTTCCTTGTCGAGAACGCCCTGGTCTGGGGGTTTACGGCCGGAGTCATCGACCGGCTCCTGCATTACGCCGGCTGGGAGATTCCGTGGGACCGTGACAAGGCGGTCCCGCTGGACTGGCGCTCGTGAGACGGTGTCCGGCGTGAACGTCCTGGACATCTTGCTGCTGGTCGCGGCCGTGTGGTTCGCGATCATCGGCTATCGGCAAGGCTTTGTCGTCGGCATCCTGTCCGTGATCGGCTTCCTCGGGGGCGGTCTGATCGCGGTCTATCTGCTGCCCGTGATCTGGAACGAGATCACCGGAGACGCGACACCCGGCACCTTCGCGGCCATCGCGGCGGTGGCCATCGTGATCGTGTGCGCCTCCGTGGGCCAGGCGTTCACCACCCATCTGGGCAACAAGCTGCGCCGCCACATCACCTGGTCACCGGCGAGAGCGCTGGACGCGACCGGCGGCGCGCTGGTCAACGTCCTGGCGATGCTGCTGGTCGCCTGGCTGATCGGGTCGGCGCTGGCCGGTACGTCCCTGCCGACGCTCGGCAAGGAGGTCCGTAACTCCAAGGTGCTGCTCGGCGTGTCCCGGGTGATGCCCCAGCAGGCCGGCACCTGGTTCGCCGACTTCTCCTCGGTCCTCGCGCAGAACGGCTTCCCGCAGGTCTTCACGCCGTTCTCCAACGAGCCGATCAACGATGTGCCGGCGCCCGACCCCCGGCTGGCCACCAGCCCGGTGGCGGCGCAGGCCAGGCGCAGCATCGTCAAGGTCGTCGGCACCGCCCCCGGCTGCGGCAAGGTCCTCGAAGGCAGCGGCTTCGTCTTCGGCCGGCACCGCGTGATGACCAACGCCCACGTGGTCGGCGGTGTGCGCGAGCCGACCGTCCAGGTGGGCGGCGAGGGCCGTACGTACGACGCCAAGGTCGTGATCTACGACTGGCAGCGCGATATCGCGGTCCTGGAAGTGCCCTCACTGGAAGCGCCGGCGCTCCAGTTCACCAACGGGGACGCGAACAGCGGCAACAGCGCCATCGTCGCCGGCTTCCCGGAGAACGGCGGCTATGACGTGCGCTCCGCCCGTATCCGCGGCCGCATCCAGGCCAACGGCCCGGACATCTACCACCGCGGCACGGTCCGCCGCGATGTCTACTCCCTCTACGCCACGGTCCGGCAGGGCAACTCCGGCGGCCCGCTGCTCACCCCGCAGGGCAAGGTCTACGGGGTCGTCTTCGCGAAGTCGCTCGACGACTCCCACACCGGCTATGCGCTGACCGCCGACGAGGTCCGCCAGGACGTCCTCAAGGGGCGTACGGCCCGGCAGCAGGTCGACAGCCAGGGCTGCGCGATCTAGGACCTGTCCGCACTGCCCCCGGGGCGTGTCCGGTGATCACGGCCGGGCACGCGCCGCGGCGCGCGTCAGGCGCGGGGAGACGGGCTTCCCGCGCCCCGACGGCGGCGGCGTGGAGTTCAGGTACGGGGATGGCGTAGCCGTGCGCTCATCCAGCGCGCTCTGCGGCGCAGGATGAGGGGAATGCCCATGGGGTGCGCCGGATCAGGGGATTGGCCGGACCCGAGGTCCGGGGCTCCCCTGTCCTGAGTACCCACTGCAACAGCACTGTTGCGGCGGTTGCGTGCCACGTCACGGTAGTCGTGCGTCCAGCCCATACCCTCGACTCTGCCCGTGGCCCAAGGTCCGTAACCGCGTCGGGGACCGCCAATTGGCCTATGCGCGAGGCAAGTGGCTGTTCGTCATACGAGCGTTCGATCTCCCTGTGGACGTGCCCCGCTGAGCGGTCCGGCCCGCCCGCTCAGCGGTGCGCGGGCGGACCGGAAAAGGGGGTGCGTCCAGCGGCCCTCAACGGTCGGCCCAGACGGCCTTGTTGCCCCCTGGACCGGGCTGTCGCGGCTCGTCAGCGGTCCGGTTCCGGGTCCTTGAGCCAGTTGATCAGCTCCGTGGAGAACGCCACCGGGTCCTCCTCGTGCGGGAAGTGCCCCAGGCCGTCGAACAGCCGCCAGCGGTACGGCGCCTCGACGTACTCGCCGGAGCCGGCCGCGCTGCGGGTGCGCATCACCGGGTCGAGTGAGCCGTGCAGATGCAGGGTCGGGACCCGGACGGGCATCTTCATCCGGCGGTTGAACTGGATACCGTCGGGGCGCGCCATCGAGCGCACCATCCAGCGGTACGGCTCGATGGAGCAGTGCGCCGTCGAGGGGATGCTCATCGCCCGCCGGTAGACCGCGATCGCCTCGTCCTCGGGCGGCCGGGGCCCGGACCAGTCGCGGATCATCCGGCCCACCAGCGCCGCGTCGTCTGCCGTCAGCCGGCGCTCGGGCAGCCAGGGCCGCTGGAAGTTCCAGATGTGCGAACTCTGGGCGCTCTGCCGGACGTCGGCGAGCATCGCCGAGCGCCAGCGCCGCGGGTGCGGCATCGAGCTCACGGCCAGCCGGCGCACCAGCTTGGGCCGCATCACCGCCGCCGTCCAGGCGAGATAGCCGCCCAGGTCGTGTCCGACGAGCGCGGCGTCCGGCTCACCCAGGGACCGGATGACACCGGTGACGTCCAGGGCGAGATTCGCCGGGTCGTAGCCGCGAGGGGTGCGGTCGCTGCCGCCGACGCCCCGCAGATCCATGGCCACCGCGCGGAAGCCCGCCTCGGCCAGGGCCGGGAGCTGGTGCCGCCAGGTCCACCAGAACTGCGGAAAGCCGTGCAGGAGCAGCACCAGCGGGCCGTCGCCCATCTCCGCGATGTGGAAGCGGGCGCCGTTGGCCGCGACGTCGCGGTGCGACACCGCTTTCCCGCCGGGGACGTCGAGCCGCACGACCGAAGCGGTGCTGTCAGGGGCTGTCATACCGATGAGCGTGTCACAGACTCCAGCACCGGGTGCTCCACCGGCTCCAGGCGCGGGTGCGGCTTGGCGTTCTGGAGGACGGCCGCGGTCTCCTTGGCGGAGTTGATGGACTTCTCCGGCTTCTTGATCTTCTTGACCTTGACCACCGCGAGGAGGGCCAGCAGCCCGGCCAGGACCAGGAAGGCGCCGCCGACGATCAGGAAGGACCAGGCGAGGCCGAGGCCGAGGTTGTGGATGCCGTACGCCGCCGCGAAGCTCAGCACCGGCAGCGCGAACAGCGCCAGTGCGCCCGCGACCATGAACGCGGCACTGCCGATGCCGGCCCGCTTGGCGTCCTGGCGGAACTCCGCCTTGGCCAGCGCGATCTCGTCGTGCACCAGCGCGGACATTTCCGCCGTGGCCGTGGCCACCAGCTGTCCGAGGCTGCGGTCCGTGCCGTCGTGCACTGCGCTCATCGCCGTCTCCCTCATCTCTTCACCCGGATGCAAAGCCTCTCAGATCATGCCGGACCATCGTCTCCGGCATGCGTGCCGGAGGCCACTTCGGCAAGCCGCCGGTGCTCGGCGGCCTTGGCTTCGTGGATCGCCGCCATCCGCAGGTGGTACTCCGGCTTGTCGAGTTCGTAGATGTCGGGGATGCCGTCCTGGTCCTCGTCCCGCTCCTCCTCCTCGCACAGCTTCTTGTACTTGGCGTTGCGGAGTTTGAGGAGGATGCCGGCGAACACGGCCGCCAGCAGCGAGCCGATGAGCACCGCTGCCTTGATCTCGTCGGTCAGTACCGGGTTCTCGGAGAAGGCGAGTTCGCCGATGAGCAGGGAGACGGTGAAGCCGATGCCGGCCAGGGAGGCGAGGGCGAAGACATCCGGCCACTTGAGGTCGGGGTTGAGTTCGGCCCGGGTGAAGCGGGCGGTGAGCCAGGTGCCGCCGAAGATGCCGAGGGCCTTGCCCACCACCAGGCCGAGTACCACCCCCAGGGTCTCCGGCCGGGTGAAGACGTCATGGACCGCGCCGCCGGATATGGACACGCCCGCGGAGAAGAGGGCGAACAGCGGGACGGCGAGTCCTGCGGAGAGCGGGCGGACGAGATGCTCGATGTGCTCGCCCGGGGACCGGGTCTCGCTGTCGCGCCGGGTGCAGCGCAGCATCAGGCCCATGGCGACGCCGGCGATGGTGGCGTGCACCCCGCTGTTCTCCATCAGGCCCCAGATGACCAGGGCGAGCGGGAGGTAGACGTACCAGCCCCGCACGCCCTTGCGCAGCAGCAGGTAGAAGATCACCAGGCCGGCGACGGCGAGGCCGAGCGCCAGAAAGTTGATCTTCGAGGTGAAGAAGACCGCGATGATCAGGATCGCGAAGAGGTCGTCGACGACGGCGAGGGTGAGCAGGAAGGCGCGCAGCGCGGCGGGCAGGGAGGTGCCGATCACGGCGAGTACGGCGAGCGCGAAGGCGATGTCGGTGGCGGTGGGGACCGCCCAGCCCTGGAGGGAGCCGCCGCCGATGCCGTTCACGGCGACGTAGACGGCCGCCGGCATCGCCATCCCGCAGAGCGCGGCGATCACGGGGAGCGCGGCGGCCTTCGGGTCGCGCAGCTCACCGGCCACCAGTTCGCGCTTGAGCTCGATGCCGGCGACGAAGAAGAAGACCGCGAGCAGGCCGTTTGCGGCCCAGTGCTGGACGGACAGGTCCAGGCCCAGTGCGGCCGGTCCCAGGTGGAAGCCGCGGACCGCCTCGTAGCTCCCGCCGAGGGTGTTCGCCCAGATCAGGGCCGCTACGGCGGCGGCGAGCAGAAGGACACCGCCGACGGTTTCGGCGCGCAGCGCGTCCGCGATGAAGTTCCGCTCGGGCAGCGGCATCCGCCCCAGGAAGGGGGAACGACGGTTGGTGGGGGCGCTCACGCGGTGACCTCCGGGCCTCTCGGTAGCTGCGTACGGCTGTTGCAGTTGCCGACCAGACTTCCCGGCGCACCCTGAGTTTCTTGGCGTGTCATTGACGCGGCTCCCACTTTACCGGGCGGGTGCAAGCGGCTATCCGGGGGCCTCACTTTACGGGCAATTCGGGCTTCGGGCCGCTGGAGGGCGGGCAGTGGAGGGGGGGCGGGAGAGGGGCCGGGTGCGCTGCACAGAGCCGGGCCAGGCCGGGGGCACGGACCGCCGGAGACGAGGGAAGGGGCACCCGGCCGGGTCGGCCGGGTGCCCCTTCTGCCATCCGTGCTCGCTCAGTCCTCGCTGGCCGCGCTCGGCAGCTTCGTCTGGATCAGGTCCATGACCGAGGAATCGGTGAGGGTGCTGACATCACCGAGGTCGCGGTTCTCGGCGACATCGCGCAGCAGCCGTCGCATGATCTTGCCGGAGCGGGTCTTGGGCAGCTCCGCGACCGGCAGGATCCGCTTCGGCTTGGCGATCGGGCCGAGCTGCTGGGCGACATGGGCGCGCAGCTCCTCGACCAGGCCCTCGTCCTCCGCCGCACCGCCGCGCAGGATGACAAAGGCGCAGATGGCCTGGGTGGTCTGCGGGTCGGTGGCGCCGACGACCGCGGCCTCGGCCACCTTGGGGTGCGAGACCAGCGCCGACTCGACCTCGGTCGTGGAGATGTTGTGGCCGGAAACCAGCATCACGTCGTCCACCCGGCCGAGCAGCCAGATGTCGCCGTCGTCGTCCTTCTTGGCGCCGTCGCCGGCGAAGTACTTGCCCTCGAAGCGCGACCAGTACGTGTCGAGGTAGCGCTGGTCGTCGCCCCAGATCGTGCGGAGCATGGACGGCCAGGGCTCGGTCAGCACGAGGTAGCCGCCGGCGCCGTCGGGGACCTCGCGGGCGTCGTCGTCCACGACGGTCGCGGCGATACCGGGCAGCGCCAACTGGGCCGAGCCGGGCTTGGTGGCCGTGACGCCCGGCAGCGGGCTGAGCATCATCGCGCCGGTCTCTGTCTGCCACCAGGTGTCGACGATCGGCGTCGCGTCCGCCCCGATGTGCTTGCGGTACCACATCCATGCCTCGGGGTTGATGGGCTCGCCCACCGACCCGAGGATGCGCAGCGACGACAGGTCGAACTTCGCCGGGATGTCGTCGCCCCACTTCATGCAGGCGCGGATCGCGGTCGGCGCGGTGTAGAGGACCGTCACGCCGTACTTCTGCACGATCTCCCACCAGCGGCCCTGGTGCGGGGTGTCGGGCGTGCCTTCGTAGAGCACCTCCGTCGCGCCGTTGGAGAGCGGGCCGTAGGTGATGTACGAGTGGCCCGTCACCCAGCCGACGTCGGCGGTGCACCAGTAGACGTCGGTCTCCGGCTTGAGGTCGAAGACGGCGTGGTGGGTGTACGACACCTGGGTGAGGTAGCCGCCGGTGGTGTGCAGGATGCCCTTGGGCTTACCCGTCGTGCCGGAGGTGTAGAGGATGAACAGCGGGTGCTCGGCGTCGAAGGCCTCGGGCGTGTGCTGATCGCTCTGCCGCTCGACGATCTCGTGCCACCACACGTCACGGCCCTCGTGCCAGGCGACGTCCTCCTGCCCGGTGCGGCGGACGACCAGGACGCTGCGGACGTTCTCCGTCCCGGGCTTGGTCAGCGCCTCGTCGACGGCGGGCTTGAGCGCGGACGGCTTGCCGCGGCGGTAGCCGCCGTCGGCGGTGATCACCACGCGGGCGTCGGCGTCGTTGATGCGGGTGGCCAGTGCGTCCGCGGAGAAGCCGCCGAAGACGACGGAGTGCGGGGCGCCCAGGCGCGCGCAGGCCAGCATGGCGATGACCGTCTCCGGGATCATCGGCATGTAGATGGCGACCCGGTCGCCCGTTTGCACGCCCAGCTCGATCAGCGCATGGGCGGCCTTGGAGACCTCACGCTGGAGCTCGGCGTACGTGATCGCGCGGGTGTCACCCGGCTCGCCCTCGAAGTGGATGGCGACGCGGTCGCCCAGGCCGTTCTCCACATGCCGGTCCACGCAGTTGTAGGCGACGTTGAGCTTGCCGTCGGCGAACCATTTCGCGAAGGGCGCGTTGGACCAGTCGAGGGTCTGGGTGGGTGCGGTCTCCCACGACAGACGTCCGGCCTGCTCCGCCCAGAAGCCCAGCCGGTCCGCCGCGGCCTGTTCGTACGCGGCGGCCGTGACGTTGGCATTCGCGGCCAGATCGGCGGGCGGCGCGAACCGCCGCTCCTCCTTGAGCAGGTTGGCCAGGCTTTCGTTGCTCACAACATCTCCCATTCCCAGGGGCGGCCGAAGTGTCCCCAGGTCATAGCTCATCAGCCCACGCCTGGCCCTGACAAGGGCTGTGGAAAAATATTGGTGTAGACCTGTTCCGTTGCGGTCCGTTCCAAGGGTGTTGAGGGGCCTTCGTGCAGGTCAGCCCGTCACCGGTGCCGGTTCGCCGCGGACCGCGCAGAACCGCCGGTGGGCCTCGTCGAGCACGTATGCCTGGGCCTCGCCGACATGGAAATACATGCCGTGCAGAGTGAGCGCGCCCTCGGCCACCCGGCGGGCCACACAGGCATGTGCCCTGAGGTGGTCGAGCTGTTGCATGATGTTGACGAGTGCCAGCCGTTCCTGGTCATCGCTCACCGGCCGTCCGCTCAACGCGACTTCGCCCCGCCCCAGCCGTCCGATGCGCTGCATACGGGCCAGGCTCGGACGGCCGTGCCGCAGCCAGCGGGTGAGCGGGGTCGGCTCGGCCTCTTCGGGCGCGGCGGAGCCGAGCAGCGCCGCCATGGCACCGCACCCCGAATGGCCGCACACCGTGATCGAACCGACCCGCAGCACCTCCACGGCGTACTCGATCGCCGCGCCCACGGAGTCGCAGGAGGCGTCCGAGCCGGGCGGTGGCATCAGGTTGCCGACATTGCGCACGGTGAACAGATCGCCCGGCCCACTGGATGTGATCATGCTCGTGACCAGCCGGGAGTCGGCGCAGGTCAGAAACAGCTGGGTGGGCCGCTGGCCCTCGCGCGCCAGCCGGGCCAGCTCCTCGCGCACGAGCGGAGCCGTATGGCGCTGAAAGGCGCTGACCCCGCCCAGCAGTTGGCTGCCGCTGCTCTCCGGGTCCGCTGCCCGGTCGGGGCCGGGCCGGGTGCAGTGGTGGTTGCGCCATGGCGTCCACGGCCGGCAGGAGTGCGCGCTGGCCGGCTCGGCGATCGGCCGGCCCGAACGGCCGCCGAGCGTCACCCAGCCGCCGTGCGCCTGATGGGCGGTGGACCAGGACTGAAGCGCCTCGTAGGCGGCATGGTCCATGAACGAGCCGCACAGCTCGACGACGACGTCCGTATGGGCAGGCACCTGCGCCAGCGCCCGGGTCAGCCGCGGCACCGCCAGGAACGTCAACTGCCCGCTGACGCACACCCGGTGGCCGTCCGTCTCCTCGGTCACCGTGATCCGGGTGTGGGTCAGCCGGCGCAGCGCCAGGAAGACCGCGACCGCGATGCCCGTCCCCACGCCCTGGAGCACGCCGAAGAGGACGACGCCGCCCAAGGTGGCGGCGTACACCGGGAATTCGCGGTGCCGCTGTACGTGCCGGATGTGCGCGAAGCTCACCATCCGTACGCCGACGGCCATGACCAGCGCGGCGAGCGCGGCCAGCGGGATCAGCTCCAGCGCCGCGGCCAGCAGTCCGGCGCACAGCAGCACCCATACGCCGTGCAGCACCGTGGCGCGGCGGGTGGCCGCGCCGGCCCGCACATTGGCCGAGCCGCGCATCGCGCCCCCGGAGACCGGCAGTCCGCCCAGCAGACCGGAGACGACATTGGCCGCGCCCTGGCCGGCCAGCTCGCGGTTGAGCCGCGCACGCCCGGTGGGGGTGTCCGGCCGCTCGGCCGCCAGCCGGTCCACGGCCACCGCCGACAGCAGCGACTCCATACTGGCGACGAGGGTGACGGTCAGCACCGCGGCGGCGAGCGCCGGAAGGGAGGCGTCCGGCAGCGCGGGCAGCTCGGGCAGCCGCCAGGAGGGCAGCTCCACGCGCGCCACCGCCGTCCCCGTACTGAGGGCCGTCGCGGCGAGCACGGCGGCCAGCGGGGCCGGCAGCATCCGTGCCCACCGCCCGGCCCGGCCCGGCAGCCGTCCCCAGCCGACGAGCACGGCGACGGTGACCGCGCCGATCAGCAGCGCGACGGCGTGCGGATGCGCCAACTGGCCGGGAAGCGCGGTGGCGTTGGCGATCGCAGAGCTTTCGGGGCTGCCGCCGAGCACCACATGGAGCTGCCCGAGGGCGATGGTGACCCCGATGCCGGCCAGCATGCCGTGCACGATCGCGGGGCTCACCGCCAGCGTCGCACGGGCCACACGCAGTGCGCCCAGGGCGAGTTGGGCGAGGCCCGCCAGGACCGTGATGGCGCAGGTGGCGCGCCAGCCGTAGCGCTGGACCAGGTCGGCGGTGACCACCAGGAGGCCGGTTGCCGCGCCGCTCACCTGGAGCGGGGCGCCGCCGAGCAGACCGGCGACGAGACCGCCGACGACCGCGGCGACCAGACCGGCCTGGAGCGGGGCGCCGGTGGCCAGGGCGATGCCCAGCGACAGCGGAACGGCGAGCAGGAAGACGACGGCCGAGGCGGAGAGGTCCCGGCGGAAGGCCGCCCGGCCGGTCTTCTTCGTGCGGGGGCCGGGCCCGGAGGGCGGGCGGGAAGCGGGAGGGGTCTCGGTGTGGTGCGGGGCGCGCGGCGGCTGCGGCGGCGACTTCTCGATCTGCGGCATTCCCGTCTCCTCCGGGGCGACGCGGTCGCGCGGGGCGCGATCGTGGGGCGGCGGTGTATTGCGGCGGGACGTGAGCCGGCCGGCGGCTGTCGCTGTGGAGCGAAGGTCCGGTGACTCTCAAGCATCGGTAAACGGATCGTAATGACAGGTAAAGGGCGAGAGAAGTCTTTTCGGTCATATGCCGCCATCCTTCCCCTTATCGGATGAATGCGATGGCTTTTGGTTTGTGGTGTGCCTCTTCTCGAAGTGGTGAGCCCTGTGCGCAGGCCTTCCGGTTCGTCGCTCGGAGGTGTGCACAGGCGGCGGGAGGGAGGGGGCGGGCCCGCGGGCGCCGGAGGGCGGCTCACCTCTCCAGCGCCTCTCCGGGCCCGTCCGCGGCGCCTGGCAGGTCAAGCGGGCTGTGGGGCGGCCGTCCCCTCGGAGAGCACGAACGAGGGGTCGACCTGGGCCGCCAGGTCGACCCCGGTCTTCGCATTGCCCCAGCTCTCCGCGTTCTTCAGGTGGAAGTGCACCATCTGGCGCGTGTAGCGCTCCCAGTCGCGGCGCCCGTATGCGGCGTCGGCCGTGTGGTGCAGCGTCTCCAGGGCGCGGCGGTTGGCCTCCTCCAGGTACGCGAAGGGGGTCGGGCGGCCCTTCTCCATGGCGCGCACCCAGTCGGAGTGGCCGACGGTCACCAGCAGGTCGTCGCCCACCTCGTCGCGCAGGAACGCAAGATCCTCGGGGCCCTGCACCTTGTTGCCCACGACCTTCAGGGGGACGCCGAAGTCCCGTGCGTACTCCTTGTACTGGCGGTAGACGGCGATGCCCTTACGGGTCGGCTCGGCGACCAGGAAGGTCATGTCGAAGCGGGTGAACATCCCGGAGGCGAAGGAGTCGGAGCCGGCCGTCATGTCGACGACGACATACTCCTCGCGGCCGTCCACGAGGTGATTCAGGCACAGCTCCACCGCGCCGACCTTGGAGTGGTAGCAGGCCACGCCCAGATCGGACTCGGTGAACGGCCCGGTCGCCATCAGCCGCACGGCGGAGTTGTCGAGGTCCACCGTCCTGGCGCAGGCGTCGTAGACGGGGTTGTCCTCGCCGACCCGCAGCAGCCGTGAGCCCTCGCCGGGCGGGGTGGTCTTGATCATTGACTCGGAGGACGGGATCCGTGGATTGCTGCCGCGCAGATAGTCCTTGATCAGCGGGAGCTGGGCGCCCATCGCGGGGAGCGCGGCGGCCTCCGTCTCGCCGAGGCCGAGGGCGGCGCCCAGATGCTGGTTGATGTCGGCATCCACGGCGATCACGGGGAGCCGGGCCGTGGCGAGATGGCGGACGAACAGGGAGGACAGGGTGGTCTTGCCGCTGCCGCCCTTGCCTACGAAAGCGATCTTCATGTTCACCAAGGGTAAATGTGAGATAGCTCTGAGTGACAGTCCTGCGTGAGGAAGACCACTCCTTCGAGGGGTCGGCCCTGGTGGTGCGTAGGGTCGTACCCATGGCTGGAAACTCCCGGGGGACGTCCCCCGCACCCCCCAAAGCGAGCGACGACCCGCTCGTGACCCTGGCCTCGCTCCCGGGGGTCGCCGACTCCGTGGACTCCGTACGCAAGGGCGTCGACCGGGTCTACGGGCACCGCGTCATGCGACGCCGCAGCAACGAGGTGACCTCCGAGGCGGCGCTGCGCGGAGCGCGCGGTTCCGCGGCGCTTTCGGGGGCCGACTGGGCGCTCGAAGAGGTCCGGCGCCGCACCGACTTCGGCGTCGAGGGCGAACCGCGGACGGTCGGCGCGGCCCTGCGGCTGTCGGCCGAGGCCGGGCAACTGCTCAGTGTGTGGCGGCAGTCACCGCTGCGGGTGCTGGCGCGCCTCCATCTGGTGGCGGCATCAGGGGGAGGCCGAAGCTCCGAGGCGGCCGAGGGGCGGCACCCGGGGGAGCCGGCGGACGAGACGGTGGGACGGCCCCGGCTGGCCGGTGAGCCGGTGGACGAACCACTCATCGAGCTGGCGCTGCCGGATGCCGACGAGGTTGCCGGGCGGCTGGACGGGCTGTCGCGGCTGCTGCTCGCCGGTACCGAGGCGCCGGCCCTGGTGACCGCGGCGGTGGTGCACGGCGAACTGCTCGCCCTGCGGCCGTTCGCCACATGCAACGGGCTGGTCGCGCGGGCGGCGGAGCGGATCGTGCTGGTCGGCAGCGGACTGGACCCGAAGTCGATCTGCCCCGCCGAGGTCGGGCACGCCGAACAGGGGCGCGCGGCCTACGTCGCGGCGCTGGAAGGCTATGTCTCGGGCACCCCGGAGGGTGTCGCGGCGTGGATCGCGCACTGCGGCCGCGCGGTGGAACTCGGCGTACGGGAGAGCACTGCGGTCTGTGAGGCGCTCCAGCGCGGCGCGGCATAAGAAGGAGCCGAGGCGAAAGCTTCGGGTTTTCATGAATTCCTGAAGCATTGCTCATTCGCCCCTGAACAGGGTTGCGGCGGTACCAATGAGTGGTACCGCCGCTGGCATGTCCGCCGAGTTACCATGCGTGCTCGAATATGTGCCCATCAGGTCGGAATCTTCGTCCGGTTACCTGGTGCGGCTGGCCCGCAATCGACGGGTCGACGTCGCGTGGGTGCTTGGCATTCATGCATCGGTCCGTGGGCCACTTCCTGCGTTAAAGGTGTTCCTCTCGGATGTCCTTGGTCTCGCGGGCCGTTAAGTCCTTTGTACTACTCGGGCGGGGCAAGCGGAACCCCGTGCCGCAGATCTTTACGTTTGACTTCAAACGCGGGCATTACGGGTGTGAGTGCTCCGGCCAATAAGGCCAAGATGTGGCTTTGTGGTTTTCCGTCGGCTCGCGTACCAGACCAGCGTCGCGGTGGCCATGGCCGCACCCGCGGCGGCCATGACGGCGAGCGCCGGCCGCGAGGGCATCGACAATGCGGGGAGCCGCTGCTTGAGCGGTACCGGACGATTGAAGGAGAGAACCGGCCAACCACGCGCGACCGCCTCGCGGCGCAGCGCCCGGTCCGGATTGACCGCGTGCGGGTGACCGACCGCCGAGAGCATCGGGACGTCGGTCGCCGAATCGCTGTACGCATAGCAGCGCTCGAGGTCGTACCCCTCGGAGACGGCGAGCTCCTGGACGGCGTCCGCCTTGGTCGGGCCGTAGGCGTAATACTCCACCTCGCCGGTGAAGCGGCCGTCCTCGCCGACGACCATACGGGTGGCCACCACCCGGTCCGCGCCCAGGAGTTCGCCGATCGGTTCGACGACCTCGGCGCCCGAAGTGGAGACGATGACGACGTCCCGTCCCGCGGCGTGATGCTCCTCGATGAGCGAGGCCGCCTCGTCGTAAATGATGGGGTCGATCAGATCGTGCAGCGTCTCGGCGACGATCTCCCGTACCTGGGCCACGTCCCAGCCGCGGCACAGGGAGGAGAGATATTCCCGCATACGCTCCATCTGATCGTGGTCGGCGCGGCCCGCCAGGAACACGAACTGGGCGTACGCAGTGCGCAGTACGGCCCGCCGATTGATCAGGCCGCCTTGGTAGAACGACTTGCTGAAGGTCAGCGTGCTCGACTTTGCAATGACAGTCTTGTCCAAGTCGAAGAACGCGGCAGTACGGGGAGTCGAGTGAGGCACGGAGTGGTTTTCCACGGGGCGAGCATAGGCGCCCACCATTCGGCGTAAGGTCCGGCGCGTGGGTTTGCCTGAGAAGGCTCTCGGGTACACCATGGAAGTCACGGATCGTTCGCGACCGTGCTAACCCGGTCCGGCTCCTCCCCCCCCGAGTCGGCCGTGGGGACGACCCCCGCTCTCCCCCCCGGCGGGGGTCGTCGCATGTCCGGACGCATTTTCCACCGCCGGACGCTGATCCACTCCACTCCTTGCCGCTGCGGCGTCCGCGCCCTCGCTGCACAGCGCCCCATTACGCACCGTAGTCGTCGCGCTGCTCTGAGGAAGGCTCTCTCGAGCCCCGGAAGGTGCCCTTCGTCGCTGGAATAGGTGACAGGGATATTCACAGGCGCGACGTTGTCCACAATTTTGGTTCAAGATCCACAAGATTTCCCCGATCGCTGCACGGTGAAAGTCCGCGAGTTCGCGGAGGTGCGAGTTGTGTAGCGACAGGGGGACAGAACGTGGCCGAAACCACGCCATCGGAACGGGCGGTCCGAACGGGTGAAGAGCCGGGTGGCCCGCTGATCATCACCGAGGACGAACGGCTCCTCGACGATCTTCTGCGGTTGTGTGCGGCGGCCGGTGCGCTGCCCGAAGTGGCGCACGGCCTGCCGGCCCGCAAAGGGGACTGGGAAGCTCCGCCCCTGGTGATCGTCGGCGACGACTGCGCGCCCCGGTTACGCGGCGCCGGACGGCGGCCGGGCGTCATCCTCACGGGCGGGGACGCGGACGACCCCGAGCTCTGGCGCCAGGCCGTCGCCCTCGGGGCCGAGAGCGTCCTCGCCCTTCCCGACGGCGAGCGCTGGCTGACCGACCGGATCGCCGACGCGATCGAGGGCGTTGGACCCCCGGCCCTGACGGTCGGTGTCCTCGGCGGCCGCGGGGGCGCCGGAGCGAGCACCCTGGCCGGCGCGCTGGCCGTCACCGCGGCCCGTACGGGACGGCGCACCCTGCTGGTCGACGGAGATCCCCTGGGCGGTGGGCTGGACGTCCTGCTGGGCGGGGAGAAGGAAAAGGGCCTGCGCTGGCCCGCCTTCGCCGAATCGCGCGGCCGGGTGGCCTGCGGCGCCCTCGCGGAGTCGCTGCCACGGTTGCACTCGCTGCGGGTCCTCAGCTGGGACCGGGGCTCCGACGTCACCATCCCGCCCCCGGCCATGCGCGCGGTGCTGGCCGCGGCGCGCCGGCGTGGCGGCGTCGTGGTGGTGGACCTTCCGCGCCGGGTCGACGAGGCGGTGGCGGAGGCTCTGGCGCAGGTGGACATGGGCCTGCTGATCGTCCCGACGGAACTGCGCGCGGTCGCCGCGGCCCAGCGGGTGGCCTCAGGGGTGCAGAAGGTGCTCGGCGACCTGCGGGTGGTGGCGCGCGGGGCTCCCGGACGCCACGGGCACGGACTGCCGCCGGACGATATCGCCCGCCTCATGGAGCTGCCCTTGGCCGGGGAAGTGCCCTGGGAGGCGGGGCTGTTGGCGGACCTCGCGCGTGGCGTGCCGCCGGGGGCGCAGGTGCGCGGGCCGCTGGCTCGGTTCTGCGCGGGGTTCTGGGGGCGGTTGGCGGACTGCGGGGGCGAGGGCGGCGGGCCGGGATCCGCTGCGCCGGCGGGGCCCGGGCCGGGCAGCGGTGCGGGGGCGGCTCCGGGCGGCGGGCCGCGACCGGGGGCCGGACCGAGAGGCAGTGCGGTGCCGTGGCCGGCGGCCGGTTCCCTGGCTCCCCGGGCGGCCGTCCGGAAGGGAGGCCGTTCATGAGCCAGGGCCAGGACTTGCTGGAGGTGGTGCGCAGGCGGCTCGCCGAGGCCGGGGCGGAGCCCACGCCGGCCCGGGTGGCGGTGGCGCTGCGCGAGCAGGGGCGGCTTCTGGGGGATGCCGAAGTGCTGGGTGTGGTGGCCTCCTTGCGGTCGGAGATGGTGGGCAGCGGCCCGCTGGAACCGCTGCTGGCCGCGCCCGATGTCACGGACGTCCTGGTCACCGCGCCGGACGAGGTCTGGGTGGACCGCGGTGGCGGGCTGGAACGCACCGAGGTCCGCTTCCGGGACGCGGCGGAGGTGCGCAGACTCGCCCAGCGGCTGGCGGCGGTGGCCGGCCGGCGGCTGGACGATGCCCGGCCATGGGTGGACGCCCGGCTTCCGGACGGCACCCGGCTGCATGCGGTGCTGCCCCCGGTGGCGGTCGCCGGGACCTGTCTGTCGTTACGGGTGCTGCGGCCGCGGGCCTTCGGCCTTGCGGAGCTGGTGGCGGCCGGCACGGTCCCGCCGGGCGGCGACCGGCTGCTCCGGGCGCTGCTGGCGGCCCGGCTCTCGTTCCTGATCAGCGGCGGTACGGGCTCAGGGAAGACCACTTTGCTCAGCACTCTGCTCGGACTGGTCGGTCCGGCCGAGCGGATCGTCCTGGCCGAGGACTCTGCGGAGCTGCGTCCGGACCACCCCCATGTGGTGCGGCTGGAGACCCGGCCCGCCAACCAGGAGGGCGTCGGCCGGGTGACGCTACGGGATCTCGTACGGCAGGCGCTGCGGATGCGGCCGGACCGGCTGGTGGTCGGGGAGGTGCGCGGCGCCGAGGTCACGGACCTGCTGGCGGCGCTGAATACGGGTCATGAGGGCGGCTGTGGAACGGTCCATGCCAACGCCGCATGTGATGTCCCCGCGCGTCTGGAGGCCCTCGGTTCCACGGCGGGCCTGGATCGCGCCGCCCTGCACAGCCAGCTGGCGGCCGCGCTCTCGGTCGTGCTGCATCTCGTGCGGGACCGGTCCGGCCGGCGCCGGATCGCCGAACTCCATGTGCTGGAGCGGGACCGTGCGGGCTTCGTGGTGACCGTGCTGCCGTCTGGAGCCCGGGCGGCTTTCAAGAGGCGCGGGGCTGGGGGCGGTTGATGCGGCTGTGCGAACGGGGCGGGGGCCGATGAGCGCGGTCGGCGTGGCCCTGGTGGCCACGGCGCTCTGTGCTGCGGCCGCGGTCCGGCTGGCCGGTGGCCGACGGGACGACGTACGGCGGCGGGCCCGGGCGCTGTTCGGGGGCGCCGGAGGGGCGGACCCGGCGGTGGGGTGGCGGGGCGAGAGGGTGCGGAAGTGGTGCGCGGGGCGGGTGGTCGAGGGGGAAGCGGGGCGGCGCTGGAGCTTCGGGCGCTGGGGAGGCGTCGGGCGGGAGATCTGGTGTCTGCCGGCGGGGCTGGTGCTGGGAGTGCTGGGCGGGTCCGTGCTCCCGCTGCTCGCCTCCGTGGTGGGCCTCCTTCTCGTCCGGCGGTGGCTGGCCTCCCGTGGAGCGGTGCGTGCGCGCGACCGGCGGGCGGCCGCGGTGATCGGGCTGTGTGCGGCGGTGGCGGGGGAGCTGCGGGCCGGGCGGCAGCCCGCCCAGGCCCTGCTCGCCGCGGGCGCCCCGGGGCTGGGAGCGGCCGGCTCGGCGGTGGTGGCGGCCGCGCGGTACGGCGGGGACGTGGCCCGGGCGCTGCGGGAGGCGGCGCGGCTGCCGGGCGCCGCGGGGCTGACCGGGATGGCCGCGTGCTGGCAGGTGGCGGTGGAGGGCGGCGCAGGGCTGGCCTCGGGGCTGGAACGGATCGCGGCCGGGCTCCGGGCCCAACGGGACCAACGCGACGAGTTACGCGCCCAGTTGGCGGGCCCCCGGGCCACCGCGCTGATGCTCGCCCTGCTGCCGGTGGGCGGGCTCCTGATGGGCAGCGCACTGGGCGCCGACCCCCTGCGGGTGCTGCTGCACACCCCGGCCGGGTGGGGCTGCCTGGCGGTCGGCGGGCTCCTGGAGTGGTGCGGGGTGGCCTGGACGGTCCGGATCGTCCAGGCCGCGGAAGACCGGTAGGGAGGGATCGGTGTGAGCGCAGAAGTTGTCCACAGGGTGGGGATAGTGGTTGCGGCCGTGGCGGCGGCGCTGTGCGCGGTGGCGCTGGTGCGGGAGGCGCGTCGCGTGCGCGCCGTGCGGAGACGGGTGCCGGGGGTGTGGGGCGGTGGGGCCGAACGGTACGGCGCGGGCGGCGCCCGCCCCGGGGCGTTCGTCCGGCTCCGGTGGCGCGGGCGAGCGGCGACGACGAAGAGCGGTGCGCCACGGAGCGGTCGGGCGATGGAGTGGGCCGGGCCCCTGGGAGCGGCCGGTTTCATGGTCATTCTCGTCGGTGGCGTGGCGGGTGTCCTGGCGGGACTCGCCGTGGGATACGCCGCGCATCGCCGGCTGGCGCACCAACGGGGCGCGGACGCGGTGCGGTTGGCCGACGCGGAGGTACGGGCGGAACTGGCACCGGCCGGTGATCTGCTGGCCGCCTGCCTCGCGGCGGGGGCCGGGCCGAGGGAAGCGGCCGAGGCGGTGGGCCGGTCGCTCGACGGAACGGTTGCCGAGCGGCTGCGCCAGGTGGCGGCGGAACTGCGTCTGGGCGGTGAACCCGCCGTCGTATGGCTGCGGCTGGCCGCTCTCCCCGGGGCCGAAGGGCTGGCGCGCTGTATGGAGCGCGCCGGAATATCCGGGGTCCCGGCCGTCGAATCGGCCTCCCGGATCGCCGCCGAACTCCGCGCGGAGCAGGCCCGAGCCGCGACCGCGCGTGCGCGACGGGCCGGGGTGCTGGTCACGCTGCCGCTGTCGGCGTGCTTTCTGCCGGCGTTCCTGGCGCTCGGAGTGGCGCCGGTGCTGATCGGTCTGGCCGGCGGCCTGCTGGGGCGTAACTGAGCGGGCGGTGAAGCGAGTTCGAGGGCCGGGGGGAGGAAACGGTGCGGGGCGGGTGGACGCCGGCGGCGGAGGAGTCCGGCTGACCGGTTGTGTCACTGGTGGAGGAGTCCGGCTGACCGGCTGTGTCGCCGGTGGGTGGACGCGCCCACCCACCGGCCGCATGACCGGTGGCCGAGCGAGACCCGCCACCGGTCATGCCAGAGGCCCTTCATCCGAGGCTGTTCATCCGAGGCCGTTCAAAAGAGGTCACACACAGAGGTCACACAAAGGGGGATGCAATGTTTCGGGGTGGAATGTTCCGGCGGTGGTGGGCGGAGCTGCGTGCGCTCGGGGCCGACGACCGGGGGATGACCACGGCGGAGTACGCCGTGGGGACGCTCGCGGCCTGCGCCTTGGCGGCCGTGCTCTACAAGGTCGTGACGAGCGGACCGGTGAAGGCGCTGCTCCAGTCGGTGCTCGAGAGGGCGATCAATGTCCAGTTCTGATCGCGGGGTCCCGCGTCCCCGGGCCCCCGGGCCCAGGACCCGGGGCGTCCCGCGGGGCGCGCGGGACGCCGGATTTGTGACGGCGGAGGCCGCCGTGGTCCTGCCCGTGCTGGTGGCGGTGGTGGCGGCGCTCATCTGGGGGCTGATGGCGGTCTGTGCCCGTATCGAGTGTGTGGACGCGGCGCGGGCCGGCGCGCGTGCCGCGGCACGGTCGGAACCACGGGCGGCGGCGCTCTCGGCGGCGCGGGGGGCGGCTCCACGGGGCGCGCGGATCGCGCTGACGCGGGAGGGCGACCTGGTGCGCGTACGGGTCGACGCCGAACTGCCCGGTGTGGGGCAGCTGACGGTCCGGGTCGGAGGGGAGGCGGTGGCTCTTGCAGAGGAGACGGTGCGTCGATGAGGGCTCGGCGACGGTCTGGACGGTCTTCGCGGCGGCGGCGCTGTGCGCGGTCTTCGTGGCCCTGATCGTCGTCGGACAGGCCGTCACGGCACGGCACCGGGCGGGCGGCGCCGCGGACCTGGCGGCGCTGGCCGCCGCGGATCACACACTTCAGGGCCCGGTCGCCGCCTGTGCGGCGGCCCGCCGGGTGGCGGCCGCGCAGCACACCCGCCTGGTGCGCTGTGCGGTGGCCGGGCCGGTCGCCGATGTCTCGGCCGAAGCGGGCCGCAGCCCGTTCACCTCGCGGGTACGGGCCCGTGCGGGGCCGGCGGGGCACGGCGACCCGGTGCGGGCCCGGCCCGCCACGGCTGCCGAGGTCAGGGCCCCGCCCGTGGCGGCACCCCTGTCACGTCCCCCGTGGCGCCCCGCGCAACAGCTCGCCCAGCAACCGGATGGCTCCCCGCTTGTGGAGCGGGTCGTTGCCGTTGCCGCACTTGGGCGACTGGATGCAGGAAGGGCAGCCGGCCTCGCATTCGCAGGAGGCGATGGCGTCGCGGGTGGCGGTGAGCCAGGCGGCGGCCGTGTGGAAGGCGCGCTCGGCGAATCCGGCGCCGCCCGGATGGCCGTCGTAGACGAAGACGGTCGGCAGCAGAGTGTCCGGGTGGAGGGGAATCGAGACGCCGCCGATGTCCCAGCGGTCGCAGGTGGCGAAGAGCGGCAGCATGCCGATGGAGGCGTGTTCCGCGGCGTGCAGGGCGCCGCCCAGTTGCTCGGGGTTGACGCAGGCGGCGTCGAGTTGGTCCTCGGTGACCGTCCACCACACCGCACGGGTGCGCAGCGTACGGGGCGGCAGATCGAGCTTGGTCTCGCCCAGGATCTCGCCGGTGATCAGTTTGCGGCGCAGGAAGGAGACGACCTGATTGGTGACCTCGACGGACCCGAAGCACAGCCGGCCATCGCCCCACGGGATCTCCGTGTCGGTCTCGAGGACGGCGATGGCGGTGGTGTCGCGGGCAGTCGTGGAATAGGGCGGACTGGCCTCCTCGACGAGCGCCACGTTGTCGGCCAGGTCGAGGTGTTGGACGACATGGGTACGGCCCTGGTGGAGGTGGACCGCGCCGTCGTGGACGGTGGTGTGCGCGGCGGCGGCGTCCACGGTGCCGAGCAGCCGCCCGGTGCCGGCCTCCACGATCTGCACCGGCGGGCCGCCCTGGCCACGGATGTCGGTGAGGTCGGCGGCCCGCTCACGGCGCGTCCAGTGCCAGGCCCTGGCGCGCCGCCGCAGCAGGTTCGCGGTCTCCAGCTGCGGCATCAGACCGCCGGCCGCGGGCCCGAAGAGCACGAAGTCGGATTCCGTGAGCGGGAGTTCGGCGGCGGCCGCGCACAGGTGCGGGGCGAGCACGTAGGGGTTGTCGGGGTCGAGGACGGTGGACTCGACGGGCTGGTCGAAGAGCGCCTCGGGGTGGTGGACGAGATAGGTGTCCAGCGGGTCGTCGCGGGCCACGAGCACGGCGAGCGCCCCCTGCCCCGAACGGCCCGCCCGGCCGGCCTGCTGCCACAGGGACGCCCGGGTCCCCGGATATCCGGCGATCACCACGGCATCCAGACCGGAGACGTCCACGCCCAGTTCGAGCGCGGTGGTGGCGGCCAGGCCGAGCAGATCGCCGTTGTGCAGGGCGCGTTCCAGGGCGCGGCGTTCCTCGGGCAGATATCCGCCCCGGTAAGCGGCGACCCGCCCGGGCAGCGAGCGGTCCACCTCCGCGAGCCGCTCCTGCGCGATCAGGGCGATCAGCTCGGCGCCGCGCCGGGAGCGGACGAAGGCGACGGTGCGTACGCCCTGGACGGCCAGGTCGGTGAGCAGATCCGCGGTCTCGGCGGTCGCGGTCCGGCGGACCGGGGCGCCCTGCTCGCCGTGGAGTTCGGTCAGCGGCGGCTCCCAGAGCGCGAAGACCAACTCGCCGCGCGGCGAGGTGTCCTCCGTGATCTCCACCACGGGCAGACCGGTGAGCCGGGTCGCGGCCTGCGCCGGCTTCGCGGCCGTGGCGGAGGCGAGCAGAAACACCGGCTCGGAGCCGTACCGGGCGCAGATGCGGCGCAGCCGGCGGATGACCTGCGCGACATGGGAGCCGAAGACGCCGCGGTAGCTGTGGCATTCATCGATGACGACATAGCGCAGCGCGCGCAGGAAGGAGGACCAGCGGGCGTGCGCCGGCAGGATGCCCCGATGCAGCATGTCGGGGTTGGTCAGGACGTAGTTGCCGTACTGGCGGACCCACTCGCGCTCCTCGACGGGGGTGTCGCCGTCGTAGACCGCGGGCCGCACCGCGGTGCCCAGCGGGGCGGCCAGTTCGCGTACGGCACGCCGCTGATCGGCTGCCAGCGCCTTCGTGGGGGCCAGATACAGGGCCGTGGCGCCCCGCCCGTTCGGGGCCTCGGAACCGTCCAGGAGCGTGGAGAGGACCGGCGCGAGATACGCCAGGGACTTCCCCGAGGCGGTGCCGGTGGCGACGACGACCGACTCGCCGCGCAGCGCGTGTTCGGATGTCCGTGCCTGGTGGGCCCAGGGACGCTCGATTCCGGCCGAACGGATGGCATCGATCACTTCCGGCCGGATCTGTTCCGGCCAGTCGGCATGGCGGCCGATGCGCGGGGGCAAGTGCTCCGTATGAGTGATGCGCGCAGCGCGGGTCGCGCCCCGGGCGAGACGTTCGAGAATCATGCCTGGGGAAGGGCGCGCGCCCGCATCCGGCGGGACTGGATTGGAGGCCATCGGCACCGAGTGTGTCACCGGAGTGACGGACAATGCTCAAAGGGCGTCGTGCACGCCTGCCGGTAAGTGATTGAATGCCATCGCGGCTGCCAGATCCGCCCCTACCTTCGGTGGGGAGGCCCCAGGGGGGCGACCGCTCGATAGCAAGGTGCTGGAGGATCCGTGGACCTGTCCCTGTCGACCCGGACCGTTGGCGACCGTACGGTCGTCGAGGTCGGTGGCGAGATTGATGTATACACCGCGCCCAAGCTGCGGGAGCAGCTGGTCGAGCTTGTGAACGACGGAAGCTACCACCTCGTGGTGGACATGGAACGTGTCGACTTCCTCGACTCCACTGGGCTCGGCGTGCTGGTCGGCGGACTCAAGCGGGTGCGTGCCCATGAGGGCTCGCTGCGCCTGGTCTGCAACCAGGAGCGCATTCTCAAGATCTTCCGTATCACCGGACTGACCAAGGTGTTCCCGATTCACACCTCGGTCGACGAAGCCGTCGCAGCTACTGACTGACGACTTCGCCGGTCCCCCGTGCCATCAGGTGCGGGGGGAGGAAGCAGTGGGGGGTTCCGGACACGGTGTCCGGCCCCCTGCGCCGCACGCCCGCATAACGAGGGGGATGGCATGGCCACCGTCGAACTTCGCTTCAGCGCCCTTCCCGAGCACGTCCGCACCGCACGTCTGGTCGCGGCTGCCGTGGCACGGCGCGCGGGGGTGGACGAGGCCGTGCTGGACGAGGTACGGCTCGCCGTCGGTGAGGCGTGCAGCCGGGCTGTGGGGCTGCACGAGAGCCATGACATCGCGGAGCCCGTCCGTGTCCTGCTGATCGAGGACGAGAAGAAGTTCTCGATCGAGGTGGGCGACGGGGTGTCCGGCGACTCCGGCACGTCCGGGGGCGCCGACGAGACCGGGGGCGCCGCGGAGAGCGACGCCGAGGGCGAGGACGAAATGGGCCTCGCCGTGATCAGCGGACTGGTCGACGATGTCGAGGTGACCGCGGGCAAGGACGGCGGACTGATCCGCATGACCTGGCCCACCGCTACGGCTGCTGTCCTGCCGTAGCGCTCCGGCGGAGCGCCTTGTGGGATGCCCTGGAAGCCGCGGCGTACGGTCCGTGGCCGGCGGGGCACACGTCGTTGCGCCTGCTGCCCTCATGGACCGGTCGGCAGCGTCCCGGTCGAGCGCATTCCGACCGCTCGCATTCCGACCGCTCGCATTCCGACCGCTCGCATCCCGGCCGCTCGCATCCCGGCCGCTCGCGTGAGCTGATCGGGCTCGCGCCCCCATCCGGCGTCCGGCACCCGGACCGCCGGTTTTTCTCGATCTTGCCCGTCGGCTCCCTCATGCTGCCCGACGGGGCCGGCCGACGCGATGGTGAGCTGAGCGACGTCGCCCCCGGGGCGGCCCGCGGCAGGGCTCGCCCCTCCTCACTGTCCCCACCGTGCCACGAGCGGGCCGCCGCTGCCCGACGCGGCCTTCGCTGTCCGACGGCCTCTGCTGACCGCAGCACGCGCGGCACCGTAGGCCGACCCCGGACAACCCGCGGCGGCCGACCGTCGCCGCCCCCTGCCTCGGCCCCGCCCACCATCGCCCCTGTCCCGGCCCCAGCCCCTGCTCCCGCCCATCGCCCCTGCGCCTGTCCCGGCCCCCGCCCCGCCCCCGCCCACCAACCCTCATGGGTTGCGATCCGGACTCGATCTGACGGTCTCTCATCGGGTGCGGAGGAGCGGTCCGCGCGCTGCGGGGCACCCGTTCGGTCGTATACGGGTGGATCAATTCTCTCCGGCGTCACGCAAGCCCCCATCGCCGCAGGCTCCGAGGCGATGTCCTTGAGCAGCGACGATCAGTTTGCGATCAATGGGCGATCAGTACGACAGAGAGATCATCAGGCGGTGGTCAGCGAATTCGTCGCATTCCTTCGTCCGGGCGAATTCCGTGTGGCGTCGACCTTTTGATCTTCGCTGCTCACGGCGAATTCCCTTTGACGCGTACTGTTTTGATCAACCGTGGCTCCCTACAATCCGTCCACATCTTGCTCAGGACGCCTGAGCGTGCTTCCGCGCGCCCATGTGCCAAACGTCAAGGAGGACGAATGGCGGGGCCTTACACCCCTCAGTTGCTTGACACCCCCACTTTTCTGGCGGGGCCCTCACTTACGGCGGGCAACCGCGGCATCGTGCTGGTGATCGCCGTGGTCGCCCTGGCGGCGCTGGCCGTCGCGGCGGTGCTGGTCCGCCAAGTGCTCGCGGCCGGTGAGGGAACCGACAGTATGAAGAAGATCGCGGCGGCCGTGCAGGAAGGCGCAAATGCCTACCTGGCACGGCAGTTGCGGACCCTCGGCGTATTCGCCGTCGCGGTGTTCTTCCTGCTCATGCTGCTGCCCGCGGACAATTGGACGCAGCGCGCCGGACGCAGCGCCTTCTTCTTGATCGGCGCCGGATTCTCCGCGGCCACCGGCTATATCGGCATGTGGCTCGCCGTGCGCAGCAATGTGCGTGTGGCGGCGGCCGCCCGGGAAGCCACTCCGGCCGCGGGGGACACCGGGAAAAAGGATCTTACGGCCGTCTCGCACAAGGCAATGAAGATCGCATTCCGTACCGGTGGCGTCGTCGGCATGTTCACCGTGGGGCTGGGCCTGCTCGGCGCGTCCTGCGTGGTGCTCGTGTACGCGGTCGACGCGCCCAAGGTGCTGGAGGGATTCGGTCTCGGCGCCGCGCTGATCGCGATGTTCATGAGGGTCGGCGGTGGCATCTTCACCAAGGCCGCGGATGTCGGCGCCGACCTCGTCGGCAAGGTCGAGCAGGGCATCCCCGAGGACGACCCGCGCAACGCCGCGACCATCGCGGACAACGTGGGCGACAACGTCGGTGACTGCGCCGGTATGGCGGCCGACCTCTTCGAGTCGTACGCGGTGACCCTGGTCGCCGCCCTCATCCTGGGCATGGCGGCCTTCGGCGACGCCGGGCTCGCCTTCCCGCTGCTGGTCCCGGCCATCGGGGTGCTCACCGCGATGGTCGGCATCTTCGTCGTCGCGCCCCGGCGCAGCGACCGCAGCGGCATGACGGCGATCAACCGCGGTTTCTTCATCTCCGCGGGCATCTCGCTGGTGCTGGTGGCCATCGCGGTGTTCACCTACCTGCCGTCCAGCTACGCCGACCTGACCGGTGTCACCGACACCGAGGTGCTGGGCCACAGCGGCGACCCGCGCATGCTGGCGCTGGTGGCGGTCGCCATCGGCATCGTGCTGGCCGCGCTGATCCAGCAGCTGACCGGCTACTTCACCGAGACCAGCCGGCGGCCCGTCAGGGACATCGGGAAGACCTCGCTGACCGGCCCGGCCACGGTCGTGCTCGCCGGTATCTCGATCGGCCTGGAGTCGGCCGTCTACTCGGCGGTGCTGATCGGCCTGGCCGTGTACGGGGCGTATCTGCTGGGCGGTGCCTCCATCATCCTGGCGCTGTTCGCGGTGGCCCTGGCCGGCACCGGCCTGCTGACCACCGTCGGCGTGATCGTGGCGATGGACACCTTCGGTCCGGTCTCCGACAACGCGCAGGGCATCGCGGAGATGTCCGGTGACGTCACCGGCGACGGCGCGCAGGTGCTGACCGACCTGGACGCGGTCGGCAACACCACCAAGGCCATCACCAAGGGCATCGCCATCGCGACCGCCGTACTGGCCGCGGCCGCGCTCTTCGGCTCGTACCGGGACGCGATCGCCACCGCCGTACGGGAGGTCGGCAACGCCGCCGGCGGGATGGGGCTGAGCCTGGACATCTCGCAGCCCAACAACCTGGTCGGGCTGATCCTCGGCGCCTCGGTCGTCTTCCTGTTCTCCGGGCTGGCGATCAACGCGGTGTCGCGGTCGGCGGGAGCGGTGGTCTTCGAGGTGCGCCGGCAGTTCCGCGAGCACCCCGGGATCATGGACTACACCGAACAGCCCGAGTACGGGCGGGTCGTCGACATCTGCACCAAGGACGCGTTGCGTGAGCTGGCCACCCCCGGGCTGCTGGCGGTGCTCACCCCGATCGCGGTCGGCTTCTCGCTCGGCGTCGGCGCGCTCGGTTCGTTCCTGGCGGGCGCGATCGGCACCGGCACGCTGATGGCGGTCTTCCTCGCCAACTCCGGTGGCGCGTGGGACAACGCCAAGAAGCTCGTCGAGGACGGCCACCACGGCGGCAAGGGCAGCGAGGCACATGCCGCGACGATCATCGGTGACACCGTGGGTGACCCGTTCAAGGACACCGCGGGACCGGCGATCAACCCGCTGCTGAAGGTCATGAACCTGGTGGCGCTGCTGATCGCGCCCGCTGTGGTGAAGTTCTCGTACGGCCAGGACAAGAGCGTCGGCGTACGGATCGTGGTCTCGGTGCTGGCGATCGCCGTCATCGTCGGTTCGGTCTACGTCTCCAAGCGGCGGGGAATCGCCGTAGGTGACGAAGACAACTCCGAAGATCCGGAAAGCATCGCCAAGTCGGCCGAGACGGCGGTGGCGTCCTAGCCGGAAAGGACCTCCCGAAGGCCTCGCGGACCGCTCAACTGGGCGGGTGGACGGCGTATTTTGCAGCTGCCGGCCACCCGCCTTCCGCATGCCCGGGTGGCCCTGCGGTCCTTGGTGCAAATGGCTGCAATGAGGGCCGGAGGGGATGCCCGACCGGTGGCCCAGGCCCTTTGGACGTGTATGTTCCGGGGCCGAGAGCCATGGAAGGGACCAATCCGGTGAACAAGAAGCTTGTGGCTGCACTGTCCGGCGGTGCGGCACTGGTGCTCGCGCTGACCGGCTGCAGCGACGACAGCAACAAGAAGCTCAATGACTGGGCGAAGACTTTCTGCGACCCTGCGCAGGCTCAGTTCAAGCAGATCCAGGACGCCAACGGCGCCATGCAGACGGCCGATGACGGCAGCACGGACTCCAAGAAGGTCCAGCAGACGGACTCGGCGGCCTTCCAGAAGATTTCCAGCGCCTACTCCTCGCTGGCCAAGTCCCTGGAGAAGGCCGGGCCGCCGCCGACCGAACAGGGCAAGCAGGCCCAGCAGAACGCCGTCAAGGAGCTCAACTCACTGTCCAAGGGCTACGCGGACCTCCAGAAGCAGGTCAACAAACTCGACACCTCGGACAAGCTCAAGTTCGCGGACGGTCTGCGCGATCTCTCCAGCGGCATCAACAAACTCAACAAGCAGAGCGAGGCAGCCTTCAAGAACCTGGAGGCCGGCGACGTCGGCAAGGCGATGGCCGCCCAGAAGGGCTGCCAGAACCCGGCCGCGTCCGGCGCCCCGGCTCCCACGCAGTCCAAGAAGTCGTAACGGCAGGAGCGTCCGCACCCGCGGGGAGAGCCCGCGGCGCACGCGAACGGCAACGGCTCCGTACGGCCCGGCGACGCGCCCGAGAAGGGTGTGGCGCCGGGCCGTCGCCGATTGTCGGTGGCAGGGCCGACAATGGTGGGTGTGAGTACGCACCTCCCCACCGCTGATGTCCAGGACCCCGAGAGCAACGCCCGCACCGCCCGGCTGCGCGAGGCGTTGCTGGCCGCCGCCTTCACCGCCGACGGGCTGCTGGATCTGCTCGGCGCGCCGGCCTATGCCGCGCTGGCGCGCAGCGAGACCGTCCCCGCCCTGCGGGCGACTCGCGGCGACAGCCCGTTGGAGACCCTGGTGCGGCTGTTCCTGTTGCAGCGCCCGGTGGAGCTGCGGCGGGCGCAGGCCGCGCTGCCGGTCGCGGACTGCCTCGCCGACGGCTGGCTGGTGCAGGACGGCGAGGAGCTGCGTGCGAGCGTGGACGTGCGCCCGTACAGCGGCCCCGAGGAGCAGGACTGGTGGATCGTCTCCGACCTGGGCTGTGCGGTCGGCGGCGCCGGCGGCATCCGGGGCGTCGGGGAACGGGGCCGCGCGGAACTGGTGCTCGGCGTCGGCGGAGCGTCCACGACCCTCGCCGGGCTCACGGTCCGCAGGCCGGTCACCAAAGCGCTCGATCTCGGCACGGGCTCCGGCATCCAGGCGCTGCATGCCGCGCAGCACGCCACCCATGTCACGGGCACGGACCTCAACCCCCGGGCGCTGCGGATCGCCGCGCTGACCCTGGCGCTCTCCGGGGCGGGGCCGGCCGACCTGCGGGAGGGCTCGCTGTTCGAGCCCGTCGGTGACGAGACGTACGACCTGATCGTGTCCAACCCGCCGTTCGTGATCTCGCCCGGCGCCCGCCTCACCTACCGCGACGGCGGCATGGGCGGTGACGACCTGTGCCGGACGCTCGTCCAGCAGTCCGCCGCGCATCTCAACGACGGCGGATACTGCCAGCTGCTGGCCAATTGGCAGCATGTGGCGGGCGAGGACTGGCACGACCGGCTGCGTTCCTGGGTGCCGCGCGGCTGCGACGCCTGGATCGTGCAGCGCGAGGTGCAGGACATCACCCAGTACGCCGAGCTGTGGCTGCGTGACGCCGGTGACCACCGCACCGGCGACGAGGAGTATGCCGCGCGGTACGACGCCTGGCTCGACGAATTCGAGGCACGCGGAACCAAGGCCATCGGCTTCGGCTGGATCACCCTGCGCAAGTCCGGATCGGACGCCCCGTCCGTCACGGTCGAGGAATGGCCGCATCCGGTGGAACAGCCGCTGGGGGAGTCGGTCGTACGGCACTTCGCCCGCCAGGACTATCTGCGGGCCACGGACGACGCGGCGCTGCTGGCCGGCCACTTCCGGCTCGCCGACGAAGTGGTGCAGGAGCAGGTCGGGCTGCCCGGGGCGGAGGACCCCGAGCATGTGGTGCTGCGGCAGAACCGCGGTATGCGGCGGGCGACGAAGGTGGACACGGTCGCCGCGGGCTTCGCGGGGGTGAGTGACGGCTCGCTCCCGGCCGGGCGGATTCTGGACGCCATCGCCCAACTCGTCGGCGAGGACCCGGTGCTGCTGCGGGACCGTACGCCGGCCTCGATCCGGACGCTGGTCGAGCAGGGGTTCCTGGAGCCGGTTGCCGCGGGCGGCTGACGGAGGCCGGGGGAGCGGTGCGGAGCGAGCGGACGTCGTTCATCCGGCGTTCGCCGGGATGCCGTCGTGGGGTGCCACGCTGCCCGCATGGAGAGTGGACCCGAGGTATTTGCCGGTGCGGCGTTCGCGCTGTTCGGCGCCGGACTGCTGGTGTGGACGGGCGTCTGCGCACGGACCGGAGCGCCGGTCGCCGAGGGCGTCAGCCGCCCGGTGGCCACCGTGACGGCGCTGCTGTCCGGGGTGGTGTTCCTGGCCACGGGCGGCTGGTTGCTGGCAGCGTTGTAGCCGGGAGCCGGGAGCCGGGAGCCGGGAGCCGGGAGCCGGGAGCCGGGAGCCGGGAGCCGGGAGCCGGGTAGCCCTGGCTGCTGAGCCGGGGCCGGGGAGCTGTGGTGCCCGAGCCGCTGTGTGCCGTCGGGCCCGTACCGCCGGTACGGGGCGCCGCCCACAACTCCCGTTGCGAGTCGCTACGTTCACTTCCGGCCAGTTCTGTGACGGATGGCCGATGTGTGGCGGTACGCGGGAACTATTCCGGGCCGACGGACATGTTCCTCAGTGAAGGTCAGCAACGACCGGCAGGCTCACGACCCTTCAGTGAGGAACCCACATGAACCGTGCATTCCGCTACGTCGCCGTCGGCACCATCGCCGTCTCCCTCCTCGCCGGAGGCTCGGCCGCCGCCTTCGCCGCGCCGCAGGACCTCCACTCGCCCACGCCCGTCGTGGCCACCGCCCCGGCCGCCGCGGCCCTGACGGCCAAGGCCAGCGCGACCACCGTCAACGCCTGGCAGGAGTTCCGGATCTCCGGCACCGCCAAGGGCATCAAGGCCGGCACCAAGGTCACCGTCCAGCAGAAGCAGGGCACGAAGTGGGTCTCGCTGCCCGCTCAGACGCCGGTCAACGCCAGCGGCACGTACTCGGTACGGGTCAAGCTCGGCATCAAGGGCGTCAACCAGCTGCGTATGGGCGCCGGCAGCACCGTCTCGCCGGTGGTCAAGGTCACCGTCCGCTGACGCACGAGGGTCCGGGACAGCGGCCGGACCCTCCGGGACGTCTCGTAGGGGGTGTCGCCCCCTACGAGACCAGGTTGCGGGTGACCATCCACACCGCGGCAATGCCGAGCACCACGGCATTGCCGCGGGCCGAGAGCCGTGGCCGGTGGACGCGTCCGCCGAGCCCCGCGACCAGCCAGCGCCCGACGGCGTACGCGACGGCCGGCCCGGCCGGCACGAGCAGCACGGCGTTGTCATGGAAGGCCGTCACGACGTCGCCGTGCATCAGGTCGTACGCCATCCGCGTCCCGCCGCACAGCGGGCACAACAGCCCGGTGGCCCATTTGAACGGGCACGGGATCAGCAACTGCCCCGGTTGGTGCGGATCGGTGTGCCAGAGATAGACGGCGGCCGACGCCCCGACGCCGAGAGCGATCGATGCCCGGCGGACGGTACGGGTCCGGATCGACGCCCCCGTGGGCTCCACGGGCATCGCCCTCGTGGGCTCCACGGGCGCGGCGGGGCCCCAGGACTCCCCGGGACCCCAGGACTCCCCGGGACCCCGGGATTCCCCGGGGCTCACACGCTCAGCGACCGGGCGTAGTTGACCTGGTTGAGCACGAACAGCACCTGCTCGCGTGACTGCACCGGGATCATCGTGGAGTGGTGCCGGCCACCGCTGTTGACCGTGACCTGCACGAAGCCCGTGGTCACCCGCTCCTTCATCAGCAGGAAGAGCAGACCGAGCAGACAGAAGAAAAAGAAGACGATGGCGAGCACGACCGCGTGCGCCGGCGTCTTCTCCTCCGTCCGCGACATGTCGGTCGCCGTCCATATCGCGCCCTTGAGCGGCATCGGCCCGGCGGGTGTGACGACCGTGTCCCCGGTCACCGCTATATCGCCCAGCGCCAGCGCCATCCCGCCGGGCTGGGCCCCGCCCTGGAATCCCCCGGGGCCGCTCTGGAACCCGCCGGGGACGCCCTGGAACCCACCGGGCGCCGGCTGCGGCGCGGTGCTCGGCGGGAAACCGGGCGCGGGCGGCGGCTGCGGGACATCGTTCGGGTAGCCGTATCCGGGCTGGGGCTGGGGCTGCGAGCCGGCCTGCGGATAGCCGTACCCGGGGTCCCCGGGGCGGCCGCCCTGCGGGTAGCCGTATCCGGCATCGGCGGGCCGGCCGTCGTCCGGGGCGGCGTAGGGGTTCTGGCCGGGCTGACCGGGCGGCTGATCCGGCGGCGGTCCGGGGTACTGGTTCGCCATGGGTGAGGTCCCCCCGAGGGTGCGTGATGACGGCAGTACTCGACTCGAACGGCGAGCCGTGCCGTATCCATCCTGCCAGCCCGCTTACGTGCTGTATCAAGGCAATGACGGCATCCGGCCGCCGCCTTGTGACGGTCGTCGGCCCGCGGACGGTGCGGTGTGCGGCTCCGGGGCGAGGGGCGATGCGCCGGGGATCCGTCACTGTGTGACATCACCGACGGCGCCCGAGCCGCGGTGCGCGGGGAACGGCCGAGGTGGGCGCCGGGGTGCAGCGCGGCCCCGCCATGATCCACAAGGTGCGTCCCGGGCCCGTGGCGAGCGCCTGATGCGGTCCGGGCGGCATGAAGGCATGTAGTCGGGTTACCGTTCGAGTGGCGTTGCGGGGTTTTTCCGTTTGACACGGGGCCGGGAGGTACCGTCACACTCCGCAGCGTCAAGCGTCACCGCAGTGCACCCCGGCGTCCGGCCGGGGGGCATTTCCAGCGTCGACCGGAGAGAAGAGCGAAGTTGTCCCCGACCAGCGAGACCGCAGACGGCGGCGGCCGCCGACTCGTCATCGTCGAGTCGCCTGCCAAGGCGAAGACGATCAAGGGCTACCTCGGCCCTGGCTACGTGGTCGAGGCCAGCGTCGGGCACATCCGTGACCTGCCCAACGGCGCCGCAGAGGTCCCGGCGAAGTACAAGGGCGAGCCCTGGGCCCGCCTCGGCGTGAACGTCGACGCCGACTTCCAGCCGATCTATGTCGTCAACAGTGACAAGAAGGACCAGGTCAAGAAGCTCAAGGAGCTGCTGGCCGAGTCCGACGAGCTCTACCTCGCCACAGATGAGGACCGGGAGGGCGAGGCCATCGCCTGGCACCTCCAGGAGATCCTCAAGCCCAAGGTCCCCGTCCACCGGATGGTCTTCCACGAGATCACCAAGGACGCGATCCGCGAGGCCGTCGCCAATCCGCGCGACCTGAACCAGAAGCTGGTCGACGCCCAGGAGACCCGCCGTATCCTCGACCGCCTCTACGGCTACGAGGTCTCGCCGGTCCTGTGGAAGAAGGTCATGCCCCGGCTGTCGGCCGGCCGCGTGCAGTCCGTCGCGACCCGTCTCGTCGTCGAGCGGGAGCGCGAGCGCATCGCGTTCCGCTCCGCCGAGTACTGGGACCTGACCGGCACCTTCTCGACGGGGCGCGCCGGCGACGCCAGCGACCCGTCGGTGCTGACCGCCCGCCTGAACTCCGTCGACGGCCGCCGTATTGCGCAGGGCCGTGACTTCGGTGCCAACGGGCAGCTCAAGAACGACGTCCTCCATCTGGACGAGGCGAACGCCCGCGCGCTCGCCGCCGCCCTGGAGAACACCGACTTCGCGGTGCGCTCGGTCGAGTCCAAGCCCTACCGCCGCTCGCCGTACGCGCCGTTCCGTACGACCACCCTCCAGCAGGAGGCCAGCCGCAAGCTCGGCTTCGGCGCCAAGTCCACGATGCAGGTCGCGCAGAAGCTGTACGAGAACGGCTTCATCACCTATATGCGTACGGACTCCACCACGCTCTCGGACACCGCGGTCGCCGCGGCCCGGGCGCAGGTGACGCACCTGTACGGCGCGAACTACCTGCCGGACAAGCCGCGCACCTACGCCGGCAAGGTCAAGAACGCCCAGGAGGCGCACGAGGCGATCCGCCCCTCCGGCGACCGCTTCCGCACCCCGGCCGAGACCGGCCTGACCGGCGACCAGTTCAGGCTCTACGAGCTGATCTGGAAGCGGACCGTCGCCTCCCAGATGAAGGACGCGACCGGTAACTCCGTCACCGTCAAGATCGGTGGCCGTGCCGCCGACGGCCGGGACGCCGAGTTCAGTGCGTCCGGCAAGACCATCACCTTCCACGGCTTCCTCAAGGCCTACGTGGAAGGCGCCGACGACCCCAACGCGGAGCTCGACGACCGCGAGCGTCGGCTGCCGCAGGTCGCCGAGGGCGATGCGCTGGCCGCGCAGGAGATCACCGCCGACGGGCACGCCACCAAGCCGCCCGCCCGCTACACCGAGGCCACGCTGGTCAAGGAGCTGGAAGAGCGCGAGATCGGCCGTCCGTCGACCTATGCGTCGATCATCGGCACGATCCTCGACCGCGGCTATGTCTTCAAGAAGGGCACCGCGCTCGTCCCGTCCTTCCTCTCCTTCGCGGTGGTCAACCTCCTGGAGAAGCACTTCGGCCGGCTGGTCGACTACGACTTCACCGCCCGGATGGAGGACGACCTCGACCGCATCGCGCGCGGTGAGGCGCAGTCCGTGCCGTGGCTGCGGCGCTTCTACTACGGCGAGGGACACGGCGAGGGCGGTGCCGCGGACGCCGGCAACGGCGACGGCGACCACCTCGGCGGTCTGAAGGAGCTGGTCGAGGACCTGGGCGCGATCGACGCCCGGGAGATCTCGTCCTTCCCGGTCAGCGAGGACATCAAGCTGCGGGTCGGCCGCTACGGCCCGTACGTCGAGCGTGGGGAGAAGGACGCCGAGGGCCATCAGCGCGCCGATGTCCCCGACGACCTGGCGCCCGACGAGCTGACCGTGGAGTACGCGGAGGAGCTGCTCGCCAAGCCGAGCGGTGACTTCGAGCTGGGCATGGACCCGGAGAGCGGCCACCAGATCGTCGCCAAGGACGGCCGCTACGGCCCGTACGTCACCGAGATCCTGCCCGAGGGCACCCCGAAGACCGGCAAGAACGCGGTCAAGCCGCGCACCGCCTCGCTCTTCAAGTCGATGTCCCTGGACACCGTGACCCTGGCGGACGCGCTCAAGCTGATGTCGCTGCCGCGCGTCGTCGGCAAGGACCCCGAGGGCGTGGAGATCACCGCGCAGAACGGCCGCTACGGCCCGTACCTCAAGAAGGGCACCGACTCGCGCTCCCTGGAGACCGAGGACCAGCTCTTCACGATCACGACCGACGAGGCGCTGGCGATCTACGCACAGCCCAAGCAGCGCGGGCGGGCCGCCGCCAAGCCGCCGCTGAAGGAGCTGGGCACGGACCCGGTGAGCGGCAAGCCGGTGGTGGTCAAGGACGGCCGGTTCGGTGCGTATGTCACCGACGGCGAGACCAACGCGACGCTGCGGCGGGACGACGAGGTCGAGACGGTCACCGCCGAGCGGGGTTACGAGCTGCTGGCGGAGAAGCGCGCCAAGGGGCCGGCGAAGAAGACCGCGAAGAAGGCGGCCAAGAAGGCGCCGGCCAAGAAGACGGCCGCGAAGAAGACGACCGCCAAGAAGACCGCGGCGAAGAAGACCACCACGGCGAAGAAGACGACCGCCAAGAAGGCCACCGCCAAGACGGCGGCGGCCAAGAAGACGGCGGCGCCGGCGGAGGACTGAGGCCTGCGCTCACACCGGCGGCGCCGGTAAAAGCGCAGGACATGGGCGGGCACAGCGGATGAGTTCCGGTGTGCCCGCCCGTTTGTTCGGGTGGGCGCTCGACGGCGCGCACCGTCCCGCTAGGCTGGCGGGATGACGCGTGCCGAGCAGCCAACGGTCGTGACCCCCACTTCTGGCGCCCTAGCGGCGGATTCCCGCGAGCGCGCCGTGCGAGCCCTGCTCCGCTTCCCCCCACTGAAGCGACTGTGGAGCGCCCAATTTGTCGGGGGCATCGGCGATGCCCTGTCCATGCTTGTCCTCGTACTGCTCGCCCTTCAGGCGGCGCTATACGTACCGCTGGGCGGCGAACCCGTCTTCGGCGGTGGTTATCGGGGTGCAGCCCTCGCGGTCACCACGGTCTTCGCGGCCCGGATGCTGGCGACGTTGCTCTTCGGGGCCGTCCTGCTGGGCCCGCTGTCGGCGCTGACGGCGCCTTCGGGGCCGCTGGACCGGCGCTGGACGATGATCGGCGCGGATGTGCTGCGGCTCGCGCTGCTGGTCATCGCGCCCCTGTGGATCGACTGGACGCCGGACGACGCGCTGGCGTGGCTGCTGGTCACGGTCTTCGTCACCGGCGTCGCCGAACGCTTGTGGACCGTCGCGCGGGAGAGTGCCGCCCCCGGGCTGCTGCCCGCGCCGCCCCCTGAGGGCGCCTCCGTACGGCCCCTCCCCGACAACATGGACGCCCTGCGCCGCCTCTCGCTGCGCACCGCTTTCCTCTCGCTGCCGATCGCGGCCGCCGCCCTGGTGGTCGTCACGCTCATCAGCAAGCTGCTGGGCACCGGCATCGACTGGTTCCAGCTCCACCAGGCCGCGCTCGGCTCGTATGTCGCCGCCGGTCTGTTCGCCGCCTCCGTATCGATCCTCTACTTCATCGAGCTCCCCGGTGTGCAGACGCCGCGGCCGCGCTCCCCTCTGGAGGGGCTGCGCCGCCCGAAGACCACCGGAGCGAAAGCCGGACAGCCGGGACAGGGCGAGAAGCCGGAGAGCGGCACGGCCCGGCCGGGCGCCGACAAGGGCCGTACGGGCGCCCTCCCGCTGCTGGTGACGGCCTGCGCCGCGGTGGCCGCCGCGATCGCCGCGGCCGTCGCGCTCGCCGTCCTGCACGGTTACGACCTGGCCGGCGGCCCGGCCGCCTTCGCCCTGCTGGTGCTGGCGCTGACCGGCGGCACGGCCGTCGGCATCCGTTGCGCCCAGCGGGTACTGCCCGCGCTCTCCCGGCGCCGGCTGCTCGCCCTCGCGGTGGCCGCCACCGGTGTCGGGCTGCTGGCCATGGGGCTGGTCCCGGACCCGACGACGGTGCTGGTGCTCGCGCTGCTGTCCGGCATCAGCGCCGGTATCGCCGCCAATACGGGGCATGTGCTGCTGGAGCAGGAGTCCGAGGAGTCCCGCACCGCCCGTACGACCGAGCATCTGCACGCCGTCGTACGACTCTCGGTCGCGCTGGCCGCCATCGCCGCGCCGCTGCTCGCGGCCCTCATCGGCCCGCACGACCTCGGCAGCGGCACCTTCAACTTCGCCTACGGCGGCGCCGCCTACACCCTGATGCTGGTCGGCGCGCTGCTGCTGCCGGTCGCCGCGCTGGTGCTGGGCAAGGTCGACGACCGGCAGGGCGTACCGCTGCGGCGTGATCTGCGCGAGGCGCTGCGCGGCGGCGACCCGGCCCAGGCGCCCGCCGCCACCGGCTTCTTCATCGCCCTGGAAGGCGGCGACGGCGCCGGGAAATCCACCCAGGTCGAGGCGCTCGCGGAGTGGATCCGCGGCAAGGGCCACGAGGTCGTGGTGACCCGTGAGCCGGGCGCCACCGCCATTGGCAAGCGACTGCGCTCGATCATCCTCGACGTCTCGACGTCCGGGCTCTCGGACCGTGCGGAGGCGCTGATGTTCGCCGCCGACCGGGCCGAACACGTCGACAGCGTCATCCGCCCCGCCCTGGAGCGCGGCGCGGTCGTCATCACCGACCGGTACATCGACTCCTCGGTCGCCTACCAGGGCGCCGGGCGCAACCTCGCGCCCACGGAGATCGCCCGGATCTCCCGTTGGGCCACCGACGGGCTCGTCCCCCATCTGACGGTGCTGCTCGACATCTCCCCGGAGACCGCACGGGAACGCTTCACCGAGGCACCCGACCGGCTGGAGTCCGAGCCCGCCGAGTTCCACCAGCGGGTCCGGGCCGGTTTCCTGACACTGGCCGCCGCCGACCCCGCGCGCTATCTGGTCGTCGACGCCGGGCAGGAGCCCGCGGCCGTCACCACCGTCGTACGGCACCGCCTCGACCAGGTGCTCCCGTTGTCCGAGGCCGAGCTCAAGGCGCAGGCCGACGCCCGTAAGGCCGCCGAGGAAGAGGCCCGCCGCAAGGCCGAGGAAGAGGCCGCGCGCAAGGTGGAGGAGGAGCGCCTGGAGCGCGAGCGCCAGGAGCAGCTCGCCAAGCTGCGTGCCGAGGAAGAGGAGCGCAAGCGCCGCGAGGCCGAGGAGGCCAGGGCGCGCGAGGAGGCCCGCCAGGCGGAGGAGGCCCGCAAGCGCGCCGAGGAGGCCCGTCAGGCCGCCGAGGCGGAGCGGCAGCGGCGCGAGGCCGAGGAGCGGGCCCGCGAGGCCGAGCAGGAGCGGCTGCGCAAGCAGCACGAGGAGGAGGCGCGGCTGCGCAAGGAGGCCGAGGAGCGCCGCCTGGAGAAGCAGCGCAAGGCCGAAACGGCCCTGCTGCGCGCCGAGGAGGCCCGGGTGGCGGCAGCCGAAGCGGCGGCCGCGGCGGAGGCCAAGGCGGCTGCCGAGGCCGAGGAAGCGGCCGAGGCGCCCACTGCGGAGACGTACGTCGCGGATCTGCGGAAGCGGCTGGGAGAGGACACGCCCGACGCCTCCGCCCCGTCCGGTCCCGCCGAGGACAGCGACCGGACGGAGTACCTGCCCCGGCCCGGTACGGGGGAGGGCGAGGTGTCCGGTGCGGTGGACGAGACGGCGGTGCTGCCGCCGGTACGGGATGCGCAGGACGCCTGGGACGGCCCCGGGGCCGGCTCCGACGCGGCGGAGACCGCCGTGCTGCCGCCCGTACGGGACGATGCCCCGGCCGACCGGGTGCCGCCGTGGATGTTCCGCAAGGAGGGACCGGAGGCCGCCAACGGCGCGGCGTCGGACCGGCCCACCGGCTCCGCCGCCGAGTCGCGTGTCGAGCGCACCCGCGAACTCCCGCAGATCGACCCGCTGACGGGCCGCCCCGTGGAGAACGCGCAGCGCAGCCGCCCGCGCCCCGAATGGGCGGAGGAGACTCCGCTGGACGATCTGCCGACGCTCGCCGACGAGCTGCTCGGCCCGCGCGCCGACGAGGATGCGGACGACGGCGCGGGTGACGACGGCCGCCGCGGTGGCCGGGGCCGGCGCAACTAGGGCGCGCATTCCGGATCGCCCTGGGATCACCCAGGGCGATCCGGAT